>NC_009523.1:910227-1213636 GCF_000016665.1 Roseiflexus sp. RS-1
AACTACCGAAGGGGTGGGGGTGGAAGAGACTTAAGACCCTGGTAACTGTAAATTATGGCAAGGGCTTATCAGAGAAACAACGAAAAGCCGGAAATGTGCCTGTTTATGGCGCAAACGGTGTTGTGGGCTTCCATGATACATCAATTACAAAAGGTCAAACGATTGTGATTGGTCGCAAAGGTTCTGCTGGAGCAGTGAATTGGAGCGAGATAGCTTGTTGGCCGATTGATACAACATTTTTTATTGATGAATTCCCAGAAATCCTTTACCCCCAATTTCTTTACCAATTTTTGCGAAGTCAACAAATTGACCGCTTACAACAATCTGCCGCAATTCCGGGCTTAAACCGTGATGTTTTGTATAGTGTCGAAGTTCCCATTCCCTACCCCGACGACCCGGCCCACTCGCTCGCCGAACAACGCCGCATCGTCGCACGGCTGGAACTGTTGCTGGGCGAGACCCGCGCTATGCGCGAAGACATCCAGGCCATGCGCCGCGACCTGGCGCAGGTGATGGAATCCGCGCTGGCGGAGGTGTTCCCCAACCCGAATGGAGAGATGCCAAAGGGGTGGGGGTGGAAGTCTATTGATGATTTGTTTGAATTGCAGCAAGGCGCGTCCATGTCTCCGCGCCGCAGGCAAGGGAGAAATCCACAACCTTTTCTTCGTACCAAAAATATCTTATGGGGTGAAGTAGATACAAGCGACGTGGATGTAATGGATTTTACAGAAGATGAAATTGAACGATTGAAGCTCAGAAAAGGCGATTTACTCATTTGCGAGGGCGGAGATGTAGGTAGAGCTGCTGTCTGGGAAGACCAGTTGCCGTTAGTCATGTACCAGAACCACATCCATCGTTTACGCCGTAAAAGCGATGATGCCGATCCTAAATTCTATGTTTACTGGATGAAAGCAGCTTATCAACTATTCAAAATATATCAAGGTGAAGAAAGCCGAACCGCAATTCCAAATCTTTCTGGAAGAAGACTTAAGAATTTTTTAGTTCCAACGACAAGTCTTACCGAACAACGCCGCATCGTCGCCTACCTGGAACACATCGCCGAAGAAATTCGTGCAATGGATGATTTACTGGCGCAGGACCTGCGTGATATAGAGGTGCTAGAACAATCCATCCTGGCAGCGGCGTTTCGAGGGGAGGTGTGACCGATGGCAGGAGAGTCGATCGCATCGTTGTTGAACAACGTCTGGGCAGCGTTTCGCCGCGCAGGTATCACCGACGACCTGCGAATCATTGAGCAGACTGCCGCCTTGCTGCTCGAACAGGAAGGCGTCAAACTCGACTCATCCCTGCCCGCTCTTTCTGTACCACAGGAGTTCGACCAGGACAATGTCCGCCAGCAGTTGGAGAAAGCCAGCCAGCAGGCTGGCGGCGCAGGCGTCCTATTCGACCGTTATATCTTGTTCCGCCTGGACAACATGCGTCCTGGTGGTCAATACCCTACACCGCGGCACATCGTTCGCCTGATGACGGCGCTGGCTGAGACCACGAAGAAAGTCGTCGCCGATTTTGCCTGTGGTTCAGGCGGCTTGCTCATCCACAGTCAGGGCAGCAGTTTGGTCGGGGTGGACATCTCGCCCGAATGGGCGCGCATCGCCCGCGCCAACCTGCAATTGCATGAGAAACAGGGCGACATCCGCGAGGGTAATGCGCTGCGCGTGGCCAAGAGCGACGAGCGATTTGAGCGGATTGTAATGAATCCGCCCTTTGGGGAAAAAATCGCGAGTGACTTCGGGACACGCAGTGAAACGGCGCTTATCAACCTGGCACTCAATCATCTGGCAACTAACGGACGCGCCGCCCTGCTGGCGCCCGGCGGTGTGCTGTTCAGCAACAGCAGTGCTGAAGAGAAGTTGCGTCAGCGTCTGGTAGACGACGTGACGCTAGAGGCGATCATCACCCTGCCCGAAGACGCATTCCAGCCTTATAGCACACTCACTACCCATCTGCTGCTGATTGAGAACAAAAAGCCTGTGGAGGAAGGATGCACCTGGTTCCTGCATCCGGTCTATGATGGCTACGTCAGCGGGCGCGGGCGTGACCTGACTACCGACCCCAAAACGCCCAACGACCTGACGCTGGTGGAACAAGCCGTCACTGCGTTCCGTCAACCGCCTGCGTTTCAGGAAGGAATACCCCTGGCCGTTCAGCGGCTTAGCGAAAACGGCACCCTGCTGGGGTATCTGATCCGTCCCGCAGCAGGGGTGTCGTTGCTTTCGGTTCGCTACCTGCCTGCTCAGGGGACAGAAGTGCAGGAGGGGGATGCGTCTGCCCAGGGGACAGAAGTGCAGGCTGGTCTAGCTGCTACAACTGGTCTGGAGGGGGATGCGTCTGCCCAGGGAACAGAAGTGCAAGATGGGGATGCGTCTGCTCAGGGGACAGAAGTGCAGGAGGGGGATGCGTCTGCCCAGGGGACAGAAGTGCAGGCTGGTCTAGCTGCTACAACTGGTCTGGAGGGGGATGCGTCTGCCCAGGGAACAGAAGTGCAAGATGGGGATGCGTCTGCCCAGGGAACAGAAGTGCGAGATGGGGATGCGTCTGCCCAGGCGGCAGAACCTGCCCTGTTTCTACTGGAAGTTCAACAGCAGGAGAAGCGCACATTCTGGAAGTTTGCATCGCAAGCCTCGCCAGTGCCGGAAGAAGTGCCGCTGGAAGAAGTGGAAGATGCAGAAAAGTTGGTCAGAGAACGGCTGGGCTTGAAAAAGAAAGACCCTCTCTCGCCGCCAAATGTCTTCCAGGCGCAAAGCATCCGCTGGGGAAGCGCGGAAAAACAAACGGTTGGCGGTCTGATGATTACGTTTGCCACAGAACGTCCGCAGTTGATGGGCGTTGCCATCCCACGAGCGACGCTGAAAGCGCGTAAGTACACCCTACAGCCCGATGATTACCTGCGTCCCCCCGAAATCCGCGCCGAATTGAAACGCCCGCACGACACTTTGCTGGGTATCTATCAACGACAGCAGGAGCTTGCCCAGCGCATGAATAGACTGACTGGCTGGCTGGTTCCTCAACGTTCACCGGAATACTCCATTCCCGGCAAAGTAGATGTTCAAACGCCGTTTGGCGCGTTGAGCGACAAGCAGTACGAAATCTGGCAGTCTATCGAGGGTTTCAAAGATGGTGAATCCGCCCGTCCCTTCACGGCCGCCGATATTGCTGTTGATGGATGCACCGAAATCGAGAAGCGCCTGACTTTGGAAATGTTTGAGGCTATGGGCTTAATCGTTCCGATTACTTTGAAACATCCAGAAAGCGGGCAACTGCTCAATCTCTATCGTCTGGCAGAATCAAATGATCGTTGGACAGGGGAGAAAAGCAACGAATGAGGCTGTTACGTTTCTATATTGACAGCTATCGAGTGTTGAGCAAGCTGGATGTGCGCTTCGATCCTGGCGCACCACAAGACAATCAAGAGCGTCCATATCATCTGGATTTCCTGGTTGGCGTCAACGGTACCGGTAAATCCACTGTCCTGCGTCTGCTGGCGCGCATCTTTCGTGGCGTTACCGTCTCGTTTGAGGAATTAAGCGATCTGCCGTTTATTCTGGAATACTATCGCGAAGGCGACAGGCACAAAAAAATCTACATCGCCAATATCCATCGCACACCCGACGGCGCCATGCAATCTCTGGATAGATACTTCGTTTGCACCGCTGGCGGGTTAGATGCACCATACGACGTCGAAAGTCCTGACGATGAACATCTGAAAGATGTTGTCGAATCAGAACTATTACCTGAGCGCATCATTGCCTACACGACCGGGAGTGAAGACGAGTGGCTCGATCACGATCAACCCGATCCCCAGGCAAACGCTTCCGACCGACCTGTTCAATTAGAAATGACTGCCGCAGAACGCACCCTTCAGGAACGGACCGGCTGGTCGTGGGTACAAACAGAGAAGCAAGAGGGTAAAGCACCACAGTTTCGCTTCATCCGGCAGGCCCAACTGGCGCTGGTAGCGCTGGCAGGACTACTCTTGCATCACGAAACAGAACAGCAATCCCCCCTGGCAAACGCACTCAAGCAAGTCAACTTTCAAGGGATGGCGGGGTTTTCTCTGCAATTCAACCTGACTTATGCCAGCGTCAACGAGCGCAATCAAATCTGGCAGCGTTTTGGTCAACATGCCAGCCGTGCCATTCGCAGCGGCGGCAGAGTCTTGATGGTTTTTCAGCCCGATACATTTGCCAGATTGCTGAAAGAACATGGCAGCGCCTTAGCGCTTTTTGAACAACTGGCCGACTGGTATAGCCAGGAATCGCCGTTGCTTACCAAAGTTAACCTTTTCCTGGAGCGCGCCAAGACTGAAAAACAGGCAAGTCCTCTTCACACCTGGGAATGGCTCAGTGACGGCGAACGCAGTTTTCTCGGACGCATGTGCCTCTTCATGCTATTCGGCGACGTTGAGTCGCTGATCCTGCTGGATGAACCGGAAGTACACTTCAACGACTACTGGAAACGTCACATCGTAGACACGATTCACCAGATACTGGCGGGAAAAAGAAAGCCGCACCGCAGTCATCTCCTGATTGCCACCCATTCCAGTATTTCGCTCAGCGATGTTCCCAAAGAAGATGTGGTAGTGTTAAGACGTTCCGGTATGCTGACTGATACAATGAGTATGCCATCCATCCAGACCTTTGGCGCAGACCCCAGCGACATCATGGTGCATGTCTTCGACGCACCGCATGCAATGGGTCAACACAGCGTGAACGAGATCGAACAGTGGCTGGGGGAAGCCTACCAAAAGCCTGCAACGGAACGCCGGAAATTCCTGGATGAAAAGCTTAAGCAGGTTTCTCCTGGCTATTGGGCATATCGTATTCGTCGTGAAATGGTCGGACTGCCATAATTGAGTTGCTTCTGCAATGATCCACGAAGTACGCCTAGCCCACGAAACAAAGTACTATTTATGGCAGATAACCTGTCTGCAAATCGATGTTTTAGCCTGTGCAGTGCAAATCCAGCTCAATTTTACTGAGCAGGACCTGCAAACCGCGCTGAAATGCAAAATGTCCCAGCAGCGGGCTATGCGTGTGGCGAATTGGATTTGTAGGCACAGAGACACTAGAGAGGGTTTGCAAACATTTGTGACCGGAACCCAGTGTGAGCGCCGGAGTCTGGTTGAGTCTATGCAACAAGATGTTTTACGCCTTTATTGTGGACAGCTTAACAAAACATTAGAATGTTGCTTTGCCGATGACAGACATTTGCCAGCGTATCAAAAAGGGGCGAAACAATTCCTGCTTGCATTCTACGATCAATTGAGCAACGGTATCCCTACTGATATCCTGGCTTCAAACTCCAGGAAATACTCCAGGTACGGACGTGAGCAATTCTTCAAGGCGTATGAAGAAGCAAATCCCCGGCAATCGGTTTGTGCCATTTGTGATGAACATCGCCCGATCACGATTATTCGCGGTCACGTCCACAGCGACATCGAACATTACTTCCCCAAGAGCGTGTACCCGCATCTCGCATGTCATCCTTACAACCTGATCCCCATCTGCCAGGCATGCAATTCAGCACACCACAATAAAGATCCACTCCAAGGGCGGGGTTGTTCACCACGTCGGCGCACCCTGGGCGAAGTTTTCTTACCCTATCGCAATGAGTCTGTGCGGTCGCATGGTGCAGTCATATTCGATGGAAACAAACCTGATTTGTACATCGTAGAGCGCAATAACAATAATAATAGCCTTTTCTATACCAGAGTGACGGCTTTTTTAGAGATCTACGACGTCCCTCAACGCTGGAAAAGCCAGATTCACCGGATTGGTGAACAACTCTGGCGTCAGATAAGTCACTTTGCTCTCGCTGAAATCGAAAAGAATGAAGCATTAGATGTCTTCAAGGTAAAAACCGTGCTGGAGAGGTTGCTGAACTACTTCATTGAAGACCTTGGGGCAACATCCTGGGATTATGTGTTGATATGGTATCTGAGCTATCTTCTGGTCACGGAGATCGAAACAGCCATTCAAAACCATCAACCACCGCACGAGGTTCCGCTGATTCAAACGTTGGACGAGATTATCAAAAATCCATCGCCCGATATCCCCGCTTTGCCTGCCCATAAAGTGCTGGAAATAAGTCGAGAATTATATAACCAGGGTCTACCTTGACCTGCATCCCCTTCGCGCGCGTATGCCCCAGCCCCGCAGGGGCTTCCACGCCTTCAGGGAGGGCTTCAGCCCGCACACCCCCGCGCTCCACCCACACACCCCAGCCCCGCAGGGGCTTCCACGCCCTCAGGACGGGCTTCAGTCCACACACCTGACCCTCCCCCCACCCACGCACACCCCAGCCCCGCAGGGGCTTCCACGCCTTTAGGGAGGGCTTCAGCCCGCACACCCCCGCGCTCCACCCACACACCCCAGCCCCGCAGGGGCTTCCACGCCCTCAGGACGGGCTTCAGTCCACACACCTGACCCTCCCCCCACCCACACACCCCAGCCCGGCAGGGGCTTCCACGTCCTCAGAAAGGGCTTCAGCCCGCACACCTTCCGGCCACGCTCTCAGGAAGGGCTTTAGCCCGCACACCCCCGCGCCTCCACCGCCACCCACGCACACCCCAGCCCCGCAGGGGCTTCCACGTCCTCAGAAAGGGCTTCAGCCCGCACACCTTCCGGCCACGCTCTCAGAAAGGGCTTCAGCCCGCACACCTTCCTGCCACGCCCTCAGGGAGGGCTTATGGTCTTTGAGTAAATAATCCGCTACAGCCCGCGCAGGCGGGCTTCGCCTTGGCTAGCCGAGGGCTTCAGCCACACGGCTAGCGCGGGATAGCGGAATAAATTCTCAATCTCCATCAGCCCGCACTTTAGCCCGCACACCTCCCTCTGCCCGCACCTTTTCAACCCGCATCTCTGCCCGCACACCTTTTCACCCCGTATGCAACCCGCACTCGGTCTTGGCAAACCCGACCCAGCGCCCGGCGCGCGGGTTGCTGGCGCTGGCAGGGCGGGTGCAGGGAGTACAGCCAATACTGGGGTACCCCTGGTCGAGCAGCGGATTGTACGGAACCCGGTGTGTATGAATATAGGTCCAGACCTGCCGGTCGCTCCAGAATGCGAGTGGATTGATTTTCACCAGGTTATGGCGTGTGTTCCACTCCAGCAGATGAACCGTTGCACGGGTGTTCGACTGATCACGGCGAATGCCGCTGATCCAGGCGTCGTAGTTACGCAGTGTTTCGGTGAGTGGCGTCACTTTGCGAAGATGACAGCACCGATCTGGATCACGAGCGTATAAATGCGGTCCTTCCTGACGATCCTGTTCTTCGAGCGACAACGCGGGACGACGGCGCTGGATCGGTATGCCGTAGCGCTGTTCGGCGAGCGCAGCAAGTTCGTATGTTTCAGGGAAGAGAAGATCGGTATCGAGAAAGATAACCGTTATGTTAAGCTCTGATCGGGCGACCATATCCAGCAGCACCATCCCCGACGGTCCGCTGAAACTGCACGTGAGCGCAAGGCGAGGGTGGAATGTCTGCGTCGCCCAGGTCAGCAGCGCCTCCGGCGGTTGGTTCTGAAAATGTTCATTGAGTCGCTCAAGTTCTTCCGATGACCACACGGTACGCCTCCAAGAACCAGGAACCAGGAACTGAGAACCAGGAACTGAGAACCGGGTTCAACCTTCAACCTTCAACCTTCAACCTTCCCACCTTCAACGTCCACCCCGTCCTTCCCCGGTGAGATACTGCTGAATCGCAAGGAACGCAGGGCGTGGGCTGCCATCGGCGTTGAGAATGGCAAACGACGCCTGCTCGTGCAACGGTTGACCGCTGCGCGCGCGCAGGATGGCAAAGTTCAGGTTCCAGAGAAACATCGCTTCGACCCACGGATACTGATCCTCCGTCAGTCGCATCGCTCCGACGATGTATTCCGCCTGTTGCTCGAACGACACCTGATTGCCATACTCGAACCCCGGCGTCGTGTTGCGCGTCGCCCATCCGAACTCGGTGATCCAGATCGGGATGTCCTCCAGACCATGAGCGACCATCAGGCGACGCACGTTCTCGACGTGGCGGAAATAGAACGTGGGATGATCAGTCCAGCCGCGCGCCGTGCTCGGATTGATGGGCCAGAGGGTGTCTGGCGGGTTCGCCGCGCCGCCGGGATGCACCGCCTGTGCATCCATACAGTCCCGGATGGCACCGTCCCGGTAGGTGTACATTGCTGAATAATACACCATATCGTCCACGGCGATCCGCGCATCGGTGACGCCGGTTGAGGAGGGCGCGCCTGCCAGAACAACGATTGACGGATCAATCGCTTTGATCCGCGAATAGGCGACGCATAGCAGTTCAACATACCGTCCCGCATCTTCGAGCGTCACACGCCCGCCATTTTCGTGCGCCAGGTTCTGTTCGTTCCAGATTTCGATCGCGTGGATGCTGCCGGGGAAACGCTGAACCAGCGCTTCGACAAAATTTCCCAGATGCTCTGGTTTATCCGGCATACCATACGTGCCGCGCGAATAGAACGCTGGTGCGCGCACAATTGTGATGAGCAGGCGGAAACCGGCGGCATCTACTGCGTCGATAACGGCAGGCAGTTCACCCCAGGCGTAACGACCTGGCGGACCTTCCAGGTCTTTCCAGTGGATCTGCTGGCGAATCCAGGTGAAGCCAGCTTCGCTGGCGCGCTGCAACGGCAACCGGCGCGCGGTGTAGAACAGATGCGCTGCGACGCCGAACTGGAGCGGACCGGCGCGGACCGGCGCTGGTGTAGGCGTGGGAAGCAGTGTGGGGGTCAGGGTTGGCGTGGGGGCGGGGGAGGGCGTCGGCGTGGGCGTGGCAGTCGCCGTCGGCGCCGGTGTGACAGTGGCCGTCGGGGTGGGCGTGGCGGACGGAAGGGGCGTGGCGGACGCAGAAGGCGATGGGATGGGTGTGGGTGGCGCAATCGACACCTGCGGCGCGGCGCACGATGCCAGCAGGAAGGCGACCAGGAACAGTCGGACCGTACGCATCGCCACGCAGCGCCACTAATACTGAATCATCGAAAAGAAAGGATATTTCGCCAGCCGCTCGCGCCCTTTGAGAAACGTCAGTTCGATCAGGAACGCCACTTCTTCGACGACCGCGCCAGCCATTTCGACCATCTGGCATGCCGCAGCGACTGTTCCGCCAGTGGCGAGAACATCATCGATGACGACGACACGGGCACCCGGCGCCAGGGCATCGCGGTGCATCTCAAGTTTGTTCGTTCCGTACTCCAGATCATATTCGACCGCAAATGTCTCCCATGGCAGTTTCCCCGGCTTACGGATCGGGATCATCCCCACCCCAAGGCGATACGCGAGCGGTGCGCTGAAGATGAACCCACGCGACTCGATACCGACGATGGCATCGAGCGCACGACCTTCGTAGCGCGCCGCCAGCGTGTCGATCACCTCTTTGAACGCCGCACCGTTCTGCAACAGCGGGGTGATATCCTTGAACTGAATGCCGGGAATGGGGAAATCGGGAATGTTGCGGATCAGGTCGGCCAGGTTGGTGGTCATGAGAAGCCTCCAAAAATCGAGAACTGAGAGTCACCGCATCTACCTACCAGGCATAGTATGTCAAAGCCGTCAGATAGGCATATCGATCTGCTAGTCTCTATCTTCCCCTCTATCTTGTGCTGCTCGCCTTAATGCCAGAAATGCTTCCTTCAGCGGCTGACTGACTGCACTTTCAGGTTCCTCCAGTACGAGTTTTTGGTAAGCATCTAAAAACCTGGTTCGTGATCTGTGAAAAAGATGTAAAAAATGTCTTAGAAAACTTATGCAATCAAGAATAGCGACTTCTGTTCCACCGGTTCTTTCATAGCATCCTGCTGCAAAAGCCATGATGTTATCATCAATCGTCTCAGTGGTTATAAAGATATAATTGTGTATCTTGTGATGAGCTGATTTGATCTTTTCGAGAGCAAAGTTAATGTCATCAATTGTCACGCGTCTCATTTTCATTTCATACACAGTTACTATATGGTCGTCATTTTCAAGACAAACCTCAACGTCTCCGAGAGATCCTGTTTGTTCATCGGCAGCATTATGACTTTGTAATGGCAATATACGTTCTCCTATTATCTCTTCCATTGCATTGTAAGCTGCAGCAACGATCAAAACCGGCAATCTACTGGAATTTTTACACTTGAGATGTTGATCGATCAGGATCACGATTTCTTCAGATGATAATGGTAACGTGTCTTCTGGTCTAAGAGCTCTAAGCAGAGAATCTATCCTTTCCTGATTCTCTTTTCGAATTACCAGTAATACGCGCACTATTTCAGATAGCAGATCGCTCGCAGACACTTTACCTCGGTATGTATAGTCGAGCAGCTCTAGAGTCGCCTTGTATACATAAGCAGGCCTACCTACTAAATTCAAATCAACCTCAAGAGGCTTATCCAAATTACGGAAAGCAGGGGTGAGAAAAGCGGTCGTTGTATTTAGCGGTAAACGATTGTCAATTATGAAGCGAGTAATATATTTTTCGTCATATGAACGACCAGAGAAAGCGTCATCACCACGAATCGCGGTATATGGCTTTCGCGGGTCAACTTGTGGTTGGTGTATTTTAGCTAACATGCAAGCCATAAGAAGTCTTGTGCATGCGCGATTGCTCATTTGCCGGCATACACTCTCAACTAACGATTGAATGTTAGGTTCGGTGATAAATGGGTGATCTATACGCTCTAAGGCGAATCCTAAAATATCTGAGAGTATTTTGTTGGGTTCATCCATTGATAGTTCCTTAAAACATCGTCTTTTGATTAATAGTCCTAGGATTATAGTTTGTCCACAGAATTTCGGTCCTTTTGTCTTTTGTTGAATGTATCGTTTTTGAGGGAGCTACACTCTTATACCATCTGGAAGAAGGATACAGATCATTCATTAAATCACATTCGTAACCCGAGATGGCCACGAGACCTCGAACTGAGTTCAAAGACATGGCTAATTCACAATGTTCCTCATAGTTCATTTCGTAAGCATAGGCATTATCATCACCACGAGTTTCATGAATATACGGTGGATCGCAATAGAAAAGCGTATCAGCCGAGTCGTATAAACGTATCACTTCAATGGCGGGTCTGTTCTCAATCTGAACACGCAATAGTCGCAATGCTATTTCTGGCAAATCCTCAACTGCACCAAGCCAGCGAGATACGGCCCCTGCCATGCCTGATCTACTCGTATTTTTGCAGTTAGCCCATCGCCCAAGCGTTGCAGATTGGGCTAAGCCTGTGCGCACCTGACGAGCGCGTACATAAAATCTCCTTGCACGCTCAACAGGGTCGAGCGCAGGATCAATTTCACAAGCGATGGCAAATTCCTCACGCGAAAAGGGCGTAAGACCTATAGCCCTTACCAAACGTTCAGGATCGTCTCGTAAAACCCGAAAGAAGTTTACAACTTCACCATCAATATCGTTGTATGTCTCTACTGGAGATGGCTCTCGATTGAATAGAACAGCAGCCGAACCGCCAAATGGCTCGCAATAGTGGTGGCAGAAAGGGAGTAACGGTAAGAGCCAGTCAAGATGTGAATACTTGCCACCATACCAACCAAACGCAATGACTCGCTTCCTTTCTCGTCTGACTAACGCGGACGGCACACTATTTCTTTTCATCAGTCCACCACCTTACAACCTTCAACCTTCAACCTTCAACCTTCAACCTTCAACGTTCACCCCTCACCCCTCACACCTCACGCCTCAAGCACACAATTATCGATCAATCTCGTCGTCCCGATCCGCACGGCGAGCGACGCCAGAGCGCGGTTGGTCACCGTCTCCAGTTCGTGGAGATCGTCGAGGTCGGCAACGCTGACATAATCGGCGCGCGCCAGCGGCTCGGCGTCGATCACGGCGCGCATGGCGGCGCGGAGCGCGTCGCCGTTGCGTTCGCCAGCGGCGAAGCGTTCCTGCACTGCACGCAGTGCACGGAACAACACCGTCGCAGCGCGGCGCTCCTCCGGGTTCAGGTAGACATTGCGACTGCTCATTGCCAGGCCATCCGGCTCACGCACAATCGGGCAGACAACAATCTCGACCGGAAGGTTCAGGTCGAGTGTCATCCGGCGGATCACCAGCGTCTGTTGAGCGTCTTTCTGCCCAAAATAGGCGCGGTGCGGCGACGTAATGGCGAACAATTTGCAGACGACGGTTGCAACGCCGCGGAAATGACCAGGGCGCGCTGCCCCTTCCAGCGGCGCAGCGATTGGTCCCACATCGATGAAAGTGCCGAACCCCGGCGGATACATCTCAGAAACGTCCGGTGCGAAGACCAGATCGACCTTCTCGGCTTCCAGGAGCGCCAGATCGCGCGGAAGGTCGCGCGGGTAGCGCGTCAGGTCTTCTGAAGGACCAAACTGCGTCGGGTTGACAAAGATTGTTGTGATGACGTGATCGTTCTCGGCACGGGCGCGACGCACCAGCGAGAGATGCCCCTCGTGCAGATACCCCATGGTCGGCACAAGACCTGTCGTGCCCTGGAGAGCGGCGCGCGCGGTGCGCAACTCGGCAATCGTGGTAATCACGCGCATAGCGACCTATGACAAGCCTTCAAGCGCCTCGCGCAGTTCCGCTTCATCCATACGACTGCTATGTTCGGCCGTGGGGAAACTGCGCTCACCGACAGCCGCCACATATGCAGCGACGGCAGAGCGAATGAGCGGCGCCAGTTCCGCGAAACGGCGCGTATGGCGTGGTTTGAAATCGTCCCGCAATCCGAGAATATCGGTGAACACCTGAACCTGACCGTCGCAGTGCGGTCCTGCACCGATGCCGATCGTCGGGATGCGCAACCGTTCGGTGATCGCGGCAGCCAGTTGCGCCGGAACCAGTTCGAGCACCAGGGCGAACGCCCCGGCTGCTTCGAGCGCCAGCGCGTCTTCGATCATGCGACGCGCAGCGGCGGCTGATCGGCCCTGAACGCGCGCCTTGCCAAACAGGTGAACCGACTGCGGCGTGTATCCCAGATGCCCCATCACCGGGACGCCGCATTCAACCAGGCGACGGACAATCGGAACCATTGCCTGACCACCCTCGAGTTTCACCGCCTGGGCGCCGCCCTCCTGCATCAATCGCCGCGCGGCAGCGACAGCCATTTCCAGCGTTGCATACGTCAGGAACGGCATATCTGCGACGATCAGCGCCGATTGCGCCCCACGCGCCACAGCCGCAGTATGGCGCACCATGTCCTCGATTGTGACGGGAACAGTCGAACTGAAGCCAAGGACATTATCACCCAGCGAGTCGCCGACCAGCAGCATCGGCACGCCAGCAGCGTCGAAGAGAGCCGCAATCGTCGCGTCATAGGCGGTCAGCATTGCGATCGGCTCACCGCGCACTTTCATCTGCTGAATATCAGTAATCGTTTTTCGCATGGCAGGCTAAAAAAGTGGCGAGGAGGGATCACCGATCCGACCTCGCCAGTGATGTCTGCGCTCGAACAAAGCGCTTAGACCAGGCTTAGCAACTCATTTGCGGTGCGCTTCATCTCAAGGAAGACGAGGCCGAGCTTCGCCTTGCTGGCGGCGAGCGCAGTCAACACCGCTTCTTCACCGATCGAGACCAGCACCACGTACCCTTCTTCGCCACGAACGAACACCTGATCGAGCTGCCCGCGCTTCAATTCATTAGCGATCCGTTCCCCAAGCGACAGCATGGCGGCGCTCATCGCGGAGACGCGATCCTCTTCTACATCAGCCGGCAGCGCCGAGGCCATGATCAGGCCGTCTACACTCACGACAGCAGACGCCTCAATATCGGGTGTGTTCATCTGCAAGGCCTTGAGATGCCGAACCATCTCCTCGGTTCTGCTAGCCATTCAGGTCCTCCTCAGGACAATTGGAACGAACGAATGCTGGTTTTCTATGCCTTGCGCGGGCGGATCAATATCGTGACGTTCACGACAGACGCCCGTATGGTGCAAGTCGCTGATATTCTACTACACTTTTTGACAGAGAGCAACTGGCAATAGGGATGAATTGCGGATGTGCAAGCGACATCGATGCAAAAAAGGGCGTCACAGCGCAAACCGATATGTCACGGCGCGGGTTCGAGTCGTTCACGCAGGCGACGGTCGGCTTCAGCGACGGCATCGGCGGGTGTGGCGAGTCCAAGCAACGCCTGGCGTTGCATGCGCCTGATTTCCTGCTCGACGAACGCGCGTGTGTTTGCATTTGGCATCGGCAGCCCCTGTTCCGCCTGGGCGCGAAAGACCTGCGCAGCTGCGATCTGGGGCGAATCTCCGGTCAATGCGAGGGTGCGCGATGCCGGTTGCATATCGCTCTGGAGCAACGCTGCCTGAGCTTCTTCGCCGATCATGAAGCGAAGGAAACGTACCGCTGCATCACGTTCGTTTGCCCCGACCAGGCTGTTGATCGCCAGGACATCGGTGCGTACATAGGGGCGCGGCATCTGACCGGTTTCACTCAAGCGCGGCAGCGGTGCAAGACCGAGTTGATTACCCCAAAGCTCACGGTAGACGCCGATCTGGTGTGCCCAGTCGAACGTCATGATCGCGCGACCATCTTTCAATTCGCGATCAACCAGGATGCTGCTGTCGCTGCGTGCCAGAATACGCGGATCGTTGTGCAACTGGGTGAGCCATGCCAGCCATTGCTCGGCGCCAGCGCGCCCTTCCCTGCCAAGTGCGACCCGTCCGTCGTCATCGAAGACACGCCCATCGAAAGCGTACAGATAGCCAATAGTGTTGTCATACGACAGGTTGAGCGCCAGTCCCCAGATGGGCGGTTGCGCCTCCGGATCGCTCAATCCGCGCCCAACGGCGATCATGGTTGCGGTATCCGCCGGGGGTTGGGTTAGATTGGCGGTATTGTAGTAGAGTGCAATTGTATCAAAACGGATCGGGACGCCATACAGTCGCTGCGTCCCGGCAGCGTCGCGCAGCCGGGCGCCTGCCAGCGCAACCGGCAGAAGCGTATTGGTCTCCTGCGACAGGATCAGATCATCGAGCGGGAGCATAACGCCCGCCTCTGCGAGCGGACCGATCCAGGTGTTGGGGATGAGTATCAGATGCGGACCGCTCCCGGCCGCAACTGCCGTGCGCAGTTCGGCGGCGAAACTGGCAAGCGGCACCGCTTGCAGCACGATGCGCCCATCACGCTGCTGGCGGTTGTACTGCTCAACCAGTCGCCCAAGCGCCTGCCGCTCGCTGCCCGACCATCCATGCCAGAGCAGGAGCGGTCCGACACTGGAAGAGTTTGCCTCAATCGTCGGAGCGGAAGAGGTTCCGGGCGCGCCATTCGACCCACACGCGGCGAGCAGCGCAGCAATGAGCAGAATGGCAATCAGACGGCATCGCATGATCCGGCGCAATACTCTCATCATCCGCCGGATTATAGCATACCGACCGGAGCGCTGCTCAGTCGATGGTCACGACGATCCGCGGTAATTCTACGAAATGATCCATGCCGTCGGCCTGATACACATAGGTACGCTCTTCGGCTGTGGTCATGGCGCAATGATTGCCGTTTCGATCAATGGCTACCAGGCTCATGGTGTTGGGCGTGCCGCGCAGGAGTGGCGCAAGATCGCGAAACGCCTCGCGGCATGCCTCTTCGAGCGGGTAACCAACCTTGAGGTAGAGCACAACACTGCGCGCGGTCACGGCGCGGATCGCGGCTTCGCCCCAACCGGTGCATGCCGCTGCTCCATACCGGTCGTCGGCATAGTTGCCGCCGCCGATCATCGGCGAATCACCAAGCCGCCCCGGATATTTCCATGCCCACCCGCTGGTGCTGACCGCCGATGCAATGCGCCCCTGCCGATCCTGCGCGATGAAGTTGACCGTGCCGGTGACGTGTTCGGGGTCCTGCGTCAGCGCCGCGCTGCGCTTCAGGAGTGCGGCAAGCAGTTCGGGCGCCCCCTGCCAGTCAATCAGGGTGCGCCCTTCCAGACCGGCGCGCCAGACCTTTTCGGCGTGTTCCGTCAGCAGGTTCTCGCGCGGCATGCCGATTTCAGCGGCAAAGCGTGCAGCACCGTCGCCAACCAGCACAACATGCGGCAGGTCTTCCATCACGCGCCGGGCTACGCTGATGGCGGCACGATACCCTTTCAACGCACCCACCGCCCCGGCGCGCAGCGTCGTTCCATCCATGATCGAGGCGTCGAGTTCGACTTCTCCCAGCAGGTTGGGGTACCCGCCATACCCGACGGAATGATCGTCGGGGTTGTCCTCCACCAGGCGCGTCGCCGCTTCAACGGCGTCCAGCGCCGAACCGCCCGCCTGCAGGATTGCCCATCCGGCGGCAATCCCCACCCTGCCATTGCTGCTGCCAATGATGATCATGTCGCCTCACTCGCGTTCTGTTGCGAATCTTTCTCAAATGCGAGCACCATGTAGCGCATGAGCCGCAGATGGTGCAACCATCCAAAAATGGTGAATAGTTCTGCCATGCCATAATAATCCGGCAGCAGATAACGAATGAACCTCCGCCAGACCGGGAAGGTCGGCAGCAACCCGCGGGTCACGTCATCGATTACGACCGGTCGCAGCCCGATGCGGAGTGCGGTCTGGCGGTAGGTATGCAGGGTATAACTGAGATCGAAGTGACCAAAACTCGGCTTGATGATTCGCTCGACCGTTCCACCAAGCATCCAGAGAGCCAGGCGCATGATCGGGGTTGGCACAAAATCGGAAAGCGCCAGACGCCCGCCAGGGCGCAGCACCCGATGCGCTTCACGCAGAAAAGCCTCGCGGCTGGCAAAATGGAAACTGCACTCCACCGCCAGCACCGTGTCGAACGATTCGTCGGCGTAGGGCAGGCGCAAAGCGTCGCCAACCGAAAAATCGACGATGTTGCCGGGTCGGGAGCAAACAACGTGCCGCGCCTGTTCGATCTGCGATAGATCGATATTCAATCCCAACAGTTCGACCTGCTCGAAACGTTCGTTCAGCATTGCCAGCGTGCCGCCGATACCGCAGCCAACGTCGAGGATACGCTGACCAGGACGCACTGCACCAGCTTCGATGATCCGCAGAGTCAGCGCATCGGCGGCGCGCACGAAATCCGCAATCGAACCATCAGCGTGCGACGGATCTTCCCAGACCCCGAAATGCACATGGCGCTCAAAGGCGGCGAGCGCCACCGGATCAGCGGCGCGTCGTCGTTCCAGCACGCGCTCGAAGTAGGTCAGCCCAGCCTGTGATTGACGCTTAGTGATCGTCTTCATATCGCCGAAACAGGACAACTGCATTCTGCCCGCCAAATCCAAACGCATTGGCAAGCGCGACCCGCACATCCTGGCGACGCGCCTGGTTGGGCACATAATCGAGATCACACGCCGGATCAGGCGTCTCGTAATTGATCGTCGGCGGAACCATGCCGGTTTCGATGCTTTTGACGCAGCCGATTGCCGCCAGCGCACCGGCTGCGCCCGCCGTGTGCCCGATCATCGACTTGATGCCGCTCACCGTCACACGATAGGCGTGATCGCCAAGGGCGCGCTTGATCGCGGCGGTCTCGGCGGCATCGTTGAGCGGCGTGCCGGTTCCGTGTGCGCTGATGTGGTCTACGTCCTCTGGTCGCAGTCCGGCATCATCGATGGCGCGACTGATGGCAAGCGCGGCGAACTCTCCGCCGGGCGCGGGCGCCGTGAGGTGGTAGGCATCTTCAGTCGCCCCAAAGCCAGCCAGTTCGGCATAGATGCGCGCGCCGCGCGCCCGTGCATGCTCCAACTGTTCGATGACCAGAATCCCGCATCCTTCGCCACCGGCAGTTCCCTTGCGGTTCGCATCGAACGGGCGCACGGCGCGCGCGGGGTCGTCACCAGGCGGCGCAATTGCGCCAATAACCCCGAACGCCATGGCGTTGAGCGCGGTCACACCTGCATCGGTTCCACCACAGATGGCGACCAATGCCTCGCCACAGTGCACCATCCGCGCCGCTTCGCCGATTGCATAGGCGCCGGTGGCGCACGCGAGCACCGGCGTCGTGGTGGGACCGTGCAATCCATACTGGATGGCAACCTGGCATGACGCCATGTTGTAGATGAAGGTCGGCATATAGAAGGCGTCGACCCGTTTGCGTCCTTTTGCCATGAAGGCGAGCGTTTGCTCTTCCACTTCAGCGGTTCCGCCGAGCGACGTGCCAATATCGACGGCAATGCGGGTGCGATCAATGGCATCGAGGTTCAAGCCGCTATCGCGGATCGCCTCGCCAGCGGCGGCAACGGCGAACTGCGCGAAGCGCGCCATACGTCGCGCCGCTTTTGCATCCATGAAATCGCGCGGGTCGAAGTCGTGCACCTCAGCAGCGATCACGTAAGGAAAGTCGGTGATGTCGTAGCGTGTTGCCAGCGCCACGGCGGATCGTCCCTCCAGCAGAGCGTTCCAGAAGACCGGTACGCCAATGCCATAGGGCGTAATCGCACCCATGCCGGTGACCACAACGCGGTGTGTTGGTCTCGATTTCATACAGGTCGCGCGCCTGTGGCACGCAGGCGCTTATCAATCCAGGCGAGGTCTTCAGTGCTCATAACAGGCGGTGGCGGTTGCGTATCATCGATCAACAGGTCGTACCTGACCGGCGCAAAGCAGGCATCCGCCTCTAGAACGTGCATTATAGCACCATGTCCGGCGCGAGGCGCGGGGTTGAACGTTGAACGTGGGGCAGGTTGCAGGTGCGCGGCGCAATCGTCGAGGCGCCGTTGGTGGACGCCCGATGCGGGGCGGCGGGCGGGGACGCCCGATGCGGGGCATCCGCGCCACCGGTCCCTGGTCGCGCTGGTACGCCACCGGCGCCGATCTGGCCTATGCACTGCTGACGGCGATGCGCATCGATGCGGCGTGGCAGGGCGGGGCGGCATAATCGAGGGGCGCAGGGGATCTGGGATTATCTCAAGTGAGACGAAAGTTTCGGTTAGCGCAAAAAAAGCGACTGAATTCAGGGTATTACCCTAATTGACACGGAGAATCAATATTGCTATAGTAACCATTGTTGCTAGCAGTCTATTCAGAAATTCAGTAAAGGAGGCAATGACATGTACGTGCGCATCTTCTGCTCCGTGCTCGTTATGGTTTTGCTCGTAGGAGCTTCCTTCGTCACTCCAGCATCAACCTTGGCAAAACCGGTGCTTCTAAATAAATTCACTGTTCAACCTTTCGCTACCGGAAGCTGTTGGGTTAAAGTGAAGACCCCGATGTATCAAAGCGCCAATAAAGTTGTGATCTATGATCATGAAATCCAGTGCAGCAAGTCCATGAAGGAGATTGTAATAACCGGTTATATTACATGGGCTCCCTTAAGTGGAGGCGGATCAGTGAAAGTCGGTGGTTCCGACGCTTATAACAAATGTACGAACCGGAAAGGCTGTCACGCTCGATCAACAGCAACTCACGCAGGGGCTGGCATATATCACGGCTGGACAAGTGGTAGTTGGGTAGACGAGGATGGTCAGAGGCGCTACGTTCCCCAAACACAGTCCAACTGTCTCACTGTGAACCAAGGACCACAAAGGACGTGGGACACCATAACGATGGCGCTCAGCAGCTTTTGTTCGAGATAAGTTGTCCAATACGTTGCTGCCACCACGTAAGCGAGCAGATAAACTTATACAGTAGCGTGGTTCTCTCAACTCCGTGGCATCAGTTGCGAGAACCATGTTGCGGCGTAGTACGTGCTGATTGGAAAGGAGCGGAAATGTTATCTCCTGAAGCATTCGTGGAAAAGGGAGTGTATGATGACCCTGATGTCGTACCGAACAGCTTTCACTAGACATCATCAAGATTTAGTGATATACTATTTTTGTACAATCTGAAAATGGAGAAAAACGATGTGTAAGTATCGATCCATTATCGAAAATCCGGAGAAATTACGCTCTATGACCGGACTGACCGTTGAAGAGTTCCACGCGCTGGTTCCGATCTTCCACGCCGCATTTGAAGCGTATATGAAACGTCGCACGATTGATGGCCGCGTCCGATATTGTCGTCGCTACGTCTCGTATGCAAACTCGCCGCTTCCGACAACAGAAGATAAATTGCTCTTTATTTTGACCTACTTAAAACAAAACCCAACGCAAGTGATGCACGGACACCTCTTTCAAATGAGCCAATCAAACGTAAGCAAATGGGTGCATCTTTTGCACGGAGCGCTGAACTATGCGCTTTCACAGCAAAATCTCCTGCCTGCGCGCACTGCCGACGACCTGGCGAGGCGATTGCAGGAAGAACCGTCGTGTGAAGAACCGTCGTGTGAAGAACCGTCGTGTGAAGAACCGTCGTGTGAAGAACCGTCGTGTGAAGAACCGTCGTGTGAAGAACCGTCGTGTGAAGAACCGTCGCATGCGACAAAAGCGCCCCCCTTTTTATCCATGACGGCGTAGAACGTCCCATTCGCCGTCCAAGCGACAAAGTCGACCGGGAGTTGTATTACAGCGGTAAGAAGAAACGACATACGCTTAAGAACGTTCTCATCATTGATGAGTTTGGCTCTATTCACTTTTTGAGTGACACCTACGAAGGAAGGGTCCACGATAAATGTATTGCGGATGAAGCGGGATACACCCTTCCAAACGCGAGCATTCTCTATCAAGACGCCGGATTTCAAGGATTTACCCTGCCTGGCGTCCAGATTATGCAGCCAAAGAAGAAGCCGCGCAATGGAACCCTCACGCCGCAGGAAAAGGAGGAAAACCGGCGTATCTCATCCGTTCGCGTTCGTATTGAACATGTTATCGGCGATATCAAGCGGTATCGAATCATTCACGACATTATCCGCTTCAGTTGTTCCGAATTTCGGGATATGGTCATGGAAACATGTTGCGGGCTGCATAACTTCCGAATTTGGCTGAAACGCAAAAAGCAGTCCAAAAATCAAAACGAATCTTGATGAAGTCTACTGCTTAGGAATACGCCAGTGGGAGCGAGGGGCCATCGTCATCTATCATATTACTTCCGAACAGCACCCACCTGGCCCGCTGGCGGGTCAACTCCTGCGAATGTTTATGTGCCAGATCATCGAGCGAGATCCGCATCTTCCTGATGGATGGCATCCCGTTGGGGGCGGTGGATTCGATGACCCGAGCGATCCTCCCTCGCCAGGGCACATGCTCCAATATGCATATGGAACTGGCAGTGCGGGGCCTTTTGCTATTGTGTACGGCTATAGCCTCTCTGCCCAGATACACACTGTAGAAGCGGTGTTTGTCAACGGCGATATTCTACAAGATGACGTAGCCGATAGTGTGTTTGCCCTGCTCTCCCCTCACGACACCTTTCCGTGTGAGCTACGCGCATTTGCTCAGGACGGTCGTATATTGTGCCGGTATAGCTTATCGCGGTCAGGTTAAGGCGTAAAGTACTCGTGGCGGGTTTTCTTGCTACGTGACTACACGTTCGAGGGTGTATGCGCGCTGCAATCTGATTGAACACTGCACGTCGCCTCCCCGTTGCTCAAACGTTCCGTCTGCCCTTAAACCGCAAGGGAAGAAGAGGGTTGAGAGATGAGGAGGACATCGGGACAATTGCGGGAGGAACGTATGCAGCAGCGATAGAACGAACCTTCAGATCGAGAAGCGGGGGATCGGCGCACACCGGTCCCCCGCTTCACACGCCGCGTCAAAACTCAGAGAAGACGATCCGCGGCGCCTTGTTGCGTCCATGCTCGACATCCTTGAACGCCTCGTTCACCTGATCGAGCGCGCGCGTTTCAAAGAGGACGCGCGTCTTTCCGGCGGCATGCAATGCAAACGTTTCCGCCAGGTCTGCGCGGGTGCCGACAATCGAGCCGATGACGTGGATGCCGTTGAGCACCGTCTCGAAGATAGGCAACTGGATGTAGTTATCGGCAGGAAGTGCCACGAACACCAGTCGCCCGCCGCGTCGCAATGATCGGTAGGCTTGCTCGAACGCCTTCGGCGAGACGGCCACGCAGATCGCGGCATCGGCGCCGCCCCATTTCTTCAATTCTTCGACCGGATCATGCGTGCTGGCGTTGATCGTAATATCGGCGCCGAGTTCGCGCGCCGTCTGCAACCGCTCATCGAGCAGGTCGATCGCTGCCACCGTTGCCCCGGCAATTTTGGCATACTGTAACGCCAGGTGCCCCAATCCGCCGACGCCAAAGACGGCCACCAACTCCGAAGGGCGCGCCCCGGAAACCTTCACCGCTTTGTACGTCGTGACGCCGGCGCAGGTCAGCGGCGCGGCATCGAGTGCAGAAACACCCGCAGGAACGATGCCCACGTACTTCGCATAGGCCTTAGCATACTGGGCATAGGCGCCATCGAGGAAATAACCGGTATTCAACTGACGTTCGCAGAGCGTTTCCCAACCTGAAGCGCAGTATTTGCAATCGCCGCAGGCATAACCCAACCAGGGAATTGCCACGCGGTCGCCTTCCTTCACGTTGGTGACACCCGCTCCGACGCTTTCGACAATACCTACCCCTTCGTGCCCCGGAATAAACGGGAGTTTGGGTTTCACGGGCCAGTCACCGTGCGCCGCGTGGATATCGGTGTGACATAGACCTGACGCTTCGATCTTGACCACAATCTCGCCGAATCCTGGCTCAGGCTTGGGTAATTCCTCGATACGCAACGGTTGATGGAAGTCGTGGACAACGGCGGCCTTCATCGTCGTCATTGGCGTTTCTCCTTTCTTACGTGTAGACCTTTCTTATTTTTTCCTTCTGCATCGAAGATAATCTGATTATCCTGAATAGTGCGCAAAAATAGCGTAAGCCTCTGGCATCAACCAAGGCGTTCTTTTCTCTTGTTCTGAAGTTCAAGCGGCAAGAAAGAGATAAAAAGAAACAGAATCAGGAACCTGAGCCTTTACAACCTCCACTCAGAAGTAAGACACACGTAAACATATCACGGTATCGATATATGCTATCAGTCTTTTAGTGTTACTATGAGAGCGCGGAGTTGGATTGGTCTATAGGAAGTTGTGGAAGAACTATAGCATATGGTCAAAAATATGTCAATAGTTTCTATCCATCGAAAATGTCGGTTGCGTGCAGCCAGGACCCGACATCGCACAGATTATCGCACTCATATCCTTTATCGGCTACTAATTACTGATGCACCGCGTTATAAACCGATGTACCGCGAAGTTGCACATTCTGCCCGTTCGCCTCATGAGTGTTTCATCTCCCCGCTCAGACAATGCCAGCCGGGTCGGCTCACGGGGGAGCGTTCTGGTTGCCCTGGATACCGTCACACCCTGAACACTTCATCATCGCAAGCAACCCGATTTGCCGGGACAACCCTTTCGCGGTACCATAGCACGTGTGACAAACGGAACGGATAATCTGCGTCTGACCGTTTCCGACGTCGCTATCGAGTATGGCACGCGACGGGTGCTTGCTGGCATTTCGTTCCAGGTTCGCACCGGTGAGACTCTGGTGGTGGCGGGCGCCAATGGGAGCGGCAAAAGTTCGTTGCTGCGGGTGATCTGCGGTTTGCAGCGACCGGCGCGGGGTGAAGTGACAATTGAGGTGGGGAATACCCTCCTGCGCCCGGTGGAGGCGTTGCACCTGCTCGGATGGGTTGCGCCCGATCTGCAACTCTACCGTGAGTTGACCGCGCTGGAGAACCTGGCGTTTTTTGCTGCTGTGCGCGGTATTCGTTGCACCCGCGCCGACCTGGAGGCGTTGCTTGCCGAAGTTGGCCTGGACGGGCGCGGCGATGACCTGCTGGCGGCGTATTCGTCAGGAATGACGCAGCGCCTGCGCTATGCCTACGCGCTTCTCCACCGTCCGCGCATTCTGGCGCTCGACGAGCCGACCGTGACCTTCGACGCGCGCGGCGTGGCGCTGGTTGAACGGGTGGTGGCGCAGCAACGCCAGCATGGCATTACCATTATCGCCACCAACGATCCGCGCGAAGAACGTTTTGGCGATTATATCCTGCGATTGGGGCAGTAACCTGCACCGCCGGCAATCCGGGGAACTGGACACGAGAGACAGGACGATGGATCCGCACGTTTCATCCCAGGGCATAAGCGAAACTTCCGCACCGGCGACGCTGCCGGCAGCGCCGCTGTTGACCGCAGCATGGGCTGTCTTTCGCAAGGACTTGCGCAGCGAACTGCGGACACGCTACGCACTCAACGCGATCCTGTTGTTTGCGGTCAGCACCGTCGTTGCGATCAGCATGGGGATGGGTCCGCTGACCACGTCGCGCAACGCCGATCTGCCGCTCATCCAGGCGGCGTTGCTGTGGGTTGCCATTCTGTTCGCAGCATTCACCGGGCTATCACGTGCATTTGTACAAGAAGAAGAGGCGCGCACTGCGGCAGCGTTGCGCCTGTCCGCCCGTCCGACTGCCGTCTTTCTGGGTAAACTGCTGTTCAACCTGGCGCTGTTGCTGATCCTGGTCGGGGTCACAACCGTGCTGTTCGTCATTATGCTGCGAGTGCAGGTTGGCAACCCAGGGTTGCTGGCGGCGCTGTTACTGGCTGGCAGCATGGGTCTGGTAGCGGCGACGACGCTGATTGCAGCGATCATTGCGCGCGCCAGTGTGAAGGGGGCATTGTTTGCGGTGCTTTCCTTTCCCCTGCTTGTACCGCTCCTGACGGTTGCCATTCAAGGGAGCGCCAACGCGCTGGTCGGGCGCGGTTGGGAGAGCGGCATCGGTTCGCTTCAGGTGCTGGCAGGGTATACAATTGCTCTCTTTACTGCTTCACTTTTCCTGTTCAATACAGTATGGGAATCGTGAAGATTATTTGATTTACCTCACCACATGTAGTATCATTATACGCCATCAGCATCCGTGCGATGCCTAGAAAGAGCTGCTCCATGAGTGACAGGCTTCGCCTCAATCAGGCTGCCAGGATCCTCCTTGGCGTCTGGATGGCCGGGATCATCGTGGCGATGTTTCTGGTTGTGCCGCAGTATGTCGGTCTTGGCGATGCCGGGCGCATCATCATTCTGCATGTCCCCACCGCCTGGATCACAACCGTCGCCTTCGCTGTTTCCGCCGTGTACAGTATTCGTTACCTGTGGAAACGCCGCACAGCCGACGATGCTGGCGCCGTCGCTGCGGCTGAGGCAGGGTTCCTGTTCTGCGTTCTGGCGACTACTTCTGGCATGTGGTTCGCCAACATCGTTTGGGGAACGCCGTGGAACTGGGACCCGCGTGAGACAACGATCCTCATTCTGTTGCTGATCTACGCCGCCTACTTTGCGTTGCGTTCCGCGCTCGATGATGTCGAACGGCGGCGGCGCCTCTCAGCGGTGTACAACCTGTTTGCTGCCGTCACGATGCCGTTCCTCCTGTTCGTTGCGCCACGCATGGCGGAAAGCACGTTGCATCCGAACTGTGCGTTCATCCAGGGCAGTCACTGCGATGGCATCTGGCTGGAGATGAATGGGACGCGCGTCGGGCAACTCGGCGATGTGGTGCTGGCGTTGCAGGGGATTGAGCAACGCGGCGACCTGGCGGTTGTGCAGGTGGAAGTGCGCATGCCCGGTTTGCGCGATGTTGCACTGCTCACGCCATCGTTCGAACTGTCGAGCGGCAAGCCGGCGGATCGCCCCGAATTCCCCGGTCAGCAGTTCCTGCTGGCGGTTGAAGGGGTCGATCTGACCAATGGACGGGCGTTGCTCAATATGGAAGCGCCGGGGACCGGATTGCTCAGCAACAGTCGCACGTTCTGGACATTCATGGCGGCGAATATCGGTTTTCTGGGGTTGTTCATCTGGCTGTATCGACTCCGCGCCGACGTGCTGCTGTTGCAGGAACGCCTGGCGCGCCGGGAGGTGACGTATGGACTTCCTGCTTGAGCCGGCAGTTGCAATCTACACCGCGCTGGCAGTAGCGTTGACGGTCTGGTTGGGCATCTTTATCTTCCTGTGGCGCATCGACAGCGCCACCCGTGAACTGCGTCGCCGTCTCGATGAGGAAGAACCTGCTGAGCCACCCGCCACGCCGCAGGCGACTCTCGAAACGCGCAATGGCCACGCCCGTGAAACGACAGTGATGTCGGATAAGAAGTGATTGTCGCTATCAGGAGACGATTATGGCTACATTCTCTCCTCCTGTTCGCCGCTCGATCGCTATCAAGCCGCTCCATCTGCTCGGTGCGGCAGTGATCGCGCTGGCGATCGGTCTGGGTTACTATGGGTTGACCGCTTCATATCGCCCATACACGGTGAGCATCGATGAGGCGACACAGAGCGGTCGCAGCGTGCAACTGGCCGGATTCCTGGGGGATATGGGCAGGTATGATGCCGACGGCAACTTCGTGTTCATGCTCCAGGACAGTACCGGCAAGATGATCCCAGTGGTGTATGCCAAACCGAAGCCGTCGAACTTCGAGCAGGCGGTGAGCATTGTGGCGATTGGTCATTACGATGCGTCGCGCGGCGTCTTCCTCGCCGATGATCTGCTCGTCAAGTGCCCGTCGAAGTATCAGGAAATGCAGGCGGCTGCGCAATAACACTAGATTCGAGGCGGTATGTATCTTCTCGGTACGACACTGATTATTGCCGGGCTGGCTTCCGCCCTGCTGGCGACCGCCGGGTATGCGCTGACGCCGCGTGGTCACCTGGCAGGGCTGGCGTTCGGGCGGGTTGGCGTCCGCATGACGCTGGTGGCAGTGCTGGCAGTCGTTGCGCTGCTGAATTACCTGTTTATTGCGCAGCGGTACGATATTGACTATGTCTATAACTATACCTCGCGTGACCTCGATCCGGCTTTCCGCGTGGCTGCCGTCTGGGCGGGGCAGCCGGGATCGTTTGTGATCTGGGCGTTGTGGGGCGTGATCGCAGCACAATTTCTGGTACGCCGCACCCGCCATGCAGAGCCGTATGTGCTTTCGATCTTCATGGCGATCCAGGCGGCGTTGCTCTTCTATATGCTGATCCGTAACCCGTTCGTGCCCTTTATGCAGAACGGCGTAGCGTTGACGCCATCCGATGGAAAGGGGCTGAACCCGACCCTCCAGAATATGTGGATGCTCATCCACCCGCCGGTGTTATTCATCGGGTTCGCGCTGATGGCTGTGCCGTTCGCATTTGCCATCGGCGGATTGTGGCGGCGTGATTATGATGGCTGGGTGCACGACGCGCTACCCTGGACGCTGGCTGCCTGGGTGTCTCTCGGTCTGGCGTTGCTGCTCGGCGGCTACTGGGCGTATGAAACGTTGGGTTGGGGCGGCTACTGGGGATGGGACCCGGTCGAGAATTCATCGCTGGTTCCCTGGTTGACCTCAACCGCGCTGCTGCACGCGATGCTGGTGCAACGGACGGGACACGGGTTACGGCGCACGACCTTCGCACTGGCGATTGCCACCTATGTATTGGTCTTCTATTCGACCTTCCTGACCCGCAGTGGCGTGCTATCGTCGTTCTCGGTCCATTCGTTCGTCGAAGAAGGACTCAAAACTGTTCTGTTCGCGTCGCTGGCGCTGCTCGCCTTTGGCGGCTTTGGCGCGCTGGCGTGGCGCTGGCGCGATATTCCGGGTAAGCCGCTCTCTGACAAACTTCTCTCGCGCGATAGTTTTTTCGTGCTGGGAATCATCGCCCTGCTCGTGATTGCGACCGTCATCGGGCTGGGTACCTCAATGCCGCTTATTTCAGCGATCCCCGGCGTCGGTCACCAGTTGCAGTCGATCTTCGCCGGGTCGTTCAAGATCGATGATGGCACCACATTCGACCCCAATGCACAACCGTTCGCCGATGGGCGCTTCGGTCTGGTGGGCGATTTTTACAGCACAACAGTGCCGCCGCTTGGGTTGATCCTGGTGATCCTCCTGATCATCGGTCCGTTGCTCGGCTGGCGTGATACGAATAAACGGTCGCTGCTGCGCGCGCTGCGTTTCCCGGCGCTCGGCGCCGTCGTCGTCGCCTGCGTGGGATTGGTGCTCGGCGCACGCGATCCGTTGCCGCTGGCGTATGTCTCACTCTGTGCGTTCGCGTTTGGCACAAACGTCCTCATGATTGTGCGTACACTGCGCAGCGGCTGGCTGCGGATCGGCGGTTACCTGGCGCACGTTGGCTTGATGGTGCTGCTGGTCGGGGTCATCGCTTCGACGATCTACGCAACCGAAGAGGTGCGCCTGCTGGTGCCGGAAGGCGAAAGCGTCAGCGCCTTCGGATATACGGTGACGTTCAATGGCTGGCGGCAGACTCCGGAGGGGCGTGGCATTCTCGACCTGACGGTGACCCACGGCAATGAGACGTTCCGGGCGACGCCACAACTCTACTTCAACCAGACGATGGGCGCCACCATGGCGACGCCTGCCATTCGCAGCGAACTGTTCCGCGATGTGTACATCTCGCCGTCAGAGTACCAACCGCCGTATGACCGCAATATGGCGGATATGAGCATCGGGCAGTCGGGGACGGTCGGTCCGTATGAGTTTACCTTCCTGGCGTTCGACGTGCCGGATGCCCATACGACCGGCACTGCCGAGGTCGGTGCAAAACTGCGCGTGACCTACGAGGGGCAGTCGGTTGAACTGACCCCCAGGGTGCAACTGGTGACCAGTCCATCAGACCCGGTGGGCGGCATTGTCGATGTACCGGCGGAACTTCCCGGCGGTCACAAGGTCACGCTGGCGGCATTCGATCCGATGCAGCGACGGGTATTGATCCGGGTTGAAGGGTTGAACCTGCCGGTCGATCCTGCCAAAGCGGTCGTTACCCTGAGCCTGAAGCCAGGAGTGATGCTTGTGTGGCTGGGGGTGATCATCGGGGTGATCGGCGGCTTGATCGCCGTTGTGCGACGCACGCTCGAAGGGCGTGGCGCGCTTGAAGGGCGACGGGTGCGCCTGCCGCGCGGATTTGGTGAACTGGCGCGCTTTGTAAGTTCGCGCTGACCATGGCGATACAGGATTACTACGAGATACTTCAGGTTTCGCCCGACGCCGATAGTGATACGATTTGTGCAGCCTATCGACGTCTGCGCGATCAGTACGACCCGGAAAAACTGAGCGGCGCTGCGAAAGAACTGGTTGAACTGGCGCAGCAGCGGCTTGCGGTGATCGAAGAGGCGCACGCCGCGCTGTCCGACCCTCAAAGGCGCGCTCAGTACGATGCTCAGCGCCGTGCTGCATCGCCGGTGGAAGAGGTGCTCGATTATCGCCCGCTTCCTCCGGCGCAGCACACAGAGCGCCCACGGAACTTCAACCCGCGTCCGAAACTGGCGCAACCGCTCAGCACTGACCAGATTGCGGGTCCTGCCGTGGCAGTGATCGCCATTGTGGCAGTGGCGCTGACGGCAGTAATTTCAGGTCTGATCATCACCGGCGGTGGGAGGACGCCGATTGCTGCCGCACCAACTGCGACAGCGTCGATGATGGACGCGCTCGAAACCATGATCGCCCGCGCGCGCGAGTTTGCCGAACAGAACGAGAATGACGCGCAGGCGTGGCTCGATTATGCCAACCTCCTCTACGACAGCGTTCAGATTGTGCGCGAGCAGGTGCCAGAGAGTGTGCTCTACCAGCAGCGCCTGCCACGCTGGATCGAAGCCGCAAAAGCGTATGAGCGGGTGCTCGAACTCGACCCTGAGAATGCTGTCGCCCGCGGCGATCTGGGAGCTTCGCGCTGTTTTTACGGCGCCGGATCGGGGGATCAGACGTTCGTCGTCGAGGGGTTGAAAGACCTGGAAGCGGCAGTCGCCGCCCGCCCTGAAGACACACGCCTGCTGCTCAACCTGGGGTTGTGCCTCTCATCGGCGCAACCGCCGCGCACCGAAGAAGCGATTGAGGTCTGGAAACGGATCATCACCCTCGCGCCAACCGGATCGCCCATCGCTGTCGAAGCACAGCGCCTGATCGACCAGGCACGTAAATAGTGTAGTCTGATCGACCTTTCTGAACCAACTCCCATTGCATGTCCTTGCGAACGACACATCGTCCCGCTATAACCGGATCCGGATACTGTTCGACAAAAATCATCGTCAAACCCCTATACAGCATCCGTCAAATGTGTTAAAATAACCGCCATAAACGTTTACATCCATGAAAGAAAAAACTGCACTTCACAATCAGGCGCCGCCTCAGCGCAGAGGCGTCAGCAGGCGTGAACTGATCACCTCTGCGGCAGGGGCGCTTGTTGGCGTTCTTCTCATCGGTCTGGTCTGGTTCCTGGTCGGGCGTGAGAATGACGCAACCCTGCCCGGCGTGGGTGAACTCAACCGTCCCGCGCCGGATCTGACGTTGCCGACGCTGGACGGCGACACCCTGCGCCTGGCTGACCTGCGCGGCAAAGTTGTGCTGGTCAATTTCTGGGGCACGTGGTGTGAGCCGTGCAAGGAAGAAACCCCGGCGTTGCAGGTGGCATATCAGCGATTGCAGTCTGAAGGGTTAGTGATTGTCGGCGTCAATCTGCGTCGTCAGGAGCCTGGCGATGATGCGGTGCGCGACTTCGTGCGACAGTACGGCGTCACCTACCCGATCGCGCTGGACGTTGAAGGCGAGGCGGCGCGACTGTTCCAGATCTCACCGATACCGGTCAGTTATTTTATCGATCCAGAAGGCACAATCCGGTATGTTCGCATTGGAACGCTGACTGCCGATGACGTGGCGACGCTGTTTGCCCGCTTACGGCAGAAAGCTGCGCAAGGGACGTTGCAGGATTTCTGGACATCCGCACATACTGGCGCCACAGTGGCGCGAGAGGCAAGGGTAAGCCATGCAGGGGAATGATCAGCGTCGGATCCTGATTGTGGACGACGAACCCGGGCTGCGCGATCTGGTGCGCATCAATCTTGAGCACGAAGGATTCAGCGTGCTGGAAGCCGAAAGCGGCGCCCAGGGTCTGCAAATGGTGCGGGAACAGCATCCCGATCTGATGATCCTCGATGTGATGATGCCGGAAATGGACGGATGGGAGGTCTGCCGTCGTCTGCGCGAATTCTCACAGATACCGGTGCTGATGTTGACTGCGCGCACCCAGAGCAAAGATATCGTCACCGGTCTGGAAAGCGGCGCCGACGATTACCTGACCAAGCCGTTCAATATGGACGAGTTGACGGCACGCATTCGCGCATTGCTACGGCGGGTGCCCTCGCCCAATCGCCCGATCGTTGCAGGCGGCGGTGAAATTGTGATCGATAAGCAGAAGCGCGAGGTTCTGGTGCGTGGCGAGCCGGTCGATCTGACGCCGACCGAGTACGATCTGCTTCTCCTGCTCGCCGAGCACGCCGGCGCCGTGCTCGACCACGAGACCCTGCTGCGCGGCGTGTGGGGGCACGAATACACCAGAGATAACGATTACCTCAAGGTGTATATCTGGCACCTGCGCCGAAAAATCGAACAGGATCCGCGTGAGCCGAAACTGCTGCTGACTGAATGGGGCGTCGGGTATCGTCTGGCGCCGTAGTCGAGGGTATGGGTGAGTACGTTGAGCGTTGAACGTTCAACGTTCAACGCTCTTTCACCTTCAATTGCCTCTTGCCCGATGCCTCTTGCCTGATGTCTCGCGCCCGACGTCTCATGCTTCTTTTCTGCACGTATGACCCATCCCAACCGCATTGTTGTCAAGGTAGGCACCAACGTTCTCACCGCCGGAACTGATAAGGTGCATCGCCCTACGATTGTGTCGCTGGTGCAGCAGATTGCTGCGGTGCGCAACCACGGGGTCGAGATCGTGCTGGTGAGTTCGGGCGCCATTGCCGTAGGACGTGAGCGTCTCCACTTTCCTGCGCGACGGCGCGACATTCCGCTCAAACAAATGCTCGCGGCAGTCGGTCAGAGCCGCCTGATGCATCTGTATGAGCAGATTTTTGAACTCTACGGCATAACGGTGGCGCAAACGCTGTTGACCCGCGGCGATCTGGCTGACCGGCATCGCTACCTGAATGCGCGCAATACGCTGCTCGCCTGCCTGATGCACAGTGTGCTGCCGATTGTCAACGAAAATGATGTGGTTGCCGTTAGCGAGATCCGCGTCGGCGACAATGATAATCTGTCGGCGCTGGTTGCCAACCTGGTCGATGCCGATCTGTTGCTGATCCTGACCGATATCGACGGACTCTACACTGCCGACCCGCGCCGTGATCCGTCCGCTACCCGGATTGCGGTCGTTCCACATATTACGGAGCAGATCTATGCGATTGCGGGTGGCAGCAACACCCGTGGCACCGGCGGCATGCTGACCAAAATCCAGGCGGCTGACCTGGCGACGCGCAGCGGGGCGGACGTGGTGATCGCCTGTGGCGCCGAACGCGATGTGATCACGCGGGTCGTGGCGGGCGAATCGCTCGGCACACGTTTCCCGGCGCAGGCAACGAAGGTCGAGAGCCGGAAGCGCTGGATACTGGCGGAAACCGTTCGCCACAGTCGCGTGGTGGCTGATGAGGGCGCAGCACGTGCGTTGATCGAGGGTGGGAAGAGTCTCCTGCCCGCCGGTATTGTCGCCGTCGAAGGCGACTTCGCTCGTGGGCAGACGGTGCGGATCTATACCACCGATGGCAGAGAGATTGCTCGCGGGATAACGCAGTATGCTTCTACCGATCTTCGTCGTATTTGCGGATTGCGATCGTCACAGATTGCCGAAACGCTCGGGTTCGACTATGGTCCAGAGGTGGTGCACCGCGACGATATGGTGCTGCTATGATACGCTTAACTATGAGTCCACTGCCAAAAGGGCATGTCACCGCAGCGGTGCAGCGTTCGCAGCGGACGATGCCAGAGCGAGTCGCTCCAACGCATCATGCGTCGCCGCGCATACATGTCGTCTCTGAAGTTCTCTGCGCTCCCGGCGTCTCGGCGGTGCGTTTTTGCAGCGAAGTCAACGATACTATCCGTCAGGAGATCCCGTATGACGAATATCGAAGAGATTGGCGCACGCGCGCGCGCCGCCGGACGGCGCATGGCGCTGATGCCGACTGAGCGCAAAAATGCCGCGCTCGAAGCGATTGCAACTGCCCTGATCGATGAAGCCAATGCTGCGGAGGTGCTGGCAGCCAATGCAATCGATGTCGCTGCTGGACGTGACGCCGGTCTGTCACCTGCACTGATCGACCGGATGACGCTGACGCCACAGCGCCTGGCAGCCATCGCCGCCGATACCCGTGCGGTTGCACGTCTGCCCGACCCGGTTGGTGAGCGGTTCGATGCAACCGTGCTCGAAAATGGGCTGCGGGTGCACAAACGTCGGGTTCCGCTGGGTGTCGTCGGCGTCATTTACGAGGCGCGCCCCAATGTGACGGTCGATGTTGCAGCGCTCTGTCTGAAATCCGGGAATGCGGCGATCCTGCGCGGCGGCAAGGAGATCACCCGTTCGTGCGCGGCGCTGACACGCCTGATCCAGAACGCGATCACACAGACGGGACTCCCCGCCGATGCGATTCAGGTGATCGATGATCCGGATCGCGCGCTGGTGGAGCAGTTGCTGCGCCTCGACCGGTACGTCGATGTCATTATTCCACGCGGCGGCGCGGGGTTGCACCGCTTCTGCCGCGAAAAGGCGACTATTCCGGTCATCACCGGCGGCATTGGTGTCTGTCATATCTATGTCGATCAGGCTGCCGATCTGGAGATGGTCGTTCCCATCGTCCATAACGCAAAAGTGCAGCGTCCATCCGTCTGTAACGCGCTCGATACATTGCTGGTGCATCGCGCGGTCGCTGCCGATGTGTTGCCCGCAGTCGCCCGTGATCTGCTCGCCAGCAATGTCGAACTGCGCGCCGATGAAGCGGCGCTGGCGATCCTGCGCGATGCCGGTTTCGACACGCCGCAGATCGTTCCGGCTCAGGAGAGCGACTTCGGCGTCGAGTTCATGGCGCTGATCCTTTCGATCCGCGTCGTGTCCGGTCTGGACGAGGCGCTCGACCATATTGCGCGTTTCGGCGATCACTCCGATGCGATCATTACCCGCGACGCAGCAACGGCTGAGGTGTTCGTGCAGGCGGTCGATTCGTCGGCAGTGTTCGTCAATGCGTCCACGCGCTTCAACGACGGCGGGCAGCTGGGGTTGGGCGCCGAGATCGCTATCAGCACACAGAAACTGCATGCACGCGGACCAATGGCGCTGCGAGAACTGACATCCTATAAGTGGGTTGTCGAGGGCGATGGGCACGTGCGCGCCTGATGTTGCCCTTCTCTGCCACACTACAGTGCGTCGGCGATCCGAACTGCCGCAAACGGGTCGGCAAGCAGCGCCGACCCGACCTGCACCGCAGTTGCGCCAGCCGATAGAAACGCGCGTGCATCTTCGACGGTTCCGATGCCGCCACAGGCGACGACCGGCACATGCGTCGTTGTGCAGACATCAGCAATCGCAGCCAGCACCAGCGGTCGAATCGCAGGACCGGAGAGGCGACCGTGCAGGAGTTCGCCGGTGTGCGGGTCTGGCGCGCAGGCGTGCGGTGGAAAGGCAATCGTCAGCGCATCGGCGCCAGCATCGATGATGGAGCGCGCTACGGCTATCAGTCGGTCATGGAGTGGGAGTTTCACCAGCAACGGCAGCAGCGTCACCGCGCGCACCGCGGCGACGGTTCTGGCAGCGGCAGTCAAGTCATCACCGAAGGTGATCTCCAGTCCGGCGATCCCTTCGACGCCTTCGAGTGCCGCAGCCACATCGCTGTGATCGGCTGCGACGCTGAGAATGACCGGTGTTTTCCACGTGCTCCACACCGGCGCATACTCGCGCAGAACACGCTCCAGCCCCGGATCGCGCCACATACCCACGCTCAGCACTCCTGCCGGCGTTTCGATCAGGCGCAGCGGCGGCAGAGCGTGTCTGCCACGCAGCGAGATACTGCCGGTCACAATGGCGCCCAGGCGCTCAATCGGTACAATGCGTTCGTACTCGATGCCAAAACCGAAGCAACCGGCAGCAGTCAGCACCGGCGTTCGCAACGGCAAGCCATACGGGTTGTCTGGCGCAAGGTCGATCGGCGGCATCGCAGACGCTCCATCCTGGTGAGGCAAAACAGCGCTCTATTTTCTATCGTAGCATGGTTTGGGGACCCGTCGTTTCACAAAACGCGGCATGCCTGGTTGCCGATGTGATCGCATTTCGTCTCCAGCAAAAACGTTGAGGTTGTCGGAGAGGAAGTATGCACCACCCAACTGAACCACCGCCCGAACTCTGGAGTGCGGCAGCGATAAGCGATCCGTATCCAATCTACGACCGTTTGCGTGCAGAGCAACCGATCCGCTGGACGGGCGGTGACTGGCAGATATTTCGCTATGCCGACGCTCAGGCGCTGCTCCGCGATCCGCGCCTGGGTGCGGATCGTTTGCAGGTTGATCCGCAATGGTTGATCGCAAGCGGGTTGGAACCGCTCTTCAAGACGCGCGATAGTATGATGCTGTTTGCCGACCCGCCTGACCACACCCGGCTCCGGACGCTCGTGCACCGCGCCTTTACGCCGCGCGTCGTCGAGTCGTACCGTCCGCTGGTCCAGCGCATCGTGGATCAGTTGCTCGATGCAGCCGCAGCGCGCGGTGCGATCGAGTTGATCGGTGAATTCGCGTATCCACTGCCGGTGACCGTTATAGCCCATATGCTCGGCGTTCCCGTCAATATGCACGATCAGTTCCGCCGATGGTCGGATAGTCTGGCAGCGTTCATTGGCGGCACGACGCGACCCGAAGCCGATGTGCTTCCGGCAGCGCTGAAGGCAGTGCTGGAAATGACCGATTTCTTTCTGGCGCTTGTTGCGGAGCGGCGGCGCGCACCACGCGATGATCTCCTTTCGGCTCTCGCGCAGGCGGAGGATGGCGGTGATCGACTGAGTGAACAGGAACTGGTCGCCAACAGTATCCTGCTGCTGCTTGCCGGTCACGAGACGACAACGAACCTGATCGGCAATGGAATGCTGGCGCTGATGCGTCATCCCGATCAGTTCGCGCTTCTGCGCGACCACCCGGAGTTGACCCCTTCCGCTATCGAGGAACTGCTGCGCTACGATAGCCCGGTTCAGGTGACGAGTCGCCGGGCGCTGACCGACATCGAATTCCAGGGACATCGTATCGAAGAAGGTCAGGCGGTGACGGTGTTCATCGGCGCAGCGAATCGTGATCCGGCACAGTACCAGGACCCGGCGCGCCTGGATGTGACGCGCGGTGATGTGCGCCATCTGTCGTTTGGGCACGGTCCGCACTACTGTCTCGGCGCGCCACTGGCGCGTCTGGAGGGACAGGTCGCCATCAGCGCGCTGGTACGCCGCTTTCCTCATATGCGCACATTGGATGAGCAGGTCGTGTGGCGTGATAACTTTGCGCTGCGCGGGTTGCAATCGCTACACATCGAATTGGAGTAGAACACAGATGACTCCCCTCCTTAGCGGCGCACCCGGACGGCATACCGCGTTTGATACGCCTGAAACAGGCGACCCCAGCCGGTGTGATACAACCAGCCCTCGAACGTTCGCATATCCGCGCCCGTCCAGCGATTGAAGCGATCCAGCGTCGCGCCCGGCGCCGGATCGCCCAGTCCCCAGCGATCCTGCAGCGCCTCGACATCGCCACAGCAGGTGATGGCGCACAGATCGGCGGTTCCCAGACCCCGCCGGTGCGCTTCGCGCAGGAAGGCGACATCACGCAAGGGGTCGAGACCGAACTGCGCAGCCACGATAGCATCGAGAGCGATGGGATCGCGTGACGCCAGGATCGTGCTGCGGATCTCGGCATATTCCGCACCGGCATCACGTCCATCGCTGATGGTGGTTGCGTCTATTACTGCGATCAGCGGCGCGCCTGCGTATCGCACCTGCGCCAGCGCGTCGATAACGGAACCAGTGTTGCGGATGATTGCGTCGGTACGGAACAGTGCCGCCAGCGCGTGAGTTGCGCCAAAGAGACTGTTGTGCGCATCGATGCGCCCCGGAGCAAGCGCCGCAACCAGAGTCGCGCGGTCGAGCGGCGGCGCGCGGCGAAGGACAGTGCTGCCGAGCGATGCCGCAATTGCAGCATACCCGTACCAATCGTTGTGCGGTTCAGGCAACATCGTTGCAATGGCGGCAATGCCGTCCACACGACACAGGCGCATAATGATCTCAAGTTGCCATGGCGGGGCGCCTGCGCCGGGAAAGGGCATACGCCGCGCGTGGCGGGGGATCAGAAGAGCATGGTGCGACGGTGTGGGCGCAGCGCCCATTCCGGCAAGGGCGAGCAGGCGCCGATAGTCGGCGTGGATTGTCTCCGGCGAGGTGTGCACAATGGCGACAACGGCTTTTCGTGGCAGAACGGACATGATGCCTCTGACCTGTTCATAGACTTCCGGCGACCACCATCAGTCGGCGGCGTCTTCCGGGAAACGTGAGCAGTATAGTACGACTTTTGCACCAGACGACAGGTTAGAGAGGCGTGTCGTCGGCTTCTCCCTGCTTAATACGTCCTGCTGCGCAGCAGGACGAATGTCCCATCTGCGCGCCGGGTCTGAGTCGCATCAACCAGGAAGACGGATCGGTAGTATCTATGATATTCTGGCACAATGAGGAGCATGCGATGACTGAGTATCATGTTCGCATTCGCGAACTTCCGCCGACCGACAAACCGCGCGAGCGGTTGCGCTCCAGCGGCGCTGCTGCGCTCGCCGATGCCGAACTGCTGGCAATTCTGCTGCGTGTTGGCATTGAAGGAATGAACGCCATTCAACTTGCGCAGCAACTGCTCGTCGAGTTTGGCGGATGGAATGGTTTGCAGCGTGCTGGCTTCGAGGAACTGGCGCAGCGTCGCGGCATGGGTGAGGCAAAAACCGCGCAACTCAAAGCGGCGCTCGAAATCGGTCGCCGGCTACTGCTGGCAGGTGGCGACGAACGGTTCCTGATCCGTTCGCCTACCGATGCAGCGCAACTGATGCAGATCGAAATGAGCCATCTCGACCAGGAACAGTTACGCGCGATCTGCCTGGACACCAAGAATCGCGTGCAGAAAATCCAGACGGTCTATATCGGCAGTCTGCACACATCGATGGTTCGGATTGGCGAAATCTTCAAGGAACCCATCCGGTTGAACTCAGCGTCGATTATCGTTGTACACAACCATCCAAGCGGTGACCCAACCCCTTCGCCGGAGGATGTTGTCGTAACCCGTCAGATCATCGAAGCCGGACGGTTGCTCGATATTGATGTGCTCGATCATCTGGTGATTGGGGCGGGTCGATTCGTCAGCATGCGCGAACGTGGGTTGGGGTTTGGAAAGCCTTGACAGCCGCATGCAGACGTGATACGCTTTACACGTCGCCGTGCTTAATCGGTATTATGAACGAAGAATCGGCTTCTGTTGCGTCGCCTGAGTTTCCGCCATGTCGGAGAAGTACTATCAGGAGTATGGTCCTATCCGGCGGCGCAAGGGCGAGGGGCGGCTCCTGATCGATGAGCCGCCGCCTGAGTTGCCGCCTGAACCATCAGAACCCAGGTTGCCGCGACGCACACCGCCGGTGCGTCCCCGTCGTGCGCCGGTGCTGGGTGTTCTGCTGATCATTGCTGCGCTCGGCGTAGCGCTCTTTTTCGCGCAGCCATTTATCACCGATGTGCTTGCCGCCGACCGTGCCATGCCCGGTGTCAGCATTCGAGGTATGCCGGTTGGCGGTCTGTCGCGTGAAGAGATCCGAACCGCACTGGTATCGCACTATGCACCGTTCATCGAAGCGCCGCTGACGCTGGTGTTTGAAGGGCGATCCTGGCAACCTTCACTCGACGATCTCGGTGTTCAATTCGATCCCGATCAGGCGGCTTCGATGGCGCTTGGCGTTGGACGCACCGGCAATCCGCTGCGTCGGATCGAAGAACTGTGGGAACTGCGGCAGAACGGCGGGGTCGATATTGCGCCGCGTCTACAGGTGGACGCGGCGCGGGTACAGCAGTACCTGATCGGTCTCGCTGGAGAGATCGACCGCCCGCCGCGCGATGCAGCGCTCAGTATTGCTGCCGGCAAGGTGCTGCCGACCGCTGCCCAACCCGGGCGCCAACTCCTGACGGATGCCACGGCGCTCGATATTTTGCGCGCATTGCAATCGCTCGAACCACAGACGGTCACGCTCCGTACCCGCATCCTCGAGCCGACGCTGGCGGATGAAGATATTGCCGCTGCGGTTGTCGATGCTGAATTGCTGCTGAGCCGACCGCTCGAACTCCAGCAGGGGGAACGGCGCTGGATATGGGAGCCGGATCGGATTGCGGAGATGCTGACCATCAGCGTCACCGACGGTCGCATGTTCGTCGATATCGACCAGGCGCGGCTGGAACGTGCGGTTGACCGTCTGGCGCAATTCGTCGACTCAGCGAGCGCCGAGCCGCGGGTCGCCTTTCGCAATGGGCGTCTTCAGATCGTGGCGCCGGGGCGCGATGGCTTGCGCCTCAAGAAATCCGAAACCGTCGAAGCGATCCGTCTGGCGCTACGCACACAGGATCACATTGTCGAACTCCCGGTCGAAACGATCCGACCGCAGATTACCGCAGAAACACTGCCAACCCTCGGCATTGTCGAGTTGGTGGCGGAAGGAAAATCGAGTTTTGCCGGTTCTGCCGGGTATCGTGTGACGAATATCCAGGCTGGCGCTGCACGAATGGACGGAGTGCTCATCCCGCCCGGCGCCGAGTTCTCCTTCAACACGCAACTTGGCGCGGTCGATGCGGAGCATGGCTTTGTCCAGGGGTATGCAGTTATCGGTAATCGCACCCAACTCGAGTGGGGCGGCGGCGTGTGCCAGGTGTCAACTACAGTGTTTCGCGCCGCATTCTGGGCAGGTTTACCGATCACCGAACGCCATGCCCACCCATTCTATATTTCCTGGTACGATGCCTTCAGTTTCCCCGACCAGGCAGCGCCTGGCATGGATGCGACGATCTACACCGGAGTGCAGGATCTCAGATTCATCAATGACACCGGACACTGGTTGCTCATGGAAGCCGTCGCCGATACGAGCGCACAGGTGCTGAGTGTGCGTCTCTACGGCACGCGACCGGATCGACGTGTGGCGGTGGTGGGACCGGAGATCACCAACGTTGTGCCTCCGCCAGCGCAGGCAGTGTACGTGAATGATCCTGGTCTGCCCTTCGGAACCGTGCGTCAGACTGATCGGGCGCGGCGCGGGATGGATATCAAGGTCTACCGGGTGATCACCGAGCAGGGGGTGCAGAAGACGCCCGAACTCTTCTTCACCCGCTTCAAAGCCTGGCCCGATGTCTTTGTGCGCGGAACCAGGCGTCCATAGGCTTACAGGGGTGGTTTTTTTGGAAGCCCCTGCGTTCTCTCTCTCGTTCTGGGCTTCAGGACGTCCAGAGTCCCCCTTCTCCCCTTGTGGGAGAAGGGGGGTTGGGGGGATGAGGGGGAAAGCGCACGGGAATGCAGAAAACCGATCATTTCTCTCCCAAGAACTCTACCCTTGAGAGCGTCTATAGGAATGGTAGAGATGGGTGCTGATATATCATTCGACACGATCTTCGCCGACACGCCGGTGGTGGTTGCGTGGCTCTTCGGATCACGCGCCGGTGGACGTGTGCATGCTCGTAGCGATTTTGACATCGCCGTACTGTTTGCGCCAGAAACAACCCGGGAAGAGCGCGCGCGCTGGCGCCTCGAATTGATCGGGCGACTGAGCGCCGCTTATCGCTCTGATGCCATCGACCTGGCGGTTTTGAACGATGCGCCGCCGCTGCTGCGCTACGAAGCGCTCCGCCCTCGCCATGTGCTGTACAATCGTAATGATGAGGAGCGAGTAGCGTTCGAGGTGCGCACCATGCAGGAATGGTTCGACTGGGCGCCGCGCTACCGCCGAATGCTGCGCGCCCGCATGAAACAGTTCGCTGAAGGAAACGTGAGACTCGGTCCATGACCGGCGCTCTGACCATTGCTCGCCATCTTGCGCAACTCCAGGTCTATGTGGCGCAGTTGCGCGAGTTGCAACAACATTCGCGCGCCGATCTCGATCAGGATTGGCGCATACGTGCAACAGTTGATCGCACGCTTCAACTGGCAATCGAGGTTGTCATCAGTGTATGCGACCAGTTGATCGCCGGTCTCTCATTACCATTGCCCGATAGCGGGCATGATGCAGTGTTAACCGTTGCCCGCGCTGGCGTTATTTCCGACGATCCTGGCGCCAGGCTTGCCAGGATGGTTGGCTTTCGTAACATTCTCGTGCATCAGTCCATGTCGATTGATTATGATCGCGTCTACGAGGTGTTGCAGCACGAACGTTCTGCATTTGAACAATTTCTCAGTCAGGTCGGAGCATTCCTTGATGCACAGAATCTGCCATGACAACGCTCAATGATGCCTTTTCGCTTGGTGTGACATACTGGCCGCGTCAGGCAGGTCCGCTGTTCTGGCAGCGCTATGATCGTGGCGCAGTGCGCGATGAACTGGCGCACATTGCCGCTCTTGGATTTGATACCGTGCGCCTCTGCCTGGTATGGGAGGATTTCCAGCCGGGTCCGACGCGGATCAACAGTCGCGCGATGCGCTCACTGGAGCACGCGCTCGATGTCGCCCACACCGTCGGATTGCGGGTTGTGCTGGCGCTCTTTCCGGTCGCCACGCTCGGTCAGTTGCAGATACCGGCATGGGCGAACGGTCCTGATATTCTTGGCGTGTTGCAGCGCGTGCACCGACGGCAATCGTTGCTGATCGTGCGCCCGCCGGGGCTGGTTCCGGTCCTGTCTGGCGGAAGGTATCGCCCGGTGCAGTGCGGCGATCTGTTCAGTGAGCCGATGATCGTCGAGGCGCAACGCTATCTGGTGCGCGAGGTTGCTGGCTACTTCGGCGATCATCCGGCAGTCCGGGTATGGCAGGTTGGCGAGGGGTTCGAGCGTGTCCATCGCCCTGAGTCTGATCAGGCAGCAGATCGCTGGCTCGAGACTATCGGCGAAGAACTGCGACAGGTTGCACCGCGCGCAGTGTGTATGGGAGTCGTTTCGCCGGTTGGCTTAAAACGACGTTCCGGTCCGCGACCCGAAGATGTGGCAAAGCGCTGTGCATGTGCTGGCGTCGTTGTCGATCCGCCTGAAACACCCATCGAGAATCAGATGCGCCATACGAATCCAGCCGCGTATCTGCATATGCTTGCCGCCGGGCTTGCCGAACGCCGGATGGTCGTCATCGGCGTCGGTATGCCCACCACAACCGAAGGTGAATCGGCTGGATGGTTCGAGGATGATCTCTTCGGGCAGACGATGATACTGTATCGCGGCACAGTCGGGGAACAGGCGGAGTTCATCCACACGGCGCTGGAGCGGCTCTATCACGATGGCGCCGCCGGGGTCTGGCTGCCAGCCTTCGCCGATTTTCCCGTCGATCGCTGGCAGACGCCGCCACTGGATCGCACACGCCGGTATCGAACCATTGGCGTGTGCGATGCGCAGGGGCGTGAGAAACCGGCAGCCGCAGCAGTGCGTGATATTGCCCGGCGCTTGCGTGATGCCGCCACAAAACGCCCGCAACCCCCGGCTGTCGATGCCGAACGGTACTGGAGCAACCCGGTGCGCATGTTCCGCGAGTGGTGGCAGGAATTCAACAGTAGAGCGTAGCGGGATTTGCGCAGACGTTGCCCGAAGAGACGCGCAGAAATGGAAGGTGCTCTCTGTTGCCGCTGTTGTCATGGAGCGAGGGCGTCACACCCTCATAGAGAGGTCGAAGGCACGATACTCCTTCACTCGCGTAAGGATCGGCGGCGCAAAGGCGGTAAGCAGGGTGTTTTTCGAGATCAGACCCCAAAAACCATTCCGCAGGCGCCGGGTCTGCGGGATGGTTGCCGATTGGAACAAACCTTGCGTTGTTGAGGGAGCGCTGCCAGGCGTCAGAAAGGGTCATCGTGCTCGTTGCCCCCCGGCGAAGCAGTGTACGTTCCCCGGCTACTCATAGATCCACTGATCGGTGCTGCGGTGCATCTCGACCAGTTCTTCGGGGCGAAAGAAGAGACTGACCTCCATCTCACCATTCTCCGGTGAATCCGAGGCATGGATGAGATTCCGTCCAATGTCCAGCGCAAAATCGCCACGGATAGTCCCCGGTGCTGCTTTGACCGGGTTTGTCGCTCCGACCATCGAGCGCACAATTTCGATGATATTCTTGCCGGTGACCACCAGCACCACGACCGGACCCGACGTGATGTAGGTTATGAGGCTATCGAAGAACGCCTTACCCTCGTGAATGGCGTAGTGTCGGCGCGCCAGCGACTCATCGATCTGCATCAACTTCATACCGACGATCCGCAATCCACGCTGTTCGATGCGCGTCAGAATCGGACCGATCAAACCGCGCTGCACTGCGTCAGGTTTCAGGATGATCAGGGAACGCTCCATGCCTCCTCTTCTCCTTTATCTGCACAAGGACACAAACATCGCGCCCCGAGCACACTGCTCACAGGCGCGAAACAACCCATCGAACACTGTTGCTCCAGATGTAGGCGCCACGTCGGGAACGATGCACCAGACAGGGAGAGATCATCAGATCGGAACAGCTTCGCTAATTCGCTTGGAAGCCCGGCGCATCTCCATTTTGACCAGGCCCAGATTAACCATGCGCTGGGTAATAACCACCAGGATCAATTCCCGCGCTTCGAGCATCAGAATCGAACCCTGCTCCGCGTCGATGATCGAGTCGATCAACGCGCCAACGCCGATACGTCGCGTGGCTTTGTCAATCTCTCCAAACACGGCTGCCGACATAGCGCCCAGGATCTCGGCATCTTCCTCATCCATCAGCGTACTGGCGACAACCAGGCCATCCTTTCCGACGAGTAAACTTCCGATGACCCCCTCAACTCGGATGAGGTCTTCAACGATCCGGCGCATGTTTACAGTCATTGCTCTTTACCACTCATAGCGGCGCAACACAGATTGCGCAGATTATCCCTGTCCTGGTATCCAGCTGTATTCGCGCATTGCATCGCGGAAGCGACCCTGACGCGAGTAGGCATCGCCAAGGGTGCGATGGAGTTTGCGTAGCAGGCTGATGTCGCTGGTCTCCGCGATCATGTCGCTGAGATCATCGACAATTTCATCAAGGAGCGCATTCTGCTTGATGAGGCTGCGGTAGTGCTGCATGGCAAGTTCCACCATACCCACCTGCCCGCCGACCCGTGCGATTGAGAGGCGAAGAATATGATTGCCCGGATCGCTATCCAGCATGCGCACATACTCTTGCAGTTCCGGGAAGGCGCTCAGGTCTTTTGGAGCGGCAGGCGGCGGCGATGGCGGCGATGTGGCAGCAGCGATCGGCGCTGCCTTTGCTGGAGGCGGCTGTTTTTCGGCGCCCGTCGGCGGCACAACCGATGCAGGCGCTTCTTTGCGTTCCTGCGCAGGCGGTTGTGGTGGAACAGTCGCTTCTGGCTGAGCAACTGGTTCGAGATCGATCAATGAGAAGGCCTCTACTTCGCTCGTCGCAGAAGGTGGTGGTGCAACATCGGACGTTGCAGCAGATCTGGTCGTCTGAGTCACCTCAGCGCCCGACGATTCCGGTTCTTCCGGCGAGAGCGACGGCCCTTCCACAGGCGATGTTTCGACAGTACTGCCTGCAGCGCTGATCATAGCGATCTCGTCGTCCGATAATCCCAGCTCCTCCAGCGAGAAGGGAGTGAGCGACGGTTCCTCCGCAGGCGGTGGAACGTTCTCCTGCTGCCCTGCGGCTGCGGCGGCCAGCAGTGCAATCTCGTCGTCTGATAATCCAAGTTCCTCCAGTGAGAAGGGCCGCATCAGGTCTTCTTCTGATGGCATATCGTTGAGTGCGGGCTGCAGAGCGCTTTCCACCGGCAATGGCGTCTCTTCCTCCGCATATTCGGCATCAAGGTCGATGATCTCATCGCCGTCGCGGATCTGGATTCGTGCAGCATGCAGTTTGCGCCCGATTTCATCGATCCGGTCGGCTTCCGCTTCGGGATCCCTTACCGTGGCTATGATGTCGGCAAGATCGACATACCCGCGCTCGTGACCAAGCCGGATCAAACGATCCACCGTTTCATCAACGCTCTCAAAGCCAGGGAATGTCTCAGCCAGCTCGAATGATTCGACTGGCGGCTCGTGGACAGACGCGGGTTCCGGCAGCCATTCGAGATCGCCGCCCGTTCCCAATGCAGACAGTTCTTCCTCGGTGATGCCCAGGCGTCCTTCTTCGTACTCCAGACCGCCCTCTGCCAGATCTGAGAGATCGAACTCCCCCAGTTCGTCCTCCGAAAGCCCAAGATCGGCAAGTGAGAACGGTTGGAGATCCTCGATGCCAGTTTCTTCTTCCACCAATTCAGGCGCTGCTGAAGCGGGAGATTTGGCTGGCGCCGCAGGCTGGACTATCTCGAACTCATCTGTCTCAGTCGTTGGCTGAACCGGCGCTACTGGTTCGGCAGGCGGCGTCGACGCTTTCGGCTCACCAAGACCGAGCGCGGCGATCTCCTCCTCGCTCAACCCCAGGTCGGCGAACGAGAACGGTTGCACTTCTCCACTGGCAAGCGCCTCTTCCAGCGTTTCCGCCTCATACGCCGGTTGCGCGGGTGTGACCGGTTCGGCGGGTGCGGCAGGCGGCGCCGATGCTTCCGGCGTGCCGAGACCAGGCGCAGCGATCTCCTCCTCGCTCAACCCCAGATCGGCGAACGAGAACGGTTGCACCTCCCCACGGGCAAGCGCCTCCTCCAGCGTTTCCGCCTCACGCGCCGGTTGCGCGGGTGTACCCGGTTCGGCAGGCGGCGCCGATGCTTCCGGCGTACTGAGACCAAGGGCGGCGATTTCTTCCTCGCTCAACCCCAGGTCAGCGAACGAGAACGGTTGCACCTCCCCGCGGGCAAGCGCTTCTTCCAGCGTTTCCGCTTCGATGTCCGTGCGCTTCGACTCGTGGGTTGCGACTGGCTCTTCGATATGCGGCGGAGCGACTACAGGTTCTTCCTCAGCGACCCGCGACGTCAACCCGGCAGGCGCTTCAGCAGGGGACTCCGGCGCCTGCGTTACCGGTTGTTCAGGTGCAACGTTCAACCCCAACGCGGCGATCTCCTCTTCGGTCAGCCCAAGGTCGGCAAACGAGAATGGTTGAATGACCCCGCTGGCAAGACCCGCTTCGATATCCTCGACGTCTTCGATATGCGCCGCGTGAGGCTTCGCGGCATCACCGGCGCTGACCGGCTCCTCCTGCTGCGGAGGTTCAGGCGCACCCACAGCAGGCAGCTGCTGCTCTGCCCCGACGGATAAGAGTCTTCGTTCCTCAAACTGATCGTCATCGCGAAGCGATATATCGTCCAGCGAGAACAAACCCAGATGTTCATCCGGTGCAATTGGAGGGGTAGGCGGCTCTTCTGCACCCGGCAGACGCACACTTTCGCGTTGCTTTTGCAACTTCTCGAAAATGGTGCCTGTTTCCGCAGGCGCTGTTGAAGATGCCGTGTGCAGGAATGTCGGCTCAGTGCGTTGCGCCGGTTGTTGCCAGCTAAACCCGCGTGGAATGAACGGCTCTTCCTCTTCGATCGGGCTTTCGGACGCCTCTTCCGGCGTCAACCCCGCCATTCGCGGACGTTGCGGCGCCGGAGGTTCGTCGAGCGAGAATGGTTGCAGTGATGGCGGCAACTCGCCTATATCCGTCTGCCCGCTCAGCCCTCCGGTTTCCAATTCTTCCATCGAGAATGGTTGCAGGTCTGGCGGAACATCTCCGATATCGAACCCGATGCCTGGCTTCACTGCTGGTTGATACCCCCCCCCCTCAATATCGATATCGTCGAGCGAGAAGGGCTGCATATCGATCTCAACATCATCGGGTTGCGATGTTTCTGCCTGAGGAAGGATTGGTTCGCCGCTCAGACTCGCGATCTCCTCCGGCGAAAGCCCCAGTTCCTCGAGCGAGAACGGTTGCAGCGCCCCGATCTCGGTCGGCGCCTCTTCGGCAGGCGGCGTGGCAGCACTGTCGAGACTGGCGATCTCATCAGGTGAGAGCCCCAGTTCCTCGAGCGAGAACGGTTGCAGCGCCCCGATCTCGGACGGCGCTTCTTCGGCAGGCGGCGTGGCAGCACTGTCGAGACTGGCGATCTCCTCCGGCGAAAGCCCCAGTTCTTCCAGTGAGAACGGTTGCATCGCGCCGATGTCGGATGGCGCTTCTTCAGCGGGTGCGGTTTCGGCAGGCGGTGTGGTCACGCTGTCGAGCGCGGCGATCTCATCGGGCGAAAGTCCCAGTTCTTCCAGCGAGAACGGTTGCATCGCGCCGATGTCGGATGGCGCTTCTTCGGCGGGTGCGGTTTCGGCAGGCGGCGTGGCAACGCTGTCGAGCGCGGCGATCTCCTCCGGCGAAAGCCCCAGTTCCTCGAGCGAGAACGGTTGCAGCGCGCCAATCTCGGACGGCGCTTCTTCGGCGGGCGCGGTTTCGGCAGGCGGCGACGCTTCCTGTAAGGAAGGCGTTTCCGTCTCCTGCTCACGCGCTTCATCCCAGGCGCCGAGACGCTCAAGTTCTGCTTCGCTCAACCCCAACTCTTCGAGCGTGAACGGGCGTGTATCCGCATCGATCTCAACTGCGGCTTCCTCGACGGGAGACGACGTCACGGGCGGCGCCGTGTCGATTGCCAGCAGCGCGGCAAGAAAATCATCGCTATCATCGTAAACGGATGGCGACGCCTGCGGAGGTGGCGGCGGCGCCGCCACAGCGGTCGGCGTGGTCGCCTCCATTGATCGTGTGGCAGTGAGTTGTTCGACGGGAGCAGTAACACGCCGGTTGATCCATGCCGCTTCGTCCCACTCCGGGATCACCGGCTCTGGCACATCAACAGGCGGGAGTGACTCGAACAGCATCCGCGCCATCGACTGGTACGGGTCGATGGTGAGAGTTTTCCTCCAGTACTGCTCACCGGATGGATTGCCAGAAGCCAGTTCGATGTACCCCAGGATCAGGTTCGCCTTCAACACATCGGGATGGCTGACAAGGATGGCGCGGCATACCTCAAGCGCTTCTTCCTCCTGCTCATCACGCCAGAGAGCCTCTGCCAGCGCCACCCGCGCGTCGAGGCGGTCAGGTTGATCCGCCACGACCTGGCGAAATTCGGAGATCGCCTGCGGTAGCATGTGCCCTTTCGCATACAATCGCGCCAGACCGACACGACTGAGGCGTAGATGTGCATACTCACTGCCCCATGCCTCGGTATAGAGCCGCAGTAACTGGCTGCGCAACTCTGGCAGGTCAGGCTTGATCTCAAGCGCACGTTCGAAGGCGGCGATCGCGCTGGACAGTTGACCAAGCCGCTCACTGGTCATGCCAAGCCCAACGAGCGCCGGGATATGCTCCGGGTCGAAACTCAGAACCTTCTCGAACTCGATACGCGCCTCTTCGTACTGGCGGTTGGACAGAAACGCTTCCCCAAGCATCTGATGGGCTTCCAGACACTTCGGGTACGTCTCAAGGATGTGCTGCACCATCCCGATCGCGCGATCAAGATCGTCGGATTCGAGCCATTGCCGGGTCTGGTCGAAAGCCGCCTGCAGGCTCACATGTCCCATTCCAATCCTCCTGGCGCCCGAACTGCAGCGACGGCAGTGTCGTGTAATCTTTTACGCCCCGATGAGAAACTGCACGTGTCAGGGCGCACCAGCACCCTCTCATGCGTAAAACTAGAGGCATTATAGCGCAAGCGTCAAGGTGATGCAAGAGGATGCGCACAATAATCAAGCACACAACGACCTGCAACACAAGGATGCAAGTCGTCATGGAACCTTGTGCGACACAGGATGGTCGGGGCGACTGGATTTGAACCAGCGACCTCCTGAACCCCATTCAGGTGCGCTACCAGGCTGCGCCACGCCCCGCAGTCCCTGGTATTGTAGCCATGTCTGGCAGTTCTGTCAATGATTCTTTTGCCAGCGTTGCTGGTGGTGTTACCCAGACGCGGGTGAGCCGGAATCGTTGTGACAGACCGCGCAGTTCACGTTCGAACGGCTCCAGGATGGCCCCTTCCTGTTCCAGCAATGGGCGCACTGCAGGATCGTCGATCAGCGCATCGGTCAGCACGATGTCGCCGCCGACGCTCTCATTTTGAACCCGCGCCGCAATGTTGACCGTTGAGCCAAAGTAATCGAGCAGGTTGTTGGCATTGACGGCGATACATGGACCGGTGTGCATCCCCAGCTTGATCCGTAGCGCCGGGTTGCCGCGCGCTATTTTTCGCCGAGCGTGAATTCGCGCTGGATTTCCAGCGCCGCAGCTACGGCGCTTCTGGTTGACGCGAACACCGCCATCACGGCGTCGCCGATGGTTTTGACAAGCGCGCCGTTGTGTGCGCCGATGATCGCGCTCATAACGGCAAAGTGGTCGCGCACCCGTGCATAGGCTGGCGTATCGCCGATCTGTTCATACATGGCCGTTCACCCCTTCAGATCGCTGAACAGAAAGGTCAGGCTGCGAATGGCGATGCCAACCCCCGGCGAAAGCGCTTCCGACGAGAACATCTGGCGAAACTCGGTGAGCGACGTCACCAGCGCGGCGCTGGTCGCCTGTTCGCTCCAGTCGCGCTGCTCGATGACGATCAGCGCCGACGTAGCAGTGGCGTTTTCGATGGTTACCGTTGCATAGCCCGCTCTGATCACCGGCGGATCGATCAGCGTCTCGCCATTGCCGAACACAATGTGCGCCGTTGATGATTCGGCATGATCGCTCACATCGAACACTGCCCGCGCTGTCATTTGACGACTGCGCAGGCGATAGCGGTTGGGCGCCAGGCGCAGGCGCACCTCACGGCTTCCATGGGCGGGTAATGCGATCTGTGCAACAATATGCGGCGTATTCGCCGGTCCACCAATGCAGTAGGGCACATCGACCGCATCGCGGATGTCGGGGTTGACGCTGAAACGAACCTCGATCGACTCATCGAAGTTGGTGTCGTAGCGCACATCGCACGATGGACAGTAGGCGTCGTGCTCGAGATCGCTGAGGGAGCGCACCCGCTGGCTTGCGCCACGACAACTGGGACAGAGGACATCCCATTCCAGGTCGAGCAAGCCGGTGCGCGTCGCGTACAGACACATGCGCAGCACGTCCATCCGTGGCTCGCCCCATGCATCAGCCAGCGCAAAGGCGCGCATCTTGAGCACCTGTGAATCATCGGCGTTGATGAGATGGGAAACCAGCCGCTCGATGAGCGACTCGCGGATGCCAGAGGAGCGCAAACGTTCTGCGGCGACGCGCAAACGATGGAGATTGACGCGCGGTTTGCGGACCGGCGGCAGAACCGCCTGCTCCGACGCAGCGACCAGTGCGCCCGTCTGTCGATAGACGTGACGTAACTGACGCAGCATCCGCTGACCGATGATCAGGCGCCCGCCGATAGCGCCAACCAGGTTGCGCGGCGCGATATGCACCTCGACATCGACTTTCGTGCGTTCTTCGGGGAGCGATGTGAAACGGGTTACCGTCTGCAAGCGTTCAACCGGCAGTGGCGGTGCAAACTCGCGCTCGACCGAGAACTGCTGCTCGAAGATCCATTCGAAGGGATGCTCGCGCCAGCTGACTGGAACGCCGAGAAAATGACCGTACACGATCTGTATCAGATCGCGGTCCGGGCGGGTTCGTTCGAAGGCGGGCAGGCCGATCAGGCGATTGGTGCGATCCGTATCGGAGAGCAGGGGCCAGAGACGTTCAACAGGCGCGTCAAGAATGATGCTGGAGTGAAGATGGATGGTGTATGGTTTCATGAACGTCGCCTTTGAGATTTGTATCAATAGTCGTGTGCATAGTATGCACTCACAAGTACATTATAGCGGCAGCACGATATGCACCACGATAAGGGAATGATTACAAACAGATGAGTCTCCTGCAAAAAGCTCATCTCACAAGTTCATCTCACAACAGAGGCGCAGAGAATGAATGGAAGACTCTGCGCTCTAGTATAATCTAACGGGACACGGTATACCGTTCTGCGCCAGGTTCACGAGATCGCCGCGGAGTGTTGGGTAGCCGTGTCCTTCAACGCGACCAAGCCGAACAGTTATCTGGGCCCTCAAACCCGCATATGCTAGCAAGGCTGGCGCCGTTTTCCTCAGGAGGTTCTGTGGATGGCTTCCCGTGAGTCGCTCTTTATCGGCATTGATGTCTCCAAACAGACGCTGGATGTGGCGTTTGGCGCCGACCCGCACGCGCCACGCGAGACGATACCGTCTACCGACGAAGGTGTCCAGCTCCTGGTCACGCGACTCCAGCGCCTGCAGCCGACCCTGATTGTGCTGGAGGCGACCGGCGGGCTGGAGCGCATGGTGTTCGCCCAACTGCTCCAGGCTGGCTTGCCGACGGCGCGGGTGCAGCCACGCCGCGTGCGCGCCCTGGCGCACGCGGAAGGACGCCAGGCGAAGACCGACCGCCTGGATGCCCGGTTGCTCGCCCGCTTTGCCGAACGGGTGCGCCCGCCGCACCACCAGGCGACGGACGAGCAGCGCGCATCCTTGCGCGACCTGCTGGTCCGGCGGGAGCAGGTGATTCAGATGCGGACGGCTGAGATCAATCGGTTGACGGCTGCCGCGCCGAACCTCCGCCCGGGCATCCAGCAGCATATTGATTGGCTGGATCAGGAGATCCGTGCGCTTGAGCAGGAACGCGACAACGAGGCGGAGCGCACCGACGAGGTGCGCCGGAAACGGGAGCTGCGCGAAAGCGTGCCCGGCATCGGCGCGATCACCGCACTGAACCTGCTGCTCCGCCTGCCCGAACTGGGGACCATCAATCGCAAGGAAGCGGCGGCCGTTGTGGGCGTTGCGCCGTATGCCAATCAGAGCGGCGCACAGCACAAACCCCGGCATATCTCCGGCGGCAGGAGGGATGGGCGCAGCGTGTTGTACATGGCGACCCTGGCGGCCACGCGGCGCCGTCTGGTCAGGCGCGCCTTCGATCAGCGCCTGTGTCAAGCTGGCAAGCCGCGCAAGGTCGCCATCGTCGCTGCGATGCGCAAGCTGCTGACTATTCTCGGCGCAATATTGCGTCAGCAAAAGCCCTGGGATCCGGCTGTGCATACGAGCGCCCCTTGACAAGCAACACAGTTACTCGGCGTCTCGGCGGTGCGTTTTTGTAGCGAAGTCAAACAGATCTGTTATGGTACGAAGCGTTCCTGCACCATACCACGCATGCCCAGCGTCTGCGCAATCAACTCGACCACTTCGCGCCGCGCCGAGGCATCGTGGGCAAAATCGAGGTCGTCGGTTTCAATGCGGAGCACCGGACACAACTCGAATCGTCGCAGCCACTCGTCGTAGCGGCGGTTGAGGTGTTCCAGATACGCGGGCGGAATAGCGCGCTCGGCAGGGCGCGCGCGTTCGTTGATGCGCCGGATCAGCGTTGGTACGCTGGCGTGGAGATGGATCAGCAGGGTTGGCGGAGCGATGCTCTGCACCAGCGCCAGGAACAACTGTCGATAGGTGCGAAAATCGCGGTGACTGAGGATGCGCTGTTCCAGCAACCCTTTCACGAAGACCTCGTAGTCTTCATAGATGCTGCGATCCTGACACACGGAGATCGGCGTATCGGCGATCTCGAGGTGCTGCTGGTAACGCTGGGTCAGAAACCAGATCTGCGAATGAAATCCCCAGCGTTCGCGATCCCGATAGTAATCTTCCAGATATGGATGGTCGGCAACCAGTTCGTAGTACGGTTGCCAGTCGAACTCTTCTGCCAGGATGCCGACCAGTGTGCTTTTGCCGACGCCGATATTGCCGGCAACGGTGATGTGGTAACGTCCGTTTCTCACGGCTCTACTCCAGCGTAACCATCACGGCGGCGTATATGCAAGAAAGAGTGTGCCTGGCTCCCGTTCGCCCTGGAAGCGCAGCGTCACGCCGCCGGGGAAACGTTGCGCCACCACTGCCAGTTCCGCTTCACGCTCCGGCAAAAAGATGAAGAGTGGTCGCCTTCCTTCCGGCGGCGGCATGATCTGCTCCGGATCGGTTATTGGTTCAAGTATGTCCATCCCCTGCAGGTCACGAACGATGAACCGGATCGAGCCATTCCCCAGATAGATGCGCGGCGGGGCGAAGAAGTACACGTACACCGGCTCAGATTGGTCGTTGATGAGATGGGCGACTCTGGTGGCGGCTTCGGTGTTGGTCCAGCCATAGGTGCGACGGGGCGTGTACTCGCGGAAGTAAAAATTGATGCTCCATCCCGCCAGAAGCGCGAGAATCGCAACGCTCACCAGGGCATGTCTGGTTTTTGTCAGGCGGAATGCCCACTGCATCATCGTGGCTATCTGCTGGATGGCGAGCGCGATGAGCAGGCAGAGTGCTGGCGTGGTGGTGACATAGCGCGGGCTTTCGGGCGTGTTGACCAGCAGCATGCCGCCCAGAACGGCAGCGCCTGTCAGCCAGGCGATGAGGAGGAACCACTCGGAGCGGCGCCAGTTGACCAGAGCGAGCGCCACGCCCAGCGTCAACAACAGGGACGATACCGGATCGAGCAGGGCAATGCCCGGATCGTACCAGGCGGCACGGTCGGGAATGAAGGTATACGCGCCAAAACTCTGGCGGGTCTGATCAATGAGGATCGTGGAAAGCGAGACGCCTTCCGCCAGTTTTTGTTCCAGCCAGCCGCTCTGCACCACGCCGACCATTGCCAGGCGCGCGGTGAGGGCGGAAGGTTGGGCGATGAAATGGGCGATCAACGGACCAAACCCCAACCCGAACCCGACGATGATCAACGGAAGGCGTGGCGCAACTGCCCGAAAGCGTTGCCGGTCGCACAGCGCAAGGTGAGCGATCAGCGCCGCTATCAGCAGCGGCGTCAAACGCGAACCCATGTAAAAATGCTGCGCAACGCCGCACACAACGCCGGTCAATCCGAACGCGAAGGGTGACGATCGCCGCATGCCGTAGAAGAAGGCGGTAAATGCCGCCAGCGCCAGGAACGGATCGGCGATGTTGTTGACCCCCAGACGACTGAAGTGGATATGGAGATGATACGCTGCCAGCAGCGCCGCCGCGCCAAAGGCGACATTCCGCCCGAACAGCGGACGTGCCAGCAGATGCAGCATCGGGATGGTCAGCGTTCCGATCAGCGCCGACAGCATGCGCAGCCCGAAAACATCATTGCCAGCGATAGTCAGTGAGAGCGCCTGGAGAAAGAACCAGAGCGTCGGATGCGAGAGCCATCCGGTGCTGAAAGGATTGGTGATGCGTCCCTCCAGCACGCCGCGCGCCTCCATACCCATTTCGCCCTCATCACCGCCAAAGTTCTGCGGGATGGCGTCGAGCATCGTCACTCGCAGCGCCAGCGCTGCCAGGGTCAGCGCGGCAAGCGCCAGCATCTCACGCCGGGTCCAGGGTGCTTCTGCGGGCAGATCGACACGAGGAACGGCGATATACCGTGTGCCAGCCAGAAAGAGACCAATGCCCATTATCCAGGCGATCAGGGCGGGTCCCGGGCGCAGCGTCGGCGTCGCTGCGCACCAGAATGCAATGCCGCCGCTCATCAGCGCAAGTGCGGACAGCGGATAGAATGGGGAAAGACGTTCCAGAACTCCGGCGAATCGCGGCAGAGACGATGGAGCGCCGTTTGGCGCCGGATCACGCATCCATGCCCGCAGCGCAACGAATGCTCCACCGGCAATCGTCAACAGCGCCACGCCTGCCAGCAGATTCGGCGGCGTGCTGATCAGGAAGAACTGACCAACCGCCGCCAGAGCGATGATGGTCAGCAGCAGCGCAAACAGATTGACACCCATATACGAGCGCCGTTGGATAGCGTGTGTGTCGGGAGTGGGTTCAGCGGATGGCGAACCATTGTCGGATGCGACGACGTCGTCTTCAACCGGTGGTTGTGATGGTGCGACGCTTTTCATGCACGTCCTTGCCGGGGAGCGTCTATCCGGCGACTATAGCACGGGGCAACGATCCATCCATGACTTCACTGCAAAAACGCACCGCTGAGACGCCGGGAGCGCAGAGAACTTCAACAACGAAAGGTACGCGCGGCGAAGCATGGTGCGGTCGGAGCGACTCGCTCTGGCATCTTCCCCGGTGAACGCTGCGCCGCTGCGGTGAAATAACCTGTTTGCAGCGGATTCATCCTTGCATGCGCTGCGCTGATGCGAGCCGACCGTACCCCCGGGTAATGCATATGTGGCAAGCGATAGGTCCGCTGGTACGATCAGCATGGTTTCCGCGCTTTAAGAACGATGCTGACGAACGTTTTCTCATCGCCGCGCAGATGGTCATTGCGTGCGTCTACCAGGCGAAACAGCCGCACGCCCAGATTGATCGGGTTGAGCAGACTGCCGCTGTTGCGCTCGCCGCGAAACCGGTCGGCGCTGTCGCGGAAGCGACGCGGCAGGAGATTCTTCTCAATCAGCGGTTTGCCGATACTGTACACGATAAAGTGGATAAAGGGAAACGCATAATGGGTCTGTTCTTCCAGCGCCTCAATGGAGAACCCGGCGCCGGAGACCACGTCGCGGAGCGTTTCGGGACGGTACAACCGCCAGTGATTGCTCCACAATCCAGTGATCGGTCCTGGACTCCGGATCGGTCGCCCGCCCAGCGCTTCGATGGTCTTGTTGATCGGATCCCACCAGAACGGATAGTTGGCGTGCGGCACGCTGAGCGCCAGGATGCCGCCCGGTTTGAGAATGCGAAAAACCTCGCGCAGTGCGCCGCGATCATCGGCGAGGTGTTCGAGCACCTCCGACATCAACACCTTATCGAAACTGTTATCGGCAAACGGCAGACGATGGATATCGACCCCGGCGAGACTGGCAGGCACATGTTCGCGTTCCGCCCAGCGCAGGCGCGCGATGTCGCCATCGACGCCTACCAGATTCAAACGGCGCAAACGCCCCATAAACATCAGATAGACCCCCATGCCGCACCCGCAGTCAAGCACCGTCTCGCCGTCGCGGAGTTCGAGATACTCCAGCAGGGTTATCGCACGGCGGCGGTATGCCATATCCGCCTCATTCTGCAACAGGTGTTCGAGCATTGCGCGATCATCAGCAGAGAGCGCAGCATGGGACGGCGCTCCAGTTGGGTGTGACAACGCAGGTGCAAGCATTGCTGTTGTTGTCGCAGTGACCGGTGCAGCGGCAATAATGTGGAGCGTACTGCGCACCAGGCGCCGGCTCGCGCGCGCATAGAGGTTGGTGCGGCTCCGGGTACGCACCAGCCGCTCAAGCAGTTGCTCGTATGCGTCAATCGTCTGACGGGTATTGAAAATGCGGCGCACACCGGCGGGTGTTGGAAGATACCGTTCACGGTCACGCAGCGTCTCGACGATAGTACGGGCGAGTTCTGGCGGATTGTACGGCGGCGCCAGGCGTCCGAATCCGGTTTCGCGCACCACCACGCGCGCACCGGGTATATCTGTTGCGACGACCGGCGTGCCGCACAACATCGCCTCAACCTGTGTAAGCGCCATCATATCGGTATGGCTGGGCAGCACGAACAGATCGAGCATGGCGTAGAAATTGGCGAGACGGCGGCGATCCCGGATCAGACCAAGGAACGTGATATGTTCCTGCTGCGCTTCGATCAGCGGCTGGCAGACATGATAAAAATCATCGTAGACAACGTTGCGTTCACCGGCGAAGACCAGGTGCGCTTCAGGAAGTTCAGCGCGAATGAACGGTAATGCGCGCAGCAAATCGTCGAACCCCTTTTCGCTCACCCAGCGCCCGGCAAACCCGATGAGTCGCTTCCCATCGAGACCGAGGTCGCGCTTCCAGGCGGCGGCGGCAGCTGCATCCGGCTCGGGAAATTCCACCGGCGGGTAGATACAGGTCAGTTTATCGCGAAAGGGCCAGAGCAACTTCGAGTGACGGGCATAATCTTCGCTGTAGGACGTGATGCCATCGGCTGCAGACGCGGCAGCGCGCAGGATATGGAACGCAGCGCGTTCGACGAGTTGCTCTGTCAGGCTATCCGGCATCACGACATCGCCGTGATGGGTCATGAGAAGCGGACGCCCGAGCAGGCGGCAGAGGGCGGCAACGATCGGCGCTTCGGGGAGCGGCGTATGGATCTGCACCACATCGTGCTCGGCGATCAACTGTGCCGCAGCCCAGGGAAATGCAGGGGTGATCATGCCGCGACTGAAGCGCGTGAGGGGCCAGAGCCGCACAACGCGCACGCCGTTAATCATCTCATCACGTGCGAGTTCAGGGCTGTGCCTGGTTGTAAGCACCGTCACACGATGCCCCCGTTCTGCCAGATGCTCCGCCACACGCACGGCATGAACGGTCAATCCTGTCCAATGCGGGTAATAGTAGGTGAGCACAACCAGAATATTCATCGCCGCCCCGTCACCTGAGGTAACCACATCGCCGCGGCAGAGGCGCGACAGTAAACGGTATTATAGCAGATGCACCGGCGGTGTGGAGGAAGAGCCAGGTCCAGCGCATGAAGCCAGGAGCACAGAAAACAGAACAAAACTGCGGTTGACAAGCGGCATTAACAGGGCTATAATGCCATGCGCAAGCCGAGGTGGCGGAATTGGCAGACGCGCCAGGTTGAGGGCCTGGTGAACAGAAATGTTCGTAAGGGTTCAAGTCCCTTCCTCGGCACCATGGGCGATTAGCTCAGCTGGCAGAGCACCTCGCTTACACCGAGGATGTCGGCGGTTCGAGTCCGTCATCGCCCACCACGAAAGCGCGCTGGTGCTTGCTGCGGAAGTTGTGTTAGCCTGCCAGGGTAGCTCAGTTGGTAGAGCGCGTGTCTGAAAAACACGAGGTCACCGGATCGTTCCCGGTCCCTGGCACCATTCCTATTACGGCGATCTTGTGAAACAAGGTCGCCTTTTTCATCTCCGCCGAGGCGACGTCACAACCAGGAATGGCGTTTGCCCCGCGTATGAAACGCTGAGTCCCCACTCCTTGCGACTGCAACGTTGCGCTTCTTCTGTGCGTACCATCAGTAGGACTGGTACGAAGATCAAAATTGCGTGATTTCTGTAACCAATTTGTAAGTGTAGCGTGATTGCGGCGCCGGGGCGTCATGCTATACTTTCAGCAGGATGGTACGCCTCGGTGTAGTACGCGCCGCTTCCTGATACATTCCAGCAGGTGACCTATTCCTGATACATTCCAGCAGGTGACCTATGTTTGATCGACATCTCTGGCAGCGGCAGATCATCGACTATCTGGATGTGTTCGCCCGTCATCCGCGCCAGGAGGTGCAATTATCCGGCGGCGCTGGCGTTGTGCCACACCTGGCGTTGCGCACGTTGCACCCCTTCTTTCACGCTTTCCACACGTACCCGGTGGACGCCACTATCACGCTTGCGGCTATCACGCACGATGCGGGCGCCAACCTCCTGGTTCAGCGTGTGCTGCGCAATCGCTATCCGACGGTGATGGATATCGACCGTGATCTGCGCGCCAGTCAGGAGGTGTGCGTGACAGTCGAACATCTTGTGGTTGAGTTGCAGACGATCCCGCTGGCGATCCAGCGCCTCAATGCACGGCGAGGGTCCTGGCTGCGCAGCACGATTGAACGCGAACTCGACGCCTATCCATGGTCTTTTGCACGGATCCGAAACCTGCTACGGGAACTGAATGAGCAGAACCGCATCGAATCGCTGCGCCGCCTGCGCTCATGCAATGGTCGGTATGGCGCCGACGATCTGGCGTTGATCGAGGCGTCGTTATCCGATGCAGTCGCTCAGGTGCGCGCATATGCCGCCCGGTTGCTTGGCGTTATGGTTGATGCGCCGCCGATGTCGCTGGTTATTCGTCTGTTGCAGGTCGCTCTGCGCGACTCCGACGCCGAAACGCGCTTTGCCGCCGCCCGCGCGCTTGGTTTGCTGCGTGAACGCGCTGTGACGAATGATGCGCTGACATATATCGAAAGTCACCTCTGCCACGAAGACCCATTTTATCGCTCGGCAGCCGCGCTTGTGCTGGGACAGTTGGGCGATTATGCCGGTAAGCCGACGGTTGTGCAGAATCTGTGCCGATTGCTGTACGATCGTGATGCCTATGCGCGGGAGGCGGCGGCACGCGCGCTGGGGCGGATAGGGGCGCCGGCTGCGCTTCCCAATGTTCTTGAAGCGCTTGCCCATGCCGCACAGGATGATGATGTCCAGGTTCACGAGGCTGCAACCGATACGCTGACGTTGCTGCGTCAGCACGCCGAACGTGCTGTTCAGGCGGCAGCGTAATGCCACGCAGGCGTGCAGCGCCATCCCTCGCCGGTTCTGGAACCGGCGGGGGATGTTCTTTTCCTGTCGAGCGGCGACATTCGTGTATAATACAGAGTGTCGTATGATCTTCTGCCAGCCCCCGGTGAAACCTGCGCCCGGTTGTCGGGTGTGACCCGCACAGGAGGAATATGGTCGTTCTCGTGATGATCGACGGCATGCGTCCCGATGCGCTCGATGCAGTGCACTGCCGGACCATCGAGGCGCTGTGTGCAGCCGGGGCATCGACGATGCAGGCGCAGAGTGTCATGCCATCGGTGACGCTTCCCTGTCATATGTCAATCTTCCACAGCGTGCCGCCAACGCGACACGGTATTACAACCAAATGTTTATTCCTATGGCGCGCCCGTTGCCGGGGTTGATCGAACAGATGCGCAGCGCTGGTAAACGTGCAGCGTGCATCCACAATTGGGAGCCGCTGCGCGATATAAGCCGCCCTGAACAGGTCGCCTACAGTTACTACCGCGAGCCGCCGCTCGACCAGTCCTACGATGATGCAGTTGGCGCAGAAGCCGTTCGGTTGTTGCGGGAAGAAGGCGCGTCCTTCGATTTCGTCTTCCTCTACTTCGGTTCGGTTGATGCTGCCGGTCACGCCTCTGGCTGGATGTCGCCCGAATACCTGAACCAGTTGCAGCGCGTCGATGGGTGGCTGGGGCGGGTGCTCGATGTGGCGCCGCCAGGCGCGACGATTGTGGTGCAGGCTGACCATGGCGGGCACGATCGGACCCACGGCACGGATAGCCTGGACGATATGACCATTCCATGGATTGCGGCCGGTCCTGCGATCAGACGCAACTACCGGATTGCCGCTCCGGTCAGTCTGCTCGACACAGCGCCGACACTGGCGCGCGTCCTGGGGATTGCGCCGCACGCTGAGTGGGAAGGTCGGATCATCGAAGAAATCTTTGTGAACGATGAGCGCTGAACCATCAATCTACGATCGCGCCGGCGGGGATGAGCCGTTTCGCCGTCTGGTGGATGCATTCTACGCACGGATCGAGCGCGACCCGCTACTGCGCCCGCTGTTTCCCGAAGACCTCGAACCGGGAAAACTGCATCAGTTTCTGTTTATCACCCAGTATTTCGGCGGACCGCCGCGTTACAACGCACTGCGGGGACATCCACGGCTGCGGGCGCGTCACCTGCCGTTCGTCATCGGGCAGGCGGAACGGGATGCATGGGTCAATCATATGCGCGCTGCTATCGATGAGGTCGGCTTTCCGGAGGATGTGCGCACTGCTCTGATACACTACTTCGAACGAACCGCCACCTTCATGATCAACGCTGGCGACAATCGCCTCGATTTGCGCGGCTGAAAACTCTGCCGCGATGCGTCACTCCGCCGCCTGTGGTACAATCTGCACGCAATGGCGCAGCGAAAGGAGACAGTGCTATGTTTACTGTGCGTGGCCGCTTCGACGGCAAAACCATCGAATTGCTCGAACCGCCGCCAGTTGATGAAGAAACCTTCGTCCTGGTCACCTTTCTCGAAGGACCGCTGGAGACCGCTGCCGCACGTGAGAGTCGCCGCGCGGTGAGTGTTGCCATGTTTTCACTGGATCGCTACGCCGGTCCGCTCAAGCAACGGTTACGCGCCGGTCAACCCTCCGCCGATGCGCCGCGTCCTTTCACCGTCGGCGAGATCATGACGCGCAAAGTGATCAGCGTTGCGCCCGATGCCACTGCCGCCGAAGCCATCCATATCATGAACAAGCATGGGATCACCAGTGTGCTGGTCGAACCGGATGCAAGCGGTGAGTGGGGGATCATGACCATGCGCGACGTTCTGCAGAAGATCGTCGCCGCTGATCGCTCACCGGAAGAAGTCGCCGTCAATGAACTGGCATCGCGACCGCTGGTCTACGTCTCGCCGGAAATGTCGCTGCGCGACTGTAGCAAACTGATGATCGACCGGAACATCCGTCGCGCGGCAGTGCGGGAGCGTGATCGGATCGTCGGGATTATCAGCGATACCGATATTTTCCAGGTGGTCGAAGAGCGTGGCTGGGGACCGATGCCGCCGACTGAAGCATGATAATCGTAACATTGATTGATCGTGGAGACGTTGCCCTGCAGCGTCTCCACGACAACGGAGCGTCATTCGTCCATATTGGCGATCATTGCATCGGCGAACTGTGACGTCTTGACTTCCTTTGCGCCGGTCATCAGTCGGGCGAAGTCGTAGGTGACGATCTTCTGGGCAATCGTTTTTTCCAGTGCGCGGATGATCAGGTCTGCCGCTTCGGTCCAACCCATGTAGCGCAGCATCATATCACCGCTCAGGATGACGCTGCCCGGGTTGACCCGATCCAGATTGGCGTACTTTGGCGCTGTGCCGTGCGTCGCCTCGAAAATCGCGTGCCCGGTGATGTAGTTGATGTTGCCGCCAGGCGCAATGCCAATGCCCCCAACCTGCGCCGCCAGCGCGTCACTCAGGTAATCGCCGTTGAGGTTGAGAGTCGCAATCACATCGAACTCTTCAGGGCGCGTGAGCACCTGCTGAAGCGTGATGTCTGCGATGGCATCCTTGATGAGGATCGCTCCGGCAGCCAGCGCTTCGCGCTGCTCGGCGTTCGCCGCTGCTTCGCCCTTCTCCGCCTTTGTACGCTCCCACTGCGCCCAGGTGTAGACATGCTCGCCAAAGACGCGTTCCGCCAGGGCGTACCCCCAATCGCGGAATGCACCCTCGGTGAATTTCATAATGTTGCCTTTATGCACGAATGTGACGCTCCGGCGACGGTGGGTAATGGCGTACTGAATGGCGGCTGCGACCAGGCGTTCCGTACCTAACCGACTGACGGGTTTGATGCCGATGCCGACTTCGACAGCGCCTTCTCCGTCGCCATTGCCGAGCAGACTGAGGAACTCACGCGCTTTTTCCGCAGTGCCGAAGCGGATCTTCTCAAAATCCTTCGGAAACGTGGTGCGCAGAAAATCGAGCACTTTCTGCGCCTCGGGCGTACCGGCGGCATACTCGATGCCAGCGTAAATATCTTCGGTGTTCTCGCGGAAAATGACCATATCCACCAGTTCAGGGCGCTTGACCGGCGACGGAACGCCCTGAAAATAGCGTACCGGGCGCAGGCAGACATACAGATCGAGCAACTGACGCAGCGCGACGTTCAGGCTGCGGATCCCCCTGCCCACCGGCGTTGTCAGCGGACCTTTGATGCCGACCAGGTACTGCCTGAACGCTTCGACCGTTTCGTCGGGCAACCAGTTGCCGGTCAGATTGAAGGCTTTCTCACCTGCCAGCACTTCGTACCACATCAACTTCCGCCGCCCGCCATATGCCCGTTCGACAGCAGCATCGAAAACGCGCACGCTCGCCCGCCAGATATCGGGACCGGTGCCATCGCCTTCGACATAAGGAATGATGGGCATATCTGGCACATACAGGCGCCCGTTCCGTATCGATATCGCATCTCCTTCGGGCGCACGGTTGCGCGTCGTTGTCATAGCCTTAGGACCTCCAGATGTGTAACAGCGGTTTCGCTCCATTATAGCAGGCTTCGACAGAACCGCTGATCACCTGCCATATCAACGGTATTTTGACTTGAACTTACCCATCCCCCTCCTTATAATGTCTATACAGCAGAGAGGATATCTTTTTCCCGCAGTTTTCGATCTGTTTCTCCTCGAATGCGAAAACAGGCTGGATGAGGTTTGAGCCGACGCCTGCCATTGTTGATGTCGGCATATGGGAGACAGTTCTATGACGCGCCAATTGTCAGCGCGTCTTACGAGATACGCGGTAGCCCTGTTCATTCTTTTCGTAAGCGCTGCCACGCCTGGACGGGACGGTTCGCGTCCCGGCGAATGGGGCGTCCGCGTCGTGCACGCAGCGCCAACCACCATCACGGTGACCACGACGCAGGACGAACTCGATGGAGATACGTCGTCATTCGAGAACCTGATCGATAATCCGGGCGGTGCAGGTATTTCGCTGCGCGAGGCGATTACGGCTGCCAATGCAATGCCTCCCGGTCCGCGCCTGTTTATCCATTTCGCAATCCCCGACACCGATCCCGGCTATGAGACTGGTTCGACGATCTGGCGCATCCAGCCCGGTCCGTCGGCATTGCCGCCGCTCACCCGCGGCAATGTTTCGATTGATGGAACGACGCAACCGGGCGCCAGTCTGGTTTCCCATCCGGTGATACTTCTCGACGGTACGAATGTGTACGAAGGCGACAGAGGGCTGAATGGACTGACCATCACGTCCGCTGGAAATGTTATTCGCGGAATCGCGCTGATCCTGTTTTGGGATGCTGGCGTGCTCATCGAGGGGGCGGACGCCAGCAATAATGTGGTGACCGGCTGTGCGATCGGCGTACTGGCGCCTGATGGCAACTCTCAACCGAACTACCACGGGGTCGATATTCGTCATGGTGCGCGCAACAATCTGATCGGCGGATCCACTGCCGCTGATCGCAACATCATCAGCGGGAATGACTATGCTGGCGTGCGGATCGATGGCAGCACAACGATGAGCAACACCGTGGCGGGCAACTGGATCGGCGTCGATGCTGACGGCACACGCGCGCTGTCCAATGCATACTATGGCATTGTCGTCAGCGGCGGAGCACAACACAATGTTATCGGCGAGAACAACGTGATTTCGGGGAATACTTACGGGATCATGGTAATGGGCGCCAATAACAATCGGATTATCGGAAATGTCATTGGTCTTGCACCCGACGGTTCTTCGCCGATCGGCAACCGTGAAGGCGGCGTGTTTCTGGTCGATGGCGCCAGCAGGAATGTGGTTGGCGGCGAGGCAGAGACGGAACGGAATATTATTTCGGGCAACGGGTATGGCGTTTTTGTGGGGCAGTACTATGTCGCGTCGCCACCGATTGCGCGCTTGAATCATATTAAGGGGAACTATATCGGTGTGGATGCCAGCGGTATACTCCCACGCGGGAATGTGCGCCAGGGTCTTTTTCTGACCGAATTTGCAGAGTCGAACATTATCGGCGGGGATGATCGGCGCGCAGGCAATGTGGTGGCCTACAACGGATCGAGCGGCATCACGATCGAAGGGGCTGCCAACCGGATCGCCTCCAACCTCATCGGCGCTGGCGCTGACGACGCAACGCCGCTGGGGAATCAGCGGCACGGTGCGTTGATCATCGGTGATGGCAATATCGTCGGACCATCTAATACATTTGCGTTCAATCAATTGTCTGGATTGCTCATCCGAGGGGATCATACGTTTGTCCACGAAAATGCCATTCATCACAACGCCCGCTCCGGCATATGCGTTCAAGGTGATGGATCGACGATTGTGAGCAATACAGTGTCTCTTAATCAAGGGATGGATATACCGTGGGACGATTTCGATGCGCAACGTGACGATTGCTCGCTCATCGGCGGCATTGTGCTGACCGGCACGTTGCAAACCCTGATTCGGAGCAACACCATCAGGGATAATGCCGCGCCAGGGGTGATCATCTCCAGTGGTGAACGGAACCGGGTGTCGAGTAACAGTATCACAACCAATGCAGACAGCGGGATTGTGCTCTTGAATGGTGCAAACCGCGGTATCCCCGCGCCAACGATCCTTGCGGTCGAGCAGACAGAGGTGCGTGGCGTCGCCTGCCGCAATTGTCGCGTCGAAGTTTTTGCCGACCCCAACGGTCAGGGGCGTGAGTTTCTCGGCGCTGTAGATGCGTCGAGCGATGATGGAACCTTCTCGTTCGCTTTCTCCGGTAGCGCACTGGCAACGTTGCAGATCACGGCGACCAGCACCGACGCCGATGGTAATACATCCGCGTTTGCTGTCGGGATCGGCGTGCCGGCGCCGCCTCCGGTCTATACGCTTCATCTTCCGCTGGTTGTGCGTTGAATGCCTTCAGAGCGCCCGGATGCGTTGTCGCCTTTTTGACCCCTTTCTGTAAGGAGCGAACGTGTTTCTGTCTGTGGAGTTGATGAAGATTGAGCATGTATAGCAGTTCTCACAAAGACTGGTCTTGTCGGGCAGGGTTGTCCCCGCCATCGAAAGCAGACGCCGTGTGCGCCATCCCTCCGCGTGCTCCGCGCCTCTGTGTGCATCAGACCGGCTCACGCGGAGGCGCGGAGGCGCGGAGATGGGGAGCAAGCGGAGGCGGGCGTCTCGCGCGACACGGCAGACCCGACCGGGGGTCAATGTATCTGAGAACTACTATAATCCGGTATGCACCTCTTGCTGTCGGGCTTATAGAGATTGAGCATTAAGTCCGCTCTACCGCGCTAGCCGTCGGGCTAATGGAGATTGAGCATTAAATCCGCTCTACCGCGCTAGCCGTGGGGCTGAAGCCCTCGGTTATGGAATGCAAAGCCCGCCTGCGCGGGCTATATCGAATTATTCATTCAAAGACCATTACTTCAGTAGCCGCCTGCGGCGCGCGGGTGATTTGCGAAACGTCGCTGCTCTGTGTGGAGCGCAGCACGCAAGGATCACGCCTGGGCAGACGCTGCGATCATGCATGTCGGGCAGGCGAAGGCAGCGCCTTCGTCACTCTTCCAATACGACATACTGCGAATTTGGGAAGAGTGAACGCGGAAACCTCTTCCGTAGGGACATTTCACCATCGGCAAGGGGCATATGCGCCCTACATCTGCTGGCGCCGCAAGGATTCCTGCGGACTGCGCACCGTGGCAATGTCGCTCAACGCAATATCCTGGCGAGTCAACGTCAGCGCCACTTCCGACGAGATTCCGCTGAGCGTCACGCTACACCCCAGCAACCTGAGCGCCTGAGCCGTCTGGATCAGCGCCTGCGCCACAGCGCTGTCCACCGTTGATACCCCCGAAATGTCGATAATCACATGGTGCGCACGTTGAGCATGCGCCACTTCGAGCAGGCGCGCGGTCAGCGCCGCCGAACGGCGACTATCGAGATGACCGACGACCGGCGCAAACAGGACGCCCTCGGCGAGCGTTATGGCGGGGGTTTCCAGCGTGGCGACCAGGTCGAGCAGGCGGCGTTGCTCTTCCAGTTGCGCCTGCTGCGCGGCGTTGGCGGCTTCCAGGGCATGCGCCTGTTCTTCGATGCGCGCCTGCGCCGCTTCTGCGCGCTGGCGGGCTTCCTCCGCCCGCTGCACTTCGGTGTTCAGCACTGCGCGCGCCACCAGGATAAGGAGAACAAGCATAACATACGCGACGATGAGAACCGGATCGACGGTATAGCCGGACAGGATCACCCGAACAACATAGATTCCCAGTGACAGGCTCGCGCTCACGATGATCCCCCGTGCGCCAACCAGCGCCAGCCCCAGCACCGGCGGGAAAATGAGCGTCAGCGGTACGGATGCCTGCCCCTCCACGAGGAAGATATCCATGACAGATCCTGTCAGCACTGAAGACAAGATGAGAAAAACGGAAGCGGCATGCTTCCACCCACGGAGATGTGCAGTGAGCAGTGCGCCGGTCGCAAGGGCGGATATAGCGGCGATAGCGGCGCCATCCCACCTCTGGAGAATTGTGAGCGCGAGTGCCAGGATGATGTCACCGACGACAATAATTCCAAGAGTCAGGGATACAACTTGACGCTGCGTGATCTTCATGGATCGCTATCTCCTGTATCAGTGGCAACAATGATGATAGTAACGTACCCATGGGCATGGTACTGGAGTATCGGAGACCAATGATTGCAGAACAGGTGCGAATTCATTGCGGCCACGCTTATGATCTGCCGTTTCCGATGGACATGATCCAGCCCCACATCCCTGGGCTTCCACCAGCACGTACCAGAACGCAGGAGCAGGCGTGTCGCGTGGCGACCGGCGAATCGCACATTCCATTGCACATTCATGACTCTCCTGAACTCACCGCTGAGACGCCGGGCGTGTAGCGGACGCCTCGCGCGACACGGGGGACACGAACGACGGTCGACGCATCCGAGAAAGACTGGAATGATCCGTATCCCTCCGCGTACTCCGCATCTCCGCTGCATCGGGCCGGCTCACGCGGAGACGCGGAGTAACTGTGTTGCTTGTCAAGGGGCGCTCGTATGCACAGCCGGATCCCAGGGCTTTTGCTGACGCAATATTGCGCCGAGAATAGTCAGCAGCTTGCGCATCGCAGCGACGATGGCGACCTTGCGCGGCTTGCCAGCTTGACACAGGCGCTGATCGAAGGCGCGCCTGACCAGACGGCGCCGCGTGGCCGCCAGGGTCGCCATGTACAACACGCTGCGCACATCCCTCCTGCCGCCGGAGATATGCCGGGGTTTGTGCTGTGCGCCGCTCTGATTGGCATACGGCGCAACGCCCACAAAGGCCGCCGCTTCCTTGCGATTGATGGTCCCCAGTTCGGGCAGGCGGAGCAGCAGGTTCAGTGCGGTGATCGCGCCGATGCCGGGCACGCTTTCGCGCAGCTCCCGTTTCCGGCGCACCTCGTCGGTGCGCTCCGCCTCGTTGTCGCGTTCCTGCTCAAGCGCACGGATCTCCTGATCCAGCCAATCAATATGCTTCTGGATGCCCGGGCGGAGGTTCGGCGCGGCAGCCGTCAACCGATTGATCTCAGCCGTCCGCATCTGAATCAACTGCTCCCGCCGGACCAGCAGGTCGCGCAAGGATGCGCGCTGCTCGTCCGTCGCTTGGTGGTGCGGCGGGCGCACCCGTTCGGCAAAGCGGGCGAGCAACCGGGCATCCAGGCGGTCGGTCTTCGCCTGGCGTCCTTCCGCGTGCGCCAGGGCGCGCACGCGGCGTGGCTGCACCCGCGCCGTCGGCACGCCAGCCTGGAGCAGTTGGGCGAACACCATGCGCTCCAGCCCGCCGGTCGCCTCCAGCACAATCAGGGTCGGCTGCAGGCGCTGGAGTCGCGTGACCAGGAGCTGGACACCTTCGTCGGTAGACGGTATCGTCTCGCGTGGCGCGTGCGGGTCGGCGCCAAACGCCACATCCAGCGTCTGTTTGGAGACATCAATGCCGATAAAGAGCGACTCACGGGAAGCCATACACAGAACCTCCTGAGGAAAACGGCGCCAGCCTTGCTAGCATATGCGGGTTTGAGGGCCCAGATAACTGTTCGGCTTGGTCGCGTTGAAGGACACGGCTACCCAACACTCCGCGGCGATCTCGTGAACCTGGCGCAGAACGGTATACCGTGTCCCGTTAGATTATACTAGGCGCGGAGATATGGAGCGCAGTTCTCACGAAGATCGGTCCTGCTGGACAGGATTGAACGCTCCGCCGGAAGCGGGCGCCTTGTGCGACGTCGCAGACAGGAACAATGGTCAATATATCTGAGAACTGCTGTAATCGAACAAGAGGGTGGCGAGACAAAGGCGCCGCCTTCGCATCGCCAGAGGTTGCGTGCATATCTGGAACATGGGGAGCGCAATGTACGATGCCGTGGTTGTTGGCGCAGGACCGAACGGCCTGACTGCGGCGTGCGTTCTGGCGCGCGCCGGGTGGCGGGTATTGATCATCGAGGCGCGTGAAACGATCGGCGGTGGCGTTTCGTCGGGGGAGATGACGCTGCCCGGTTTCGTTCACGATCTGGGATCGTCGGTGCATCCGTTCGGGATTGCGTCGCCGGTTTTCCGTATGCTTGAGTTGCACCGCTTTGGGTTGCGCTGGATTCACCCGCCTGCGCCGGTTGCTCATCCGCTCGACGGTGGGCGCGCTGTGATCCAGGAGCGGTCGGTGCGCGCGACGACCGCCTGGCTCGGCGGCGATGGCGCTGCCTATGCGCGTGTGATGGCGCCGCTGGTGCGTTCGTGGGATCGGATACAGCCGCTGGTGCTGCACCCGTTGCGGTTTCCCCGCCATCCGGTTGCTGCAGCACGCTTCGGGATGCTGGCGCTGCTGCCGGTTACGCTGCTGGCGCGCGCCCTGTTCCGCGACGAAGCAGCGCCCGCATTGCTCGCCGGGCTTGGCGCGCATTCGTTGCTGCCGCTGGAAGCGCCGTTGACAGCGGCGCCAGCGCTCGTGCTCGGCGCGCTCGGTCACGCGGTTGGCTGGCCCCTGCCCCAGGGCGGAGCGCAATCGATAGCCGATGCGCTGGCAACGTGTCTGCGCGCCTGGAGTGGCGAGATACGAACGGGATGGCATGTGCAGCATATCGATGAATTGCCGAAAGCCAGGGCGTATCTGTTCGATGTGTCTCCCCGTCAGTTGATCCAGATTGCCGGTGATCGCCTGCCGCCAGGCTACCGCCGCCGACTGCAACGTTTTCGCCACGGACCGGGTGTGTTCAAACTCGATTATGCGCTCGATGGACCGGTCCCCTGGCGCAATCCGGCATGTCTGCGCGCCGCAACCCTGCATCTCGGCGGAACGCTGGAAGAGATCGCCGAATCGGAGCGGGCGCCGCATCGCAATGAACACGCGCTATGCCCATATGTTCTGTTCGTGCAGCCGACGTTGTTCGATCCGACCCGCGCGCCGCCGGGGAAGCATACTGGCTGGGCATACTGCCACGTGCCGCACGGATCGATGGTTGATATGACCGCAGCCGTTGAAGCGCAGATCGAGCGTTTTGCGCCCGGTTTTTGCGATCGCATTCTGGCGCGGCGCGCCATGAACTGTGCCGACATGGAAGCCTGGAACCCAAACCTGATCGGCGGTGACATCAGTGGCGGGGTACCGGACTGGCGGCAACTGATCACCAGACCAACCCTCAGTTTGACCCCTTATCGCACCCCGGCGCGCGGCATCTATCTCTGCTCTTCCTCGACGCCGCCGGGTCCGGGAGTGCACGGCATGTGCGGGTATCACGCGGCTTCCGCAGCGCTCGCCGACAATGGTTGAGCATTCGCTCCGCGCGGCGTGTCGTCGCCCGGCGCCAGGCAGGCTTCGGGCGCAAAATGCACAGTGATTGTCTCTCCCGGTTGCGGCGGGCGCAGATGCGGGTTGTTGAAGATGTCCATCGACAGCCGGTTGGCTGCCAGACGCAGGCGCACCCGCACAATCGAGCCGAGAAAGGTGACATCTTCGACCGTTCCGCTCAACCGGTTCATCGCACTGTTGAACTGCCCATCGAGCGCGATCAACTCCGGGCGGATGGCGATGTTCACCGTGTCGCCTGAGCGATACGGGAGGGGGCGGGCAATGCGGAATTGCTGACCTTCAACCGCCAGCAGTCCGATAGCGGCATCGACGACGGTCGCCTCGATCTGGTTGAGCGTGCCGACGAACGACGCGACGAAGCGGGTTGCAGGAAAGTTGTACACCTCGAAGGGCGTGCCGATCTGCTCGATCTTCCCGCGACTCATCACCACAATCCGGTCGGACAGAGCCATCGCCTCTTCCTGATCGTGGGTGACATAAATCGTGGTGATGCCGAGTTGGCGTTGAATGTCACGGATCTCCTGGCGGAGCGAGGCGCGTATTTTGGCATCGAGCGCCGAGAGCGGCTCATCGAGCAACAGCAGTTTTGGCTGGATCGCCAGCGCCCGCGCCAGCGCGACCCGCTGCTGCTGCCCGCCGGATAACTGATACGGATAGCGCCGCCCAAACTCGGGCATATGAATGATGCGCAGCAGTTCCTCGACCCGCGCGTGGATTTCGTGCGCCGGACGACGCGCGATCCGCAGCCCGAAACCGATATTGTCGGCGACAGTCATATTCGGGAAGAGCGCATACGACTGGAACACCATGCCAATGTTGCGCCGGTTGGGCGGCATATCGGTCACATCGACGCCGTCGATGACGATCCGCCCCGATGTCGGCTTTTCAAACCCCGCAACCATGCGCAGCGTCGTCGTTTTGCCGCACCCCGACGGTCCCAGGAACGAAACGAACTCACCCTGCTCGACTGCCAGGGTGAAGTCTTCAACGGCAATGGTTGTTCCAAAACTCTTCTGCACGTGAACGATGTCGAGAAATGCCATACTTCCCCCAGTTGACGAACGCATCACTAGCGCGGTCCGGCCACCCGCGCCTGCGTACCCTGACCAAACCACTGGATTGCAGCGATTGCCGCCCACGTCAGCGCAAAACTGATGATCGCCAGCGCCGACGGTTCGTACACCTTACTGCTGGCGAGACGGTTCATATACGGACCAAACGCCGGTTGCGCGAGCAGCGCAGCGATGGTGAACTCGCCCATGACAATCGCAAAAGTAATGAACGCGCCGCTGAGCAATGCAACGTAGACATTGGGAAAGATCACGCGCGTCAGAATGGTGAACCATCCGGCGCCCAGGCTCTGCGCCGCTTCGGTGAGATCGTGGATGTTGATCGAACGCAATCCGGTATCGACTGCCCGATACATATACGGGAACGACAGAATGACATACGAGCCGACGAGGAGCACCCACAACCCTTCGCGGCTGTCGGTGAGCGGGGTGCGGCTGTAGGTGCGCGCCAGGCTGAAGACCAGCACGACTGCCGGTACAACGAACGGCAGCAGCGTAAAGAACTCGATCACCGGGCGCAGGCGCGGCAGACGCAGTTGCACCCAGTACGCCGTCGGCACAATCACAAGTGCGCTGATCACAATCGTCGCCAACGCCGTCTGGAGCGAGAACATAAAACTTTCGACAAACCTGACATCGTTCAACACGCTGGTATACGCGGCGAAACTCAACTCGCCGCGGCGGGCGCGCAGTGAGAAGTCGAAAGTGGCGTACAGCGGCACAAGAAAGTAGGCTGCGCCAACCAGAAACCAGAACCAGGGCCAGAAACGTTTCAGCATAGGGTTACGACTGCAACCAGCGCGCAGAGAGGCGCTGAAGCCAGGTATAGAGTCCAATACTGACGCCCATGATGACGATCATGCCGAGTGCGAGCGCATTGCCGAGACCAGGGTTGGCGAGCGCATCGCTGCTGATCTGCGCGCCAATCAGAATGGTGACAACGTTCCCCTGACTACCGCCGCCGGTCAACTGAAAGGCGGTGGCATGCGCGCCAAATGCATTGCCGAACAGCAGCACCGTCGTTCCGAGGATCGAGGGAAGCAGGATCGGCAGCCCGACATAGCGCCAGTACTGCCATCCGTTCGCCCCCAGACTTTCGGCAGCTTCCCGCCATTCGCGCCGCATCCCCTCGAATGCCGGCGCCATGATCAAGACCATCAGCGGGATTTGAAAATAGATATAGACGATGCACAACCCCCAAAAACTGTAGAGACTGAATGCGGGGTACAGACTGATCCCTATCGAACGCAGCCACTGGGTCACGACGCCCAACTGTCCAAGTGTGGCGATGAACGCAAACGCCAGCGGCACACCGGCGAAGTTCGACGCGACGCCGGAGAAACTGAGCACTGCATCGCGCAGCGGGCGTGGCAACCCGCCGATTGTGATCGCATACGCCAGCAACCCGCCGAGCAACCCGCCGCCGATAGCAGTTACCGCGCTGAGTTGCACACTGTACACATACGAAGAAACAATGAACGGGCGTCCCAATTCAAGAATGTTTTGCAGCGTCAGACGGCGTTCCTGGTCGAGAAAACTCTGCCCGATGATCGACAGGGTGGGCCAGATGAGAAAAGCGGCGACAAACAGAAAGAATGGCGCCACCCCCACCCATGTCCACGAAAGAGACCGGCGTGTTACGGTCGGCTGGTTCGTTTTTGTCTGTGTCAGGGGCGCCATGAACCACCTCGTTGCAACCGTTTCCAGGAATGATGACCAGACCGCCGGCGCCTCTGGTCTGTCAGCATGGCTGGAACGGAATGCGATCCGTCCCAACCATGCGTGTATGTTCACCCGCTAAGATACACGTCCTGAGCCAGTTTGAGATGATGCCTGAAGCACGCTGATGGCGATTGAGCATTTAATCCGCTATGCGCTTTGTGCCGTCGGGCTCATGGAGATTGAGCATTTAATCCGCTATACCACGCTAGCCGTGGGGCTGAAGCCCTCGGCTAGCCAGGGCGAAGCCCGCCTGCGCGGGCTGTAGCGGATTATTTACTCAAAGACCATAAGCCCTCGGCTATGCGAGGCGAAGCCCGCCTGCGCGGGCTAGAGCGGATTATTTCTTCAAAGACCATTAGCAAGCGAGTCGTCTTCTACTTTCGAAGATTGCTCCGATGCTCCTGGCGTCTCGCACACTCCTCTGTTCCGCACGTTACTGCACCGTCGCACCGACAATGGTGGGCCAGCCACTCTTGATCTTGTCGAACGCGGCATTGATCTGATCACCGGTCGGGAAGGCGACCGGCGCGTCGGTTTTCGGCAGTTTGTCGAGCAGATCCTGTGGGATGAGACCCGCCTTGCGCATCGCCTCGAACCGTGCCGGTGTCGCATACCCCTTGAGCCAGATCAACTGCCCTTCGTCGGAGTAGAGGAATTCCATCCACAGGCGCGCGGCATGCGGGCGCGGCGCATAGGCGCTGATCGCCTGCACATACACGCCTGCCAGCGAACCACTCTTCGGCACCACCACGGCGATGTCGATATTGCCAGCATTCTGGTCGCGGTTCGCCAGCGCATTGTAGTCCCAGCGCAGCGCGATCGGCGTTTCACCTTTGGCAATGGTTGCTGGCTTGGCGACCACCGGCAGCAGGTTGCCCATTTCGTTCAGTTGCTTGAAGAACTCCAGACCAGGCATTGGATCATCGAGCGAGCCGCCATTGCCGAGCGCAGCAGCCCAGACTGCATTGATCGCCTGTCCCGAACCGGTGGGGTCGCCTGCAAGCGCAATCTGTCCCTTGTACTCCGGCTTCAACAGGTCCGACCAGTCCTGCGGGATATTCTTGACCACCTGCGTATTCACCTCGAACGCCATCACGCCGTAATAGTCGGCGTACCAGAACCCTTCTGGATCTTTCAGCGTATCCGGGATCTCGTTCCACTTCTCAACCTTGTACGGTTGGAGGAGACCCTCTTTTTTGGCGGTATTGCCCCAGGTGAAGCCAACGTCGATCACATCGGGCGCCTGCGGTCCCTTGCTGCCAGCATTGGCTTTGATCGCTTCGATCTCCTGCGCCGAACTCGCGTCGGGGTTGAGGTCTTCGTGTTTGATGAACGGGTACTTTTCGAGGAATTTCTTCTTCATCTCTCCATAGTTCGCCCAATCGTCCGGCAGAGCGATGGTGGAGAGGTTGCCTTCGGCGCGCGCCAGTTCGACCAATTTTTCCATCCCGCCAGCATCGGCAGCCGTCAGCGGACCGGGCGCCGGTGGTGGCGGGAGTTGCGCTGGCGCCGTCGCTTCAGCTGGAGCTGTGGTTGCTGCTGGAGCGGTTGGCGCGGTGGTTGTTGCCTGACCGCACGCAGCCAGGATGGCGCCTGCACCGGCGCCGACAGCAACACGCAGGAATGCCCGGCGCGACCAGCGCCGGTTGTTGCGTTGAACGCTCATTTCTCCTCTTCTCCTCTCTTCTCGCATGTGAGGGTATCTGCACAATGCACTGCACGTGCGGAGTATTTCCGGCAACGTCATGCCTCGTATGGATTGCATGCAATGCACTTCATGAGTGTATGGAACAAACCTGAAGGTTGCGTGATGCCCGTGTAAAGAATATGTTAAGCATTCCGGTCAATCGCCACAACGTCGCGTGATTGACAATCCTTCCCGTCTCTGCGTGCGGGCGGGGACGCCCGCGCTCCCAGGATGTCGCCACAACGTCGTGTGATTGACAATCCTTCCCGTCCCTTCTATACTTCGGCGCGCTGAATAGAACACGCGGAGTGCGAACCATGCGTCTCCACGAGATACTGAAGCATCTGTGCGAACCTGCGCATATGCCACCTGTCAACCCGGAGATCGCCGGCGTTGTGTACGACTCGCGCGCCGTGACTCCAGGGGCGTTGTTTGTGGCGTATCGCGGCTTTCATACCGATGGGCATGCCTACATTCCGCAGGCGCTCGAACGTGGCGCGGCGGCTGTGGTGTACGAAGACCCTGCGTGGGACGGTCGCGTGCCGGTTCCGGCGTTGCGCGTACCGAATGCGCGCGTCGCGCTGGCGCCGCTTGCAGCAGCCTTCTACGGGCATCCCGGTCGGCGCATGCGGATCGTTGGCGTGACCGGCACCGACGGGAAGACCACCACGACATTCCTGACCAGCGTGGCGCTCGAAGCCGGGGGCGCCATCACCGGTTTGATGGGCACGGTCGATTTCAAGATCGGTGAGCGCATGTGGACCAACGACTCACGCCAGAGCACGCCGGAAGCGCCGGAGGTTCAGGCGCTGCTGCGGGATATGGCAGAAGCGGGTTGCAGCTATGCGGTCATCGAGGCGACGTCGCACGCGCTCTCGGCGCGCTGGAATCGACTCGCCGGAAGTGCATTCGATATTGCTGTATTCACGAATGTGACGCAGGAGCACCTCGATTTTCACGGCACGGTCGAGCAGTATCGCCGCGACAAAGCGCGCCTGTTCGAGATGCTGGCGGAGTTCAACGATGCTGCCGCGCCGTTCAAGCAGCGCAAGATCGCGGTTGTGAACGCCGATGATCCGCATCATCGCATGTTCCTCGACGCGGCGCCGGTATCTGCGGAACGTCTGACCTATGCGGTTCACGCGCATGCCGACGTGCGCGCAGAAGATGTCCGTTCGACCCGCGACGGGCTGCGCTTTCGGGTGACGACGCCATGGGGCGCTGCGGATGCACGATTGCGCCTCACCGGCGACTTCAATGTCTGGAATGCACTGGCAGCATTGACTGTCGCCTGCGCCGAGGGTGTGCCGCTTGAGCGCTGCCTTGCGGCGCTGGAGCGCGTGCCCGGCGTGCGGGGACGTATGGAACGGATCGAGGCAGGACAGCCGTTCACCGTGCTGGTTGATTATGCGCACACCCCCGGCGCATTCGAGAAACTGTTCCGCATTGTGCGTCCACTCACCGAAGGACAGGTGATTGCGGTCTTTGGCAGCGCCGGAGAACGCGACCGCGCCAAACGCCCGTTGCAGGGGGAGATTGCAGGACGCTTTTGCGACCTGGTCATTGTGACCGACGAAGATCCTCGCCTGGAGGATCGTGCCGCGATCATCGCCGAAATCGCCGCTGGCGCCGAAGCTGTCGGTAAACGGATCGGCGAAACCTGTCTGTGTATTCCGGATCGCGCCCTGGCAATTCGTACTGCATTTGCGTATGCACGCCCTGGCGATATTGTGCTGCTCCTCGGCAAGGGTCACGAGGGAAGCATCATCTACGGGACAACGCCGGTTCCCTGGGATGAAGCGGCGGAGGCGCGACGCGCGCTGGCGGAATTGGGATATGGCGGATAAGAACAGGCTTCGCTTATTTTCACGGTTTTTTCTTGACAAAATGTGAATATAAGAGTACGCTTATTCATGTTATGAGTATCCATGAAGACGCCATCGAGTTACGCGCAGTCAGCAAGTGGTTCAACCGCGAGACACCGGCGGTTCAGCAGGTATCGCTGCGGGCGCCGCGCGGCACGCTGCTGGCATTGCTTGGACCGAGCGGGTGCGGCAAGACAACCACGCTCCGCCTGATCGCCGGTCTCGAAGCGCCAGACACCGGCGAGATCTACCTGGACGGCAGGCGTGTCGCCGGGGGTGGGGATTGGGCGCCGCCGGAGCGGCGGCGGGTCGGCATGGTCTTTCAGGATTATGCGCTCTTTCCGCATCTCTCAGTGCGTGAGAATATCGCGTTTGGTTTGAACGGACGTCCGCCGCGTGAGCGCGCAATGCGGGTCGCCGAACTGCTAGCGCTGGCAGGTCTTGAAGATCTCGCCGATCGTTATCCGCATCAGTTATCAGGGGGACAGCAGCAGCGCGTCGCGCTGGCGCGCGCCCTGGCGCCCGCACCGCAGGTGATTCTGCTCGATGAGCCATTTTCCAATCTCGACGCCGTGCTGCGCAAAGCGACGCGCGAGGAGGTACGCCGCATTCTGCGGCAGTCGGGGGCGACTGCCGTGTTCGTCACCCACGATCAGGAAGAGGCGTTCAGTATCGCCGATATGGTTGCCGTGATGCGGCAGGGCAGGATTGAGCAGATCGGCGTGCCGCATGACATTTACCTGCGTCCGGCGACGCGCGCCGTGGCGATGTTCGTTGGTGAGGCGAATTTTGTTCCGGCGCGCGCTTCTGGTCGGTGTGCCGAATGTGTGCTCGGCAGAGTCCCGCTTGCCGCTCCGCGTGATGGACCGGTGGAAGTCATGGTGCGCCCTGAAGCGCTCGATCTGCATCCCGATGCGACCGGCTGCGGACTCATCGAAGAGATCGTTTTCTTCGGGCACGATCAACTCATCGGCATTCGCATGTGCGATGGTTCGCTCATCCAGGCGCGCACCGGTCCGCGGACCGACATTGCTCCCGGCGTGCGGGTTGTCGTCAGGGTGCAGGGCGAAGCGGTCGCGTTTCCGTGTGAGCGTGGCGCAACAGCGACCTGAAAAGCGGAGAAGCAGGCTAATGATCGTTTTGCAATGTTCCTGACGCTCTGGAATGGTGCGCGTTCTCGCATTGCCTGGGTGCGCGGGCGTCTCGCCCGCATGCAGCGGTGTGACCTGTTACGGGAGCGTTAAGTCCGGTATGCCGAACGTTCCCGCTGTGGGGCTGATGAAGATTGAGAATTATAGCAGTTCTTATAGAGATTGAACCTCCTCGGACGAACGCAGTCACGCTCACGCTCCTCGTGCGGCGACCGCCTTGCGTGGCGGTCAGAGAGAAGCCATCCGCCATCGTCCATCGTCAGGCGCGCCTCCGCTCGTGCGGGCTAAAGCCCTCCCTGAGCGCATGGAAGCCCCTGCGGGGCTGGAGCGTCTCTGCCGGGGTGCGCGCCGGAGGCGCGCGCACCTGAGGTGGCGTCTCTCCTGCTCCTGGAGTAGAGCGCACGATTCTCGCCCGCGCAGGCGGGCTTTGCCCTGGAGAGCCGGGGGCTTATCGTAGCTGATAGCCGATAGTCGATAGAGTCACCGTTAGAGTTCGCGTTCCGCGCAGGCGGGCTTTGCCCTGGAGAGCCAGGGGCTTATGGTCTTTGAGTAATTATTCTGCCATAGCCCGCGCAGGCGGGCTTTGCCGCGCATAGCCGAGGGCTTATGGTCTTTGAGTAAATAATCCGCTACAGCCCGCGCAGGCGGGCTTCGCCTTGGCTAGCCGAGGGCTTCAGCCCCACGGCTAGCGCGGTAGAGCGGAATAAATTCTCAATCTCCATTAGCCCGACGGCTCGTGCGGTAGAGCGGATTTAATTCTCAATCTCCATTAGCCCCACGGCTCATTCGGTATACCGGATTATAGCAGTTCTCATAGAGGTTGAACCCAATGGACGGGTTTGAACATCCCCGGAAGCGCGCTCCCCACGTGGCGACCGAAATGAATTTCGGTCTACACTCCGCCAGCGGCAGGCGTCTCGCGCGACACGGCAGACCTGGACAAGGGTCAACGTATCTGAGACCTGCTCTAATCACGCTTCACCGCCCTCTCCCCGCGCCCTGCGTCGAAGTTCAACCTTCCTCCTTCGTTCACACCGCTCCGCCTGGGGCAAGCCGTCACCCTCCCAGCACTGTGCGCAGAAACCTGATCTTCTCCTGGTTCTGGAACGTGCCGCCCCCTTCGTGCTGGTTGTACCGGTAGACGCGAATCTGCTTCGGTCCATCGTAGTGGTTGTATGCGGCATAGACCGTCGATGGCGGGCACACATCGTCCATCAACCCCACCGAGAAGAGCGCCGGCGCCTGGGCGCGTGCGGCGAAGTTGACCCCGTCGAAGTAACTCAACGTCTGGAACACCGCCTCGACCCGATCACGGTGCACCTTACAGTAGCGCGCAATTTCGTAGTACGGATTGGCATCGGTGATCTCGGTAGCGCGACGGTAGTGACACAGGAATGGTACGTCGGGCATCGTCGCCCTGATGTCGTGCACCAGTCCGGCGACCGCCAGCGCGATTCCACCCCCCTGGCTGCCGCCGGTCACAGCAATGCGCCCGGCGTCGATTGCAGGATGGGCGCGGGCTGCCTCGATGGCACGCACTGCGTCGGTGAAGACCCGGCGGTAGTAGTAGGTGTATGGGCTGGTGATACCGCGCGTCATGAAGCCGGGGTGATGGGGATTTGATCCTTCCGGTTCCGGGTCGGGCGTATCGCCTTTGAGCCAGGCGCTTCCCTGACCGCGGGTGTCCATCACCAGGTGCGCATATCCTGCCGCGCTCCAGAGCAACCAGTCGGTCGGGAAGCCGCGTCCGCCGCCGTACCCGATGTACTCGACGACGGCAGGAAGCGGATGAGAGGCGTGGCGCGGCAGCAACAGCCATCCCTTGATCGGCTGTCCGCCGTAGCCGCGAAAGGTCACATCGAACGTCTCAACCGTCGTAAGCCCCGCATCGTATGGCTCAAAACGCACATCGAGCGGATACATGCGCGCTTCTTCGAGCGTCGCCTGCCAGAATGCATCGAAATCGGGCGGTTCCTCGCGCGGGGGAAGGTACCGTTGTAACTCATCGAACGAGAGATCGAAGAACGCCATGCAACCCTCCTTATCTGCAAGAACAATAGTGCAATTATAGCGCCGACACCTGCCCATTTTTCCAGGTGGCATCCTGCGCATTCCGGCGATGCCGCGCGGCGCGCGCACTGGTATCATTCACGCAAGGCTACAGAAGGAGGATACCATGACTGCATCATCCGGCGCCGATCCAATCAGCGCACTTTCACACCAGATGGCGGACGCCGTCGAACGTATCCGTCGCTCGCTGGTGATGGTGAACGGCAGACAACGCCAGCCTGCCAGCGGTATCATTATTGCCGCCGACCAGGTTCTGACGGCGGACCACGTCCTGGAGCGCGACGATGACCTGACGATCCAGACCGATGATGGACGCACCCTGGCGGCGCGCCTGGTCGGTCGCGACCAGACCAGCGACCTGGCGCTGTTGCGGGTCGATGCACTGGTCGGCGAGATCGCAGCGCAGGCGCTCGATCCGGCGCGCGTCGGTCAGTTCGTGCTCGCCGTCGGGCGCCCCTCTCCGGGCGGACCAATGGCGAGCCTGGGCATTGTCAGCGCGGTCGGCGGTCCATTACGCACCCGACGAGGCATGGTCGAGCAGGTGATCCAGACCGATGCCACACCATACCCCGGTTTTTCGGGCGGCGCCCTGATCGATGCGACCGGGGCGGTGCTGGGGCTGTTCACAACCGGGCTGATCGGCGGCGTGGCGCTGGCGCTCCCCGCGCCGCTCGCCTGGCGCATCGCCCACACCCTGGCGAGTCAGGGGCATGTTCGCCGTGGCTTTCTCGGCATCAGCAGCCAACCGGTTACGATTCCGGCGGGGCAGCGCGCCGGGCGCAACCAGGAACGCGGGCTGCTGATCGTGCGCGTCGAGCCGGACAGCCCGGCGAGTCGGGCTGGACTGCTCATCGGCGACATTCTGGTTGGGATCGATGGCGTGGTTCTGAACGATACCGACGATTTGCAGGCAGTTTTGAGCGGCGATCGCGTCGGCGCGACTGTCCCGGCGGAGATTATTCGCGGCGGAGCGCTGATGACGCTGACGGTGACCATCGGACAACGCAAAGGGTCGTAGACCGGATTTCCGAGACGTCGCAGCGTTGTGCGATCTATCGTCACATCCGGAAGACGCGAAGCCGGGAATGTCCTTCCCATTCGCGTCTTTACTTGATAGGGAAAACCAGAAAGGCGCATGACTTCCATGACTCAGGTGTTCTATCGTGCACCGGATATTGTTGCCGGTTTCGCTGATCGTGCCGAACGCGCGCGGCGGAGCGTCGTGCATCTGCACGGAGCAGGCAGAGGCGTTGGTACCGGCGTGGTCTGGCAATCTGGCGGCGTTGTTCTGACCAACGACCACGTCGTTGCTGGTACGGGCGGCAGGTTGCGCATGCAAACGCTCGATGGGCGCGATCTGCCGGTGAGGGTTGCAGCGCGTAACCCGGACCTCGACCTGGCGCTGCTCCACACGTCGGCAGACGACCTTCCACCGGCATCGGTTGGCGATTCGTCGCGTTTGCGGGTTGGTGAACTGGTCTTTGCGATTGGTCATCCGTGGGGACAGCCATGGGTGGTGACTGCCGGTATCGTCAGTGGGCTGGGGGAGGCGGAGACGCGCAACGGACAGCGTGTCGCGTTCATCCGTTCCGATGTACGGCTCGCGCCCGGCAACTCGGGCGGACCGCTGCTCGACGCACGCGGCAGGGTGATCGGGATCAACGCAATGGTGTTTGGCGGCGATCTGGCGGTTGCCATCGCCAGTCACGTCGTCGAACGGTGGTTGAACGATAGCCAGGGGCGACGCGCACGTCTTGGCGTCGGTGTGCAATCACTGCCATTACCGGAAGGCGTGCTGAACGGACGATCGAGAGGCTTGCTGGTAGTCAGTCTCGAGCCAGGCAGTCCGGCGGAGCAGGCGGGGATTCTGGTGGGCGACCTGCTGCTCCATGCCGATACGGTATCATTGGAGCAGCCGGAGGACCTGCACAGAGCGCTTCAGCACACGGATGGAACGCTCCGTCTCCGGTTGCTGCGCGCTGGCGACATTCGCGTGATCGATGTGACGCCCGGCGCGGGATCATAGTGCGCGAAAGCGCTTTAGATTATAGCATTTCTCATAGAGGTTGAACCTCCTCAGCGGGTGCAGGCTCAAGCCCTCCCTGAGCGCATGGAAGCCCCTGCGGGGCTGGCGTTTCAGCTATCCTTGCCATATGCCGGGAGAAGCGGGGTTGATCCAGCCCGCAGGGCTTGCCCGACCTTAGCCAGGGCTTATGGTCGTTGAAGAAATAATCCGGTCTAGCCCGCGCAGGCGGGCTTCGCCCTGGATAGCCGAGGGCTTCAGCCCGACGGCTAGCGCGGGATAGCGGATTTATTTCTCAATCTCCATCAGCCCGACGGCTAGCGCGGAATAGCGGATTTATTTCTCAATCTTCATCAGCCCGCCGGAGGCTTTTCACCATGATTCGCGTCCTGATCGTCGCCCCAACGCCAGCGTTGCGCGCCGGGTTGCGCGCCCTGGTCGCCGAAGCGAACGTCGAGATCGTCGGCGAAACCGTATCGCTCACCACACCCGCCAGCATTCCACCCGATACGGATGTCATCCTGGCGGCAGATGACAGTGTGCTGACCGAGGCGGATCGGGCGCTGGGAGAGGAGCCACGGTACGCAGTGCTGTTGCTGAGCGACGACGAGCGGCAGGCGGATGTATTGCGCCGCCTGCCGCTGACCGCGTGGGGGCTGCTATCGCACGACGCAGGTGCAGCGGAGTTAGCCGCTGCGATCCAGGCAGTCGCACAAGGGTTGATTGTCTTCGCGTCGGAACTGGCGTTGCGCCTGCTGCACCGTCGCCCGTTATCGGTAGCAGAACCGGTCGGCGAGCCGTTGACCGCGCGTGAACGCGACGTGCTCGAACTGGTGAGTCAGGGGTTATCGAACAAACAGATCGCACAGAAATTGCAGATCAGCGAACACACCGTCAAGTTTCACCTTTCGTCACTCTTCGCCAAACTCGGTGTTTCGAGCCGCACCGAAGCGGTCAACCGCGGCGCGCGCCAGGGCATTATCACCCTGTGAATGGTATAATGACACCGTGGCTTTCAGCGCACCCAAAAAAGGAGGACCCGTATGCCTGAAGCACGGACATTTCCGACGCGCGTTGGCATCCCTGCGGAAACGCGGCGTCGCATGATCAATCTGCTCAACCAGCATCTCGCCGATGCGTTCGACCTGTATAGCCAGACAAAACAGGCACACTGGAATGTCAAAGGGTTACAGTTCATCGCGCTCCACGAACTCTTCGACAAACTGGCGGAAGACCTGGAGGAAGCCATCGACGACATGGCGGAACGGGTGACGGCGCTTGGCGGTACTGCGCTGGGAACGGTACGAATCGTGGCGGCATCGTCCAGCATCGCGGAATACCCGCTCGACATCACAGACGGACCGCAGCATATCGAAGCGCTGGCAGAACGGTTCGGGCGCCTGGCGGGGATGGTGCGAAGCGCCATTGATACCGCCGCCGAAGCGGGTGATGCCGACACTGCTGACCTCTTCACCGAAGTGTCGCGCATGCTCGACAAGAACCTCTGGTTCCTCGAAGCGCACGTCCAGGCTTAGGAGTGCACACCCCATCCAGGCTTCCTCACAGGGGTGGGTTTTTGGGAAGCCCCTGCGTGCCATCTCCCGTTTCAGGCATCAGGACGCCCAACCTTCCCCTGCTCCCCGTGTGGGAGAAGAGGGCAGGGGGGGATGAGGGGCAAAAGCGCACGGGAATCCGGAGCACCAGCACGACCAGGCGGTCGCTCAAACGGGTTGCGTCGTGGGGCAGCGCCGGAGTACGAAGATTGCGCCCGAATCGCGCGCGAACGTGGCGTGCCGCTGACGACGGTGTATCAGACGGTGATGGGTCACCTGGAGGATGCGTCGTCTGTCACGGGGTATTAAGGTATGAGCGCTCATATCGATATTACCCCTTCAACGACCCCGCCAGCAAGCCGCGCAGGAAGTACTTTCCAAGGAAAATGTAGACCAGCAGCGGCGGCAACGCAACCATCAACGCCCCGGCCATCTGCACATTCCACTGCGTGAACTGACTGCCGGACAGATTTTGCAGCGCAACGGTCACCGGGCGCAGTTGCGGATCGTTGGTGATGATCAGACCGAACAGGAACTCATTCCAGATCGAGGTGAACTGCCAGATCGCCACCACCACGAACCCCGGTGCGGAGAGCGGCAGCATCACGTGGCGGTAGATATGGAAGAAATCGGCGCCGTCGATCTTCCCGGCTTCCACAAGTTCGTTCGGCACCGTCGCATAGTAATTCCGGAAGATCAGCGTCGTGATCGGAATGCCGTAGACCACGTGCACCAGGATCAGACCGGGAATGGTGGCATACAGCCGGATCTCGCGCAACACCTCGACCAGCGGCACCAGCACGCTCTGGTAGGGGATGAACATGCCGAAGAGGATCAGCGTAAACAGGGTTTCCGAACCGGGAAAGCGCCATTTCGACAGGACATACCCATTGAGCGACCCCAGGATGCACGAGATGACCGTCGCCGGAACCACCAGCTGCACACTGTTCCAGAAACTCCCGCGCATCCCAATCACACCCTCGCCGCCGTTCCAGGCGCGGTCGAAACTCTCCAGCGAGAAGCCGGTCGGCAACTCCCACATGCGACTGAGGCTGACCTGGTCGAAACTTTTGAAACTGGTAATCAGCAGCAGATAGACCGGCAACAGGAAGAACAACAGGAAGATAATCATCACGCCGTAGACGACCATCCGCGACCAGTGAATGTGGTGCCGTTTCGGCGCGGGCATGGCAACACTGCTCATCGCTCCACCTCTGTCCGACGGTTGTAGATCAGGTACGGCACCACCAGCAACGCCACGACCACCAGCATCACCATCGCAACCGCCGCTCCCTCGGCGAACTTGTTGGCTTTGAATGTGATCTCATACATATACAATCCCGGTACTTCAGTATTGTTGCCGGGCGCACCGCCGGTCATCGTCACAATCAGGTCGAAGATTTTCAGCGAAATATGCCCCAGAATGATCACAGCGCTCAGCGTGATCGGTTGGAGCATCGGCAGGGTGATAGTACGGAACACCTGCCACTCGGTTGCGCCATCAACGCGCGCCGCTTCTTTGATCTCCTCTGGAATGCCGCGCAACCCTGCCAGATACATTGCCATCACAAACCCCGACATCTGCCAGACCGCCGCGACAACCACCGGGATCATCGCCATGGGGATCCCTATCCGGGTGCGCAATCCTTCGATGCGCCATCCCGGCACAACACTGGTATCCGTTGTCCAGGCTGCCTGGAGAAAATCCAACCCCGATTGCTTGAACAACAGGTTGATGCCGGTCGGATCGTTGGGCCAGTTGCCGGGTGCGAACAACCACTGCCAGACCACGCCGGTGACGATGAACGAGAGCGCCATCGGGAAAATGTACACCGAGCGGAAGAATCCCTCGAAGCGCACCCGCGAGTCGATCAGCACGGCGAGCAGCAAACCGATGATCAGACAGGCTGCCAGAAAGAAGATTGTAAAAACAATCAGGTTCCGAATATTCGTCTGGAAGCGACCGGTGTTGAAGATCGTCAGATAATTGTCGAACCCGACGAACGACGTGGTCATCGCCAGTCCCCGCCAGTCGGTCATCGAGATGTAGGCGGTCCAGCCGATGAATCCATAAACGAACACGGCGATTGCCAGCGCCGACGGGGCGATCATGAGGAGCGCAATCGCCCGATCACGGTTCATCCAGCGCACCCGGCGGGCGGGATGCGCACTGAGCGTTTTGGCTTGTCGCATTCGTGCCTCTCATTGATGAGGATGGCGACGGTATTTCGGTGTATATCCCCTGCGTGCAGCGTTCACGCGCTCAACCTGGAGATGCCCGGCGGAGATGAGTTCTTCCAGGTTTCCAGATAATCGTTTGCGATGGGACGGGTGACGTGACAATCCAGGCAATCACCCGCGCCCCTTTTTCAGGTGATCGGTGTGCAGTTGATGCCTGCTATACGCAGGGGCGCGCCGGATTCGGTCGCCCCTGCGCGAAGCAAGCGCTTTGTGGCGCCTCGGACTACTTCAGGTCTTTCGCGGCGTCCTGCAATGCCTGCACGACGGCATCAACATCGAGATCGCCGGCGAAGACATTCAGCGCATTGCCGTACTCGGTCATATACGCTTCGGGAGCGGCAGCGCCATGCACGACGCTGGGAACCAGTTTCTCGCTGCCGAAGGCTTTGATCGAGTACTTCAGATATTCATCATACAGGCTCACATCGGCGTCAGTGCGCGCCGGGATCGAACCCTTCTTCGGGTTGAAGGCATCCTGCCCCTCACGCGAACCGCAGAGCGCCAGCCATGCCTTTGCCTGCTCCGGGTTCGGCGCACCCTTCGCCAGCCCGAAACTGTCCGACAGCCACATAAAGACGCCGTCGTTGCCGGGGGCTGCGGCATAGCCGTAATCCACGCCGACTTTCGCGCCCTTGCTGATGAAGTAGCCGTGCGCCCAGTCGCCCATGATCGTCATGCCCGCCTTGCCGTCGAGCACCAGTTGCGCTGCGTCAGCCCAACCGAGGGAGGAGCGATCACTGTTGGAGTATTCCAGCATGCGTTTGGCGATCTCGGCAGCCTGGCGCACCCGCAGATCGCTCCAGTCTGCGCCGGGCTGGAACAGTTTGGGGTAGTCGTCCGGTCCGAAAACTGCCAGCAACACGCTCTCGAACAGGTGCGGCGTCTCAAACTTGTCCTTGCCGCCGACTGCCAGGGGGATGATCCCCTTTGCCTTGAGCGCCTCGGCGACCATGAAGAAGTCGTCGATGGTCTTGGGCGGGGTCAGACCATTCTCCTGGAAGATTTTGATGTTGTACCAGAGCACGTTCGAGCGGTGAATGTTGACCGGAACCGACCAGATTTCGCCGTTGTAGGTGATCTGTTCGAGCAGTTTCGGCGGCATCACCTTGTCGAAACCCTGCTCTTTGAAGAACTGGGTCAGCGGCTCCATCTGACCGGCATCTACATATGCGGTCAGTTCTTTACCGGCGTGCACCTGCCAGCTATCCGGCGGTTGACCACCCTGGAGGCGCGTCTTCAGCACCGTCTTGGCGTTCGTGCCGGCGCCGCCGGCGACCGTGGCATTCACAATTTCGACACCGGGATTCTTCTGCTGATAGATGCTGAACATCGCATTCAGCCCATCCGCTTCACCGCCGTTCGTCCACCAGCTGAAGATTTCGAGTTTCCCGCCGCCGGTCTGCGCGGGGGCAGTCGTCGGCTGTGCGGGGGCAGCAGTCGGTTGCGCGGTGGACGGCGCGCCACAGGCTGCCAGCGCGAGTGTAACGATCGCAAATGCGCTGATGAGTTTCAACCACTTCGTTGGAAGCATAGCTTCCCTGCCTTTCAGATGGAACGATGGTCACGCGGAGAATGATCCATCAACATCGTCGGTGCTCAACCGAACCGAGCATGCACCTCCCTTACGCGGTTTAGAGAGTGGATGGAATGAGTATAGCACAAATTTTGCTGCGATCAGGAAGCAATTTCTCCGCGCGGCAGAATGAGCGTAAACACGCTTCCTTTGCCGATCCCGGGGCTGGCAGCGGTGATCTCGCCGCCCATTGCCCGCGCCAGGTGACGCGCGATTGTCAGACCGATCCCGCTGCCGCCGCTTGCCCGACTCCGTGACGGATCGACGCGGTAGAAACGCTCGAACAGATAGGGCAACGCTTCAGCGGGGATGCCGATGCCGGTGTCCTCAACGATCACCTGCACATGGGTTGGGTCGCAGCGCACGCGGATCGTGATACATCCATCTTCCGGCGTGTATCGGATGGCGTTGCCGATCAGGTTGATCAGCACCTGCGCCGTCCGATCCGGATCGGCGTATGCCAGCGCTTCTTTCTCCGGCGCTTCGATCGCAATCTGCAGGCACTGTTCGATCAGTTGCGGTCGAAGGTGCGCAACGATACGGTGCACCAGCGCCACGACATCGAAGCGTTGCGGCTGGATTGCAACCTGCCCTGCTTCCACACGCGAGAGGTGCTGAAGATCATCGACCAGTTTACGGAGGCGCCGCACTTCGTGTTGCATGGCATGGATCGTCTCAGGGTCGCCTGGCAGCACGCCGTCGAGCAATCCTTCCAGGTACCCTTCCAGACCGGCGAGCGGCGTGCGCAGTTCGTGCGCCACATTGCCGATCAGGGTGATCCGCTGGCGCTCGACCTGCGCCAGCGTCTCCGCCATCTGATTGAAACTCTGCGCAACTTCACGGAGTTCGTCGGTCAGCGGCGCCGTTACCCGCTCATCGTAGTTCCCGCCAGCGATCCGGCGACTGCTGGCTGCCAGTTGTCGCAACGGTCGCAGGATTTCGCGCACCAGCAGGATGCTCGTCGCCAGACCGGCGATCGTCGCCGCCAGCGCCGCCACAACCAGCGCCTGGATCACTGCCGACTGGAAGACCGGCAACAATGCGGGGTCAACTGAACGAGCCGCCAGCGTTTCCGCCGTCACGATCAGGGTAAGGACGCCGACAATCACGACGAGCATGTGCGCTGCGATGATCCGCCAGCGGAGTTGGCGCCACAGTCCCATACTACACCGCAGCATCAATGAACTTGTACCCGACGCCACGCACGGTCTGAATGAGCGGCACACCGGCGACCGCTTCCAGTTTCCGCCGCACCTGACCGACATACACGTCCACCACGCGATCAGTGCCGTAGAAGTTGTCGCCCCACACCAGATCGAGGATCTGCTCGCGACTCAACACCCTGCCGTGGCGTCGCGCCAGCGCCAGCAATACGTCAAACTCGGTGGTGGTCAGGTCGATTGCCTGATCGCCCACATAGACTTCACGCCGCTCCGGGTCGATCCGCAGGTGCGCAAAGCGCAGGGTGGCGTCGATCACTGGCGATGCAGAGCGACGACGACGCAGAATGGCTTCGATGCGCGCAACCAGTTCGCGCGGGCTGAATGGCTTGATGACGTAATCATCGGCGCCAATGCGCAATCCTGCAACCCGGTCGCTCTCTTCGCTCCGCGCTGTGAGCATGATGATGAAGACGTCCGATTCCTGACGGAGGCGTGCAGCCACTTCCATCCCGTCCATCCCCGGCAGGTTGAGATCGAGAATGACCAGATCGGGACGCTCGCGACGCGCCAGTTCCACCCCCTCCGGTCCGTTATCCGCCAGCAGCACGCGAAAACCCGCCTGTTCGAGATAGGCGCGCGCGACGGTGCGGATGCTGGCTTCGTCCTCAATGATCAGGATTGTTGCGTTCATGTCTGTCGTCAGCGGTCGCTCCGAGCCGTCCTCCCGAAATACGAAAGAGCAGGTAGTCGAACGTATTGCCCATCAGGTTTCCCACCCGGATCATCCGTAACACTGCCTCGATTGCCCCGGCGCGGAGAACGCCGTACTCACAGATCAGGCGTTCACGCGCCGTCGCTTCTGGCATTGCATCAGTCTCCGCCCAGTGGTACGCATATGCCAGCGCCGGCGCTTCGTCGGGCGGGCAGTCGTCCAGGGTCTGATTCAGAATCCGGGCGATCTCGGCGTTCGATACGCCAGCCGCCAGCGCCATCCGGGTGTGGGCGAACGAGCAGTAGCGGCAGCGGTTGACCGCAGTGACCGCCAGCATCAGACGCTCGCGGAATGTCGGTGAGAGCAGGGTGCGCGCCAGCCGCAACTGCGCGCGATGCCGGAACAACCAGGCGACATCCGCCAGAAACGGATGCAGACCGGTATAGAAACGGCGAGGAAAGGTCGTCGTGCGGTTCATCGGGTTCCTCCAGACGGCTTGTCCGCGACGATCCAGGCGGAAAAGCGGTCGCGCTCCGCCACCTGCGCGTGCAGTTCCTGCGCTGCCAGCAGGTCACGCACGATTTCCGGCGCCAGGAATGTGCTTCCCATCAGCGCCATACGTTCCGCCAGCGCGACCAGTTTAACCGCCGGGCGATGAATGTCCGGCTCTTCAATAACCAGCCTCCCGCCAGGCGCAAGCACACGCGCCAGTTCGCGCACCGCCGCCTGCTGGTCGAAAAAGTGATGCAGCGCATCGACGACCAGAATGCGGTCGAAGAATCCGTCGCGAAAAGGGAGCCGTTGCACCTGCGCCTGCACCGGATGCAACGTCGATTTTTCGCGGGCGCGTCGCAGCATCTGACGCGACTGATCGCTGATGATCAGACCGCCGACAAATGGGCGCAATCCGGCAGCGACGCGCCCCGTGCCGCCGCCAGCATCGAGCAGCCACCCATCGGTTGGGAGACGCAAGAGCGCTATCAGGCGCGCCGGATCGGGTGAACCGATCAGCCGGTCGTACACCGGCGCCAGAATGTCGAAATGATCGAGCATACTCGTGTGCGTTGTACGGTTATGCCGCCGTTTGAGCCATGATACGACTTCATTGCAAAAATGCATTGCAGATCTTTGGACAATTCTCTGCTCTTGCCCGCACAGGGAGGCTTCGCCTCGCATCGTGCGGGCTAAAGCCCTCCCTGAGCGCGTGGAAGCCCCTGCGGGGCTGGCGTGTCCGTCACCGTTCCCTATGCTGGGGGGCGCCGGGTTGATCCAGCCCACAGGGCTTGCCCGACCTCAGCCAGGGCGTATGGTCTTTGAGGAATTATTCTGTCATAGCCCGTGCAGGCAGGCTTCGCCCTGGATAGCCGGGGGCTGATGGTCTTGGAAGAAAGAATCCGCTACAGCCCGCGCAGGCGGGCTTCGCCCTGATAGCCGAGGGCTTCAGCCCGACGGCACGAGGCGTATACCGGATTAAATGCTCAATCTCCATCAGCCCGATGGCGCAAGGCGCATACCGGAATCATAGCAGTTCTCAGATACGTTGACCCTTGTCCGGATCTGCCGCATAGTGCGAGGCGCTCGCTTGCAGCGACGGGTGCAGCCCCGTCCAACCGGCCTTTGTGAGCGCTGCGCTCCCGCTCTCCGCGCCTTCGCGCCTCGCGTGAGCCGGTCCGATGCACGCGGAGACGCGGAGCACGCGGAGCGATGGCGCACGAGGCGTCTGCTTTCGATGGCATGTGCAACCCTGTCCAACCAGGCCAATCTTTGTGAGAACTGCTATAAATAAGCGCGCCGCCTGGGAGGGTGCCAGGATGCCAGGGTGAAGAGCGGGGAGAGCATCGCCGGTTTGAGGTGTGCTAGCATGCTAGCATATTAGCGTCATGTCCACACGTCGGCTGTGCTCTTCCTCCTCTCATTGTTGAGCGACCGTGATGAACGACGAGAAGAAACAACGGTTCACTATCGACCTGCCGCCGTCGTCGAACCGTGCCCATCAGTCGTGCTGCGATTATGGCGATTGAGCATTTATAGCATTTCTCAGATACATTATTTCAGGTGTTTTCGCCCGGCGATCCCGACGTTCAGTAGTTAACGCTGCACTTTTGTTGTCGGGATGCAACCCTCTACTGTAAAAGTCTCTCCTCGGATGCGCCACCTGGTAAGGTACCATGGCATGATGGTGGAAATGCTACCGACACCATCACAGTATAGCGGATGCTCCGCAGACGGAGGAGTGCAGGATGGCGTGCGTTTTCGGTCCCATCCCTTCACGGCGGCTTGGACGTTCACTGGGGGTCGATCCTGTGCCGCTGAAAACCTGCAACTGGAACTGCGTCTACTGTCAGTTGGGGCGAACACGCCCGCTGACCAACGAGCGTCGCGTGTATGTTCCGCTGCCGGTCATTCTAAACGAACTCGAACAGGCGCTGGCGAACCGCGCTCCTGATGAGATCGACTGGGTCACGATCGTTGGATCGGGCGAGCCGACGCTGCACAGCGAGATTGGGGAACTGATCCGCGCGATCAAGCGCCTGACCACGTTGCCGCTCGCTGTCATTACCAACGGCGCGCTGCTCTACCTGCCCGACGTGCGTGCAGACCTCTGCGCCGCCGATGCGGTGATGCCGACGTTGTCCGCTGGCTCGGCATCGGTCTATCGTGCGCTGCACCGCCCCCATCCAGAGACGACGTTCGAGCGCCTGCTGGAAGGGTTGATCGCATTCCGCGCTGAATACCGCGGGAAATTGTGGGTCGAGGTGATGCTGGTGCGCGGGGTGAACGACTCCGAAGCAGCGTTGCGCGATCTGGCGTCGGCGTTGCAGCGTATTCAGCCCGACCGGATCGACATCACGCTGCCAGAGCGTCCTCCGGCTGAACCATGGGTCGAACCGCCCGATGCTGGCGGGTTGATGCGCGCGACGGCGATACTCGGTGCAGCCGCGCACGTGGTCCACCCGGCGGAAGGAAGTTTTGACCTGCGCGGATATGCCACGCCGGTTGAAGCGATCCTCGCCATCATCGCGCGCCACCCGATGCGTGTCACGGAACTGGAACGCGCACTGACGCGCTGGGCGCCGGATCAGGTGCATGAGGCGCTGCGCACACTCGAAGCGAGTGGTGCAGCCCGGCTGATTGAACGTTACGGTTCACAATTCTGGTGCGCTGCCGATGCCTTCTACGCCCCGGCTGCTCCCGCGCCATGAAAGGGGGTGGCTGCCTCATGAGCGTTGACCGTCCACACGATGTTGCGCTGGAGATCGCAGTATGGGAGGCGCTCCAGCACGTGATCGATCCAGAACCCGGCATCAGCCTGCTCGATCTCGGTCTGGTGCAATCGGTGGCGGTCACGGACGGGCGCGCGATCATCGAACTGGCGCTGACAACGCCGTTCTGCCCGCTTGTTGACGTGATGGAGCATATGGTTCGCGCCGCAGCGCTCGACGTTCCCGGCATCCGGGATGCTGAGGTACGCCTGGTTGATGGACCGTGGAAACCGCCTGCCGCCGCTCCCTGGCGACGCTGGCTCGATGAGACGATGCCACCCTGAGGAGCGGCGGGGAGAGGGGTGATATGAACGACAACGACGTTCTGCTCGATGTCCAGGGGGTGACGCTCGTCCGTGAGGGACGAACCATCCTGCGCGATGTCGATCTCCAGGTGCTGGCGGGAGAGATCCATGCCCTGTTAGGCGTCAACGGCAGCGGGAAATCGAGCCTGGCATACGCAATCATGGGGTGCGCGGAGTACCGTCCCGATACAGGACGGATCGTGTTTGCCGGGCGGGTTGTCAACGATCTGCCAATCTACGAGCGCGCTCGCCTCGGTCTGACGCTTGCCTGGCAGGAACCGGCGCGCTTCGACGGTCTGCCGATCGGTGATTACCTGACGCTCGGACGCCCGACGATGACACGTGAGGAATTGTGGGAGGCGCTGCACGCGGTAGCGCTGGCGCCGGAAGCGTATCTGCCGCGTGCGCTGGATCGAACCCTGAGCGGCGGTGAACGCAAACGGATCGAACTGGCGGCAGTGTACGCCATGCGTCCGCGACTTGCGATTTTTGATGAACCGGATTCGGGGGTCGATGTGTTGAGTTTTGGCGATGTGCAGCACCTGGTGCGGCGCATGGCGCGCATGGGATGCGCCGTGCTGTTAATTACGCACCGCAACGAGATGGCGACAATTGCTGATCGCGCATCGGTGATGCATGCCGGTCAGATCGTCATGACCGGCGCCCCTGAAGAAGCGCGACTGGCTTATCCATAACCGCGCGAGTCCAGGCGCTGCTGCGCAGGGTCTGGACAATCGCGCTGCCTGGAGAGGAGACGACAATGGAGATGCAACAACCGCTCGATGCTGCTGTCGGGCGTGATTCGATAGATTGGACGCGCGAATATCAGGCGATCCTGCGAGCATACGAACAGGCTGGCGGATCACCCGCCGTGTTGCGCGCCGGTCGGGTGGCGGCGCTGGTCGTCAATGCGAACCGCGTGCTTGGCATCATCAACGTGCCGGGAGTGACCATCGATGCCGAACCGTTGTCGGACGGCGTGCAGATGCGGATTGTTGCAGCGCCGGGGGCGTGTCTGGACCGCCCTGTGCATCTCTGCTTCGGCATGCTTCCGGAAACCGGCACGCAGCGGATCATTGCCGAGTATGAGATCGGCGCGGGAGCGCAGGTCGAGTTTCTGGCGCACTGCACCTTCCCCAATGCGCGTGATCTGCAACACACGATGGAAGCGCAGGTGCACGTTGGTGAAGGCGCATGCCTGCGGTACACCGAAGCGCACTACCACGGACCGTATGGCGGGGTGGTGGTTGAAGCATGCGCCGACGTCGCCGTCGCTGCCGGTGGGCGATACTTCAGTACATTCAGCCTGACCCACGGGCGCGTTGGTCGATTGCTGATCGACTATACCGCCGATGTGGATGATTCGGGCGTGGTCGATCTCGCGTCGATGGTGTATGGCACGGGGAACGACGATATCGAGGTGCGCGAAGCGGTGCGTCTCAACGGACGCGGGGCGCGCGGACTGGCGAAGACGCGCATTGCCGTGCGCGACCAGGCGCACAGTCGGGTCTTCACCACAGCCGAAGGCAATGCGCCCGGCACACGCGGGCATATGGACTGCGCCGAGATCGTTCGGGGCAACGCCGTGGCGAAGAATGTGCCGACGGTGATTGTTCGCAACGATGGCGCGCACGTCACCCACGAAGCGGCAATCGGATCGGTCAACCAGAAGGAACTCGAAACCCTGATGGCGCGTGGTCTCGACGAAGATACGGCGGTAGACGTGATCATTCGCGGGATGCTGGGGCAATTGTAATCGGTACTGCTTGCTCAATGGCAAACTGATGAGTTTCGCGGCTTGAGCCTCTCCAAGAGCTTGTGCATTGTAATCGGTACTGCTTGCTCAATGGCAAACTGATGAGCGCAGGACTGAAATAAATTTCGGTCAACGTGCAGGCGCGGAGCAGGGGCGGAGACCTGACAGGTGCGGGTTTTTGGGGAATCCCCTGCGTGCCATCTCCTGTTTCAGGCATCAGGATGCCCAAACACCCCCTTCTCCCCTTGTGGGAGAAGGGGGTTGGGGGGATGAGGGGCAAAGCCCCCAGAGGGTGCAGGAATGCGCTGCACGCGGGCGCGACGCCCGCGCTCCCGTGATTCGAGGGCGCGACGCTCGCGCTCCCAGGGCTGCACGCAAGCGCGACGCTCGCGCTCCCAGGGGTGCAGGGCGGCGCTACACGCAGCCGAGCGCCTGCATCGCCTGATGCGTGCTCAGATAGACCCGTTCCGCACCGAGGTGCTCGATAAATCCGGCGCGTTGCAGTTGATCCATCACCGGTCCTTTGATATCCGCCAGGTGCAGCTCGACCCCGGCGGCGCGCAACTCGTGGAGCAGCGATTCCAGCGTCTCCATCGCGCTGGCGTCGATGAAGTTGATCGCCGAACCGATCAGCACCAGATGCTTCACTTCCGGTCGTTCGGCGACGATCCGCAGCAATGTGTCTTCCAGGTAGCGCGTATTGGCGAAGTAGAGGCTTTCATCGACCCGCACTGCCACGACGTGCGGGCAGGTCTGCACCTGATGTCGCAACACATTGCGGAAGTGTTCGCTCTGACCGACCCGTCCGACGATTGCGATGTGCGGGCGACTGGTGCGCCAGAGGAAGAGAAGCAGCGACAACGCGACCCCCGTCAGGATGCCGGCTTCGATGCCGGACAGGAGCACAACGGCGAATGTTACGCCCCACGTCAGCGCATCGGTGCGGTTCATGCGCCAGATGCGCAGCGCTTCGCCCGGCTTGAACAGGCTCAGCACCGCGACAATGACGGTTGCCGCCAGCACCGCCTGCGGCAGGTAGTAGAACAGCGGCGTGAACCAGAGAACGATCACGCCGATACTGGCTGCCGTCACCAGCGACGCCAGACCGGTGACGGCGCCCGCCTGGTCGTTCACCACCGAGCGGGCAAATCCGCCGGTGACCAGATAGCCGCCGGTGATGCTGGCCGTCACATTCGCAGCGCCGAGCGCCACCAGTTCCTGATCCGGATCGATCGCCTTGCGCCGCTTACTTGCCAGCGCCCTGGCGACTGCAATCGATTCGACGACGCTGATGAACACAATCGTCAGCGCAGTCGGCATCAGCGCCTGCGCATCGGCGATGCTGAGCGACGGCAGCGTGAATGGTGCAAACCCCTGCGGGATCGCGCCAACCACCCGCACCCCGGCAGTCTCGTTCAGTCGCCAGAGCCACGCCGCCAGAATGCCGAGCACCACGGTCAGCAGCGGCGCGCCGCTGACGATCAGGGTCACGGCGGCGGACGGCAGGCGTGTGCGCTGTTGCAGGAATGGCTTCAGCCATGATCGGAACAGCAGCAGCAGGATCATACTGCCCAACCCGACAGCCAGCGTCGCCGGATTGGTCTGGCTTGCGCCGGTGATGGCGCTCAGAACCACCTCGTGAAAGCGTTCACCCTCGATCCGGTAGCCGAGGAGATACTTCAACTGCCCGGCAGCGATGATCAATGCCGACGCCGAGGTGAACCCCGCCAGCACCGGGTGCGACACGAAGTTCATCAGAAAGCCGAGACGCAACACCCCCAGCAGCAGTTTGACCATCCCGACGATGAATGCCAGCAGCAGCACCAGTTCCAGGTAGCGCGGACTGCCCGGCTCAGCGAGCGCACTGACGCCGGCAAAGACCGCCAGCGATGTGATGGCGACTGGACCGACCGATAGTTGCCCGGAGGTGCCGAGCAGCGCATAGACCGCCAGCGGCGCAACGGAAGCGTACAACCCGATCTGCGGCGGCAGACCGGCGAGCTGCGCATACGCCATGCTCTGCGGAATGAGCATGATTGCCGTCACCAGACCGGCGACCAGATCGCTGGGCAGGTCATCGCGCCGGTAATGCAGCAGCCAGTTGAGAAACGGAAGATAACGCCGCAGACCAGAACCGGTCAGCGGCGTTTTGAGCGACGGCGAAACAGCCATACTGGTTCCGTTATTGCGCGTTACCGACCGGATTCGGCAGCAACGCGCTCAAAATAATCGTCGGCACAAAAAGCGAACGTTTCCATCGCCTCATCGTCATAGCCGGCTGCGCGCAGCGCAGATTCCGCTTCTTCGCGGCGCCATCCGTCGTAGACGATGCGATCAAGCATCCACATAAGAGCGACGCGCGTCGCCGAACGGCAGTGCAAAAACACGCGCCCCTGCACCGACTGCATCACCTGGTGATACTGTTCCAGATGATCCGGTTCCAACTCGTAGACCGGCAAGGGCAGATGGATATACTGCAACCCGACCGCCTCGGCATTGCGCTGCTGAACTGCGGCGCGCTCCGGGTCGGAACGCATATTGACCACCACCTGAAACCCTTCCGCCGCCAGCGCCGCCCAATCATCCGGTTGCGGTTGTCCGGCAAGCGTCAGGCGTTCATCTATATCGAAGCGAATGAGCGCAGCCTTTTGCGCCGCGATCAATTCCGCCTCATTGATACACTTTGGCATATGAATTCGTCGTCCTGCAATGCTATCAGATAAAGAGCGTCACTTTGGCGCGGGTCGCATCACCCAGGAATGTCGCCACGCCGCCGTGCTCCAGACCATCGACCAGTTCCTCGTCGCGCACGCCGAGCAGTTCGCGCGACATATCGCACACGACCATCCGCACCCCCAGTTCCCTTGCCAGGTTGAACAACTCCTCAACCGACATCACGCCATGATCGTGCATCAATTTGCGGATGATCTGCGCGCCTGCGCCGAAGAAGTTCATCTGCGACAATCCCATCTGCCCCAGACCCGCCGGCAGCATGGCGGCAAATCCCTGCTCCAGCAGGTTCTTCCCGGCGAACACCTTCTGCTTCTTCACCGCATTCAAACCCCAGAAGGTGAAGAACATCGACGTCTCCAGTCCCACCGAAGCGGCGCCGGTGGCAATGATCAGCGCGGCAATCGCTTTATCCAGGTCGCCGGAAAAGACGACCATCGCCAGGCGATCCTCGATGCTCTGTGCAGGATGCGCTTCGAGCGCGGCGACGCGCGCCTCGAGCGCGGCGATTCGTTCGAGCAGCGCAACGGTCTCACTCTCACGTCCAGTCGTTGTCTCTGTGACGGTCATACTCATCCCCCTCTGTGATGATAACGAACCGGTTCTCAGTATTCTCCTCAAGCGGTGCGCCGCAGGTAGTGGACGTAGAGTTCCTGCCCGCCTTCGTGAATGACTTCCTGGGCGATGAGTTCGATATTCTTCGCGGCTTTGACCCAGCCCTGAAAGTCGGCGACCGAGCCGCGGTCGGTGGCAATGACGCGCAGCACCTGCCCGACCGGCAGTTCGGTCATCGCCTTGCGGCTCTTGACGAGTGGCATCGGGCATTTTGCACCCTTGACATCGAGCGTCTGATGATATGTCAGTTCCACAAGATTATGCTCCTTTCCAGTGATATATTGGCGCTACTTTGCGAGCGCGCACACATTCTTGCCCAGTTCCAGTTCTTCCGCCTCCGCCTCGGACGGGATGCGCAAACCGATGTTCACGCGCTTGATCTCGACATACTGCGGCGGAAATTCTGGTAAATTGCCGAGAACAAACGAACGAAACTCCTCCTCCGACGCCAGGTGCAACAGGGATGTGTTCGTTTGCCGGACGACACCCCACGGCGCTGCTACCCGCCCCGCTTCGTCGGCTTCATCGAGTGTCGAGAAGTGCGCCGGCAGGATCAGGGTTGCATCATCGAGATACGGCGGCAGGCGGCGCGTCATGCTCTCGTACAGGAGCGGCGTCCAGGCTTCACCCTTGCCACCGAGATCAGGGCGACCAAACGAGCGCAGGAAGATGCCGTCGCCGGTGAACAAGCCGCGGAAACCATCAGGCGCAACCGCCAGAATGTTCACCTGCCCCAGTGTATGCCCCGGATACCAGATCATCCGCAGTTCAACGCGCCCGATCTGGAATACCTGTCCATCGTCGAGCGCCGTGTATGGGATGACCGCCGGCAGCATATCGATCGGATGGATCGCATCGTAGGGGTGGACATAGTACGGCGCGCCGGTCTCGCGGTTCAACGCCGGTCCGCCGCTGATATGGTCGGCGTGCACGTGGGTATCGAAGATATGCGTCAGACGCGCGCCGTGCGCCGCAATCGCCTCCAGGTAGGGCGCCGTATGGCGTAGCGGATCGATCACTGCCGCAGCGCCGTCGCTGATGACGATAAAACTGACATCGCCGCGCGCCGGGCGCGCCACCTGAACGATTCGACCCCAGGGAGCGACGACAATATCGCGCGTATCGTAGAGATGCCCCCAACTCAGAATGCCGCCCGCCAGATACGAGGCATTGACGCCCCGTGCGCGCAGCAGATCGGCGACGAACTGCGATGAACCTTCCTTTGCGCAAACCACCAGCACCTCGCGGTCGGCAGGAACGCGAGCAACAGCGCCATCTTCATCTTCAATGAAGTTGTAGTATGGAATGTTCTCAACCGTCAATCCGGCGCGTCCTTCGATCCGCCAGCGCGCGAAGTCGTCCGGGTTGCGCACGTCGAGAATATATGGCGCGGTATTGCGCAAAAGTGCATCGTAGAGTGTGGCGGCGGTCATTACTGGCGTTTGGGTTTGGGTTTCTGGTACGGTCATAGTTAAAACCTCGCACCGATATTCACAAAGAATCTTGCAACACCAGTGTATGCCGCCAGCGTAAGGATTGTTGAAGAGCATTGTAAGAATCCGGTAAGGAAACGGGGCTTGCAGGAGATCGTGCGTTGGCGGGGTGGTGCGCAGGCGACGGAGTGCTACGCTGTGAAGATCAGGAATATGTAGCAGTTCTCAGATATGTTGACCGTTGTCTGGGTCTGCCATGGCGTGCAAGGCGCTCGCTTCTGGTGAAGTGTAGACCGAAATTATGGTCTTTGAAGAAATAATCCGCGCTAACCCGCGCAGGCGGACTTCGCATTCCATAGCCGAGGGCTTATGGTCTTTGAAGAAATAATTCGGTATAGCCCGCGCAGGCGGGCTTTGCCCTGCATAGCCGAGGGCTTTAGCCCGACGGCTAGCGCGGTATAGCGGAATAAATGATCAATCTCCATCAGCCCCACGGCAAGGACGAATACCGGATTTAATGCTCAATCTTCATCAACCCCACGGCAAGGACGAATACCGGTTTAATGCTCAATCTTCATTAGTCCCACGGCCAGTCTGGTATACCGGATTTAATGCTCAATGTCGATGTGCAACCGCTCAGCGTTGAGGTCGCTTTGTTCATCGATCAAACGTCGTTTTCTGAATTTCGTAGATCGCAGGTAACTACTCAGGCTGACTTGCGTTCAGCGATTGAAATCGCCTCTGGAAGGCTTTTAGCCGGGCGTCCACCTGCGTGGACGCTGCCACGGCGACCGCATAGGCGGTCGCCCGGCGCGAAGCGTCCTCTCAGGCGCGGTTTCAACCGCATGCCTGAGCAGTTACGATCGCAGACCATATACGGAACAGCCCGCACCCATTCTGATATACGTTCTCCGACGACGTGACAACCCATTCGCGTATAAAAAGGTGTTGCGTTTGGGTCAGCATCCAGTTCGAGATGATCAGCGCCGGATAGTTGTGCCTGTTTGATTGCATGCTCGAATAGTTTTCTGCCAATATCTTTACCGATGTAATCTGGCAATACCCATAAATCTTCCAAAACTACAGCGCTCACTCCTTTTCTGGCGCTGATACACGCCCACCTGAACTGGCGACCTCAACAATCGTCAGAAGAACTGTACCACGATGGGGCGTGGAGGACCGTTGAGGTCACGTTCAACCAGACGAGGTGGCGACCTCAACGGTCGTGCCGGGCAGGATGGCTGCACTGCGATGGAGGTTCAGGGGAAAACCATTACGGTCGCGTTCAACCGTCCATCTTCACCTCTTTCCCTGCGGCTGCCGAGCGATAGGCAGCGTCGAGCAGGCGCAGCACTGTCAGCCCCTCGGCGCCCGTTGCGAGCGGTGCGCCTTCGCCGCGACAGGCGGCGACAAAGTGGCGGAACCCTTCCGCCCACGCCCATTCTTTCTTCGGTATATCGGGCATGATCTCAACTGGCACGCCATCTTCGGCGCGGTAGATCCGCAACGGATGGTCCCTGCCGTACAGATCGGGGAAGTAATCCGCACCCGCCAGATCGCCAGCAATCTGAATACGCTCTTCGTTGCGCGCGTGGATCGCCCAGGTGACCTCAATCGTCACCAACCCGCCATTTGCCAGGCGCAGATGGATCGCCGCCAGGTCGTCCACATCGAATATTCCGCCCGGCACGCGGTCGGCGCCCCATCCGCCGAGTCCGCGCTCGTAGGGTCCGTGGACTGCCTGGATCTCGCCGCGCACTGCGCTGACCGGCGGGAACCCCAGGATCCAGTACACCATGTCGAGCATGTGCACGCCAATATCCATCGTTGCGCCGCCGCCAGCAAGTTCTTTGCGCGTAAACCACGAGCCGTAGCCGGGAATGCCGTTGCGCCGCAGCATGCGCCCCAGCGCATAGGTGATGTTGCCAAACCGTCCTGCCTGCGCCATCTGGCGGAGCATCAGGATTTCAGGTCGCGGACGGTTACTCATGTTGACGGCGAGTATCCTGCCGGCTTTTTCGGCAGCAGCAACCATTGCCTCACCGTCCTCGACACTGGTTGCCAGCGGTTTCTCACATAGCACGTGCTTCCCTGCTTCCAATGCCGCAATTGCGACGGGCGCATGAAACACGTTCGGAACCGCAATCGTGATCGCATCAACCTCGTCCAGCGCAATCAGATCACGGTAGTCGGCAAAAACGTGAGGGATGTGGAACTTTGCGGCGACCTCCTGCGCACGCGCCAGGTTCGTGTCGCAGATCGCCGTCACCTGGACGCCGGGTATCGCCTGGAGTGAGGGAACATGACCGTGAACAACGACCGCGCCGGCGCCGACGACGCCAATGCGAAGAGGGGTGGACATACGTGTTCCTTCCTGTTGTCAGATGCGGCGCAGGCTCAACCCGCGAACGGATTGCCGCTGCGCCGGGTGCGAACGACATCCCGGCTATCTTACCACGAGGCAATCGATCTGATGACCACATACTCCCGGTCCTCGTATTCCCCTCACACGATGGGCTGGTGTCGTCTGCCGGTTGTTTCTCCGGTTGGGATCGGGTAGAATGGTAGAGGGAAGAGAGTTCCGCAATTGCACCTCTGAGGACACTGCTATGCGCACGATTTTCTGGCTCGTCATTATCGCCGGTATCGCCATCTGGACGCTCGCATTGCAACGTGAACTTGCGACAGTGCGAAAACACCGCGCGATGTACCGTGAAGCAGCTGTGCGGATGGAGCGGCGCCTGCACGAATTGAGCCGGACGCTCTCGTTGTAACTCCACAGACACGTGCAGAGCGAAAAAGCAATGGAGCGGCGCCTATGCAAAAACGCATCGGCATTATCGATCTGGGATCGAACACCACGCGCATGATCGTGATGGGGTACACGCCACATCACTCCTTCCGCCTGCTCGACGAAGTGCGCGAAAGCGTGCGCCTGGCGGAGGGCATCGGTCCCGACGGTCGACTGAAACCGGCAGCGATGGATCGGGCGGTTGCGACGATGCGTTTGTTCCATACGCTGAGTCACTCGGAGCATGTGCAGACGATCGTTCCGGTTGCGACGAGCGCCGTCCGCGAGGCGACCAATCAGGCGGAATTCATTGCCCGTCTTGCCGCCGAAGCGGGTCTGTCGATGCGGGTGCTCAGCGCGCGCGAGGAGGCATACTACGGTTACCTCGGCGTCGTCAATTCGATCGACCTGCGCGATGGGTTCGTCATCGATATTGGCGGCGGTAGCACGCAGGTGTCGCAGGTGCGCGGGCGCGGCTTCCTGCGCTGGTTCAGTCAGCCTATCGGTGCGTTGCGCGCAATGGAACGGTTCGTTCACTCCGACCCGATCAGCCCCAAGGATTTTCGCGCGCTCGAAGCGGGCATCGCCGACTATTTTGCCCCGCTCGATTGGTTGAGCGTCGATCAGGGTCCGATGCTGGTCGGCATTGGCGGCACCATCCGCACGCTGGCGGAGATCGATCAAAAAGTACACACCTATCCCCTTGATCGCATTCACGGATACGTACTGACACGCGATCGTCTCGAGGCGCTGATCGAACGCCTGCGCGGCATGAACCAGCGCCAGCGTGAGGAAGTTCCCGGTCTGCGGCGTGATCGCGCCGATCTCATCCTTCCCGGCGCTGTCATCCTGGCGCACCTGATGCGACGTGGCGGGTTCGAGGCGCTGACCGTCGGTGGTCAGGGGTTGCGCGAAGGGATTTTTTACGAGCACTTCCTGGTTGGCGAGCAACCGCCGTTATTCGCCGATATGCGCAGTTTCAGCGTGCAGAACCTGGCGCGCATCTACAACTACGAGGTGTTGCATGCCGCCAAGGTGCGCGATCTGGCATTGTCGATGTTCGACCAGCTTCGCCCGCTGCACAATTATGGCGAGTGGGAACGCACGCTCCTCGCTTACGCGGCAACCCTGCACGATATTGGATTGGCGGTCAACTATTACGACCATCATAAACACGGGGCGTATCTGGTGCTGAACAGCGCGTTGCAGGGGTTCACCCACCGCGAGATTGCGCTGATCGCGCTCCTGGTTCAGTTCCACCGCAAGGGAGATGTGTCGCTCGGGGCGTTGCGCGAACTGCTGCATCCCGACGATGAGCCGCGCGTTTCCCGACTGGCGGCGCTGCTCCGGATCGCCGAATATCTGGAGCGTCGGAAGTGTCAGGTGGTGCAGGATATTACCGTCGAGATTGGCGATACGATCCGGATGACGGCGCGCACGGTCGGTGATGCAACCGTGGAGATCTGGGACGCGAACCGTGGAGCGCGGTTGTTCCGCAAGGCGTATGGGCGTGATGTAGAGATCGTCTGACTGTCTGGCAGAAGCGACACGGAGCAGGATCGGGCAATGGCGGTTGACCCAACGGTTACGCTTCATCACCGTGTTCGGATCGCTTCAACACCTCTCGACTGCGTCCATCTTCCGCCGGACCGACAATCCCCTGTTGTTCGAGCAGATCGATGAGTTGCGCCGCTTTGCTGTAGCCGATACGCAGCCGGCGTTGCAGCAGCGACGCCGATGCGCGCGAGTGCTGTTGCACCAGTTTGATCGCCTGTGGCAGCAGTTCGTCCTGTTCGGCTGCGCTGAGGAACTCGCCAGGCGGTTGCATGCCGCTCTGTTCGTCGGGCTGTTCCTTCGTCGCTGCGCCAGTTTTCTTCTGATCATCACCCGTTTCCGGCGGCGTGGCATTGCGCCAGAACTGCACGATCCGCTCCACTTCCGCTTCTGAGACCCAGGTGCCCTGCAGGCGGATCGGGCGCGCCGCGTCCGCCGCCATATAGAGCATATCACCGCGCCCAAGCAACTGTTCGGCGCCGTTCATATCGAGAATGACGCGCGAGTCGGTCTGCGAGGTGACGGCAAAAGCGATCCGGGTCGGGAAGTTCGCCTTGATCAACCCGGTCACCACGTCCACCGATGGGCGCTGTGTGGCGATAACGAGGTGGATGCCGGTTGCGCGCGCCATCTGCGCCAGGCGGCAGATCAACGTCTCGACCTCGTCCGGCGCCATCATCATCAGGTCCGCCAGTTCGTCGATAATGATAACAATGTAGGGGAGCGGTTCGAGATCGGCGCGGCGACGCGCAGCGCTGTTATACCCTTCGATATTGCGAAAACCATACCGCGCGAACACTTTGTACCGGCGCTCCATCTCGCGCGTCGCCCACTTCAACGTCGGCACCACCCGTTCGAGTTCCGTCACAACCGGCGAGAGCATATGCGGAATCCGGTTGTAGACGATCAACTCGACCATCTTCGGGTCGACCATGATGAACTTCAATTCGTCAGGGGTATGTTTGAGCAGCAACGAGCAGACCAGCGCATTAATGCCCGCACTCTTGCCGGTGCCAGTCGCACCAGCCATCAGTGCGTGCGGCATCCGGTCGAGCGCGGCAATCACCGGCGTTCCAGAGACATCCTTGCCGAGGGGCCATTTCAGCCGCCCTTTTGTGCGCTCGAACTCTTCGCTCTCGATCACTTCGCGCATACCGACGATTGAAATCGCGGAGTTGGGGATCTCGATGCCGATCACGTTCTTGCCAGGAATGGGCGCTTCGATGCGGATGGACGTTGCCGCCAGCGCCAGCGCCAGGTCTTTCTCCAGGGTAGTGATTTTGGAAACCTTGACGCCGACCGCCGGCTGCAGCTCGAACTGCGTTACGGCAGGACCGGTGTTCACCCCGACGACCTGCGCCTCGACTTTGAAACTCGCCAGCGTCTCTTCGATCAGGCGCGACCGCAGCCGCTTCTCTTCATCGGTGATCGTGCCTTCCGGGTAACGTTCCAGCACGTCGAGCGACGGCAGGGGCCAGGCGCGGTGCACCGGCGAAATCTCAAAACCTTCGAGCGCTTTTTGCACGACTTCTGAAGGCGCACCTGGCGTCGGTGTTGTCAGCAGACTGGTGAGCAGCGTCGTATTGCCGGGGGTGGCGTTTCCCGGATCGGCTTTGGGTGCAGGCTCAGCGGTTGGTTGTTGCGCCGGTGTGCGACGTGCGCGCGTTTCAGGGCGCTGAAACAGACTGGCGCGCGTTGGACGTTCAGCAATCGGCGTGGGCACAATATCGTCGCTGCCGGACTGCGGCGATGGAACATCGTTCGTCGCTGCGTTTTTGTCAGGCGCCGGCTGGCGCGTCGCCAGCACAGACGGCTCAGCAGCGTGTTTTCGACCCGGATTCCATACCGTTGCCCAGAAACGCGCACCACCATCGCGCAGCGACGAGAACAACTCGTGCAGGGTAATGTCGAAGGTCAGTAAGATACCTGCCAGCCCTGTCAGACATACAACCACAAATGCCGCCGGTCGTCCGATTGCCTGTGAGAGAAGCGCCAGCACGGCATATCCGGCGATGCCGCCCCCTTCGCCGACGCGCGCATCGAGACCCTCGCGCACGCCGATCGAAAACTCCAGCAGCACCAGCAGTGCCATCAGCACCAGTGCCGTGCCGATCACCGTCGCGCCGGTCAGACGTACATCCTCATACTGTTCCTGGAGGAGGATTGCCAGCCCCAACAACCCAAGCGACAACGGAACCACCAGCGCGCCCCACCCCAGCAGGCGGCGGGTCAGTTCGACCCATGAGGCGCCGATCACGCCAGCCGTGCCAGTCACATAGAAAACGACCGTTACTGCTGCGACTGCAATAAGACCAAGCGCGAACAATTCGCGCTGATGCTCGGGACGCAGCGCAGGGGGCGATGCCGCACTGGTGCGTTTCCGCCGCGCACCTGCCGATTTGCGCCCTGATGATGATTGCTTTGCGCGAGCCATAATCGTCGCTCTGGCGCCGATCCGAAATCAGACAGTATCACAGTAACATATGTTCGCATAGGTTGCAAGCAGAGTGAATACAGGGCGTCGGAGCGGTTCAACAGGCGTACTGCAGCAAATCCAGTTCGCCAATGCGCACCAGGTTATAGCAGTTCTCAGATACGTTGACCCTTGTCCAGGTCTGCCGTGTCGCGCGAGACGCCCGCGTCCAGCGGAGTGTAGACCGAAATTTATTTCGGTCACCGCGTGGGGCGCGCAATTCCCAGGAGCGTTCAACCTCGTTCAACAGGTTCAATCTTTGTGACAACTACTATAATCAGCGCTGAAGCATCGCAGACAACAATCATGGTGATGGTGATAGCCGACCAGACTCTTTCAGCGTCTGAACGTCCTTTTCATACTCCATCTGATCATAGTGGACAGGAATCCCCCGACTACCCGGAAGTTGCTGAGCTGAGAGCTTCAGCCCCACGGCAAGGGCGCATACCGGATTTATTTCTCAATCTCCATTAGCCCCACGGCTAGCGCAGTATAGCGGATTTATAGCAGTTCTGGAGATATGTTGACCCTTGACCGGATTTCTGGGGCGTTCCATCTTCGCCGCTGGCGGGCTGAAGCCCTGGCTGAGGTCGGGCAAGCCCTACGGGCTGGATCAATCCAGGTTCCTCCGGCATATGGCAAGGATAACCGACACGCCAGCCCCGCAGGGGCTTCCACGCGCTCAGGGAGGGCTTATGGTCTTTGAGTAAATAATCCGCTATAGCCCGCGCAGGCGGGCTTCGCATTATATAGCCGAGGGCTTTAGCCCGACGGCAAAAGGCGCATACCGGATTTATTTCTCAATCTCCATCAGCCCACACGCGCAACATCGCGCCCGCGCAGGCGGGCTTCGCCTTCGATAGCCGAGGGCTTTAGCCCGACGGCTAGCGCGGGATAGCGGATTTATTTCTCAATCTCCATCAGCCCGCACGCGCAACGTCGCGCCTGCGCAGGCGGGCTTTGCCTTGCATAGCCGAGGGCTTCAGCCCCACGGCTAGCGCGGGATAGCGGAATAAATTCTCAATCTTCATAATTTCGGTCTACGAGAGAAGTACGCCGAAATGTATTTCGGCACATCGCAGGTCTCACAGGAGGTCGAACGCTCCGCCGGAAAGCGGACGCCTCGCGCGACATCTCTCCGCGTGCTCCGCGTCTCTGTGTGCATCGGACCGGCTCACGCGGAGTAACTGTGTTGCTTGTCAAGGGGCGCTCGTATGCACAGCCGGATCCCAGGGCTTTTGCTGACGCAATATTGCGCCGAGAATAGTCAGCAGCTTGCGCATCGCAGCGACGATGGCGACCTTGCGCGGCTTGCCAGCTTGACACAGGCGCTGATCGAAGGCGCGCCTGACCAGACGGCGCCGCGTGGCCGCCAGGGTCGCCATGTACAACACGCTGCGCACATCCCTCCTGCCGCCGGAGATATGCCGGGGTTTGTGCTGTGCGCCGCTCTGATTGGCATACGGCGCAACGCCCACAACGGCCGCCGCTTCCTTGCGATTGATGGTCCCCAGTTCGGGCAGGCGGAGCAGCAGGTTCAGTGCGGTGATCGCGCCGATGCCGGGCACGCTTTCGCGCAGCTCCCGTTTCCGGCGCACCTCGTCGGTGCGCTCCGCCTCGTTGTCGCGTTCCTGCTCAAGCGCACGGATCTCCTGATCCAGCCAATCAATATGCTGCTGGATGCCCGGGCGGAGGTTCGGCGCGGCAGCCGTCAACCGATTGATCTCAGCCGTCCGCATCTGAATCACCTGCTCCCGCCGGACCAGCAGGTCGCGCAAGGATGCGCGCTGCTCGTCCGTCGCTTGGTGGTGCGGCGGGCGCACCCGTTCGGCAAAGCGGGCGAGCAACCGGGCATCCAGGCGGTCGGTCTTCGCCTGGCGTCCTTCCGCGTGCGCCAGGGCGCGCACGCGGCGTGGCTGCACCCGCGCCGTCGGCAAGCCAGCCTGGAGCAGTTGGGCGAACACCATGCGCTCCAGCCCGCCGGTCGCCTCCAGCACAATCAGGGTCGGCTGCAGGCGCTGGAGTCGCGTGACCAGGAGCTGGACACCTTCGTCGGTAGACGGTATCGTCTCGCGTGGCGCGTGCGGGTCGGCGCCAAACGCCACATCCAGCGTCTGTTTGGAGACATCAATGCCGATAAAGAGCGACTCACGGGAAGCCATACACAGAACCTCCTGAGGAAAACGGCGCCAGCCTTGCTAGCATATGCGGGTTTGAGGGCCCAGATAACTGTTCGGCTTGGTCGCGTTGAAGGACACGGCTACCCAACACTCCGCGGCGATCTCGTGAACCTGGCGCAGAACGGTATACCGTGTCCCGTTAGATTATACTAGGCGCGAAGGCGCGGAGAGCGGGAACGCAGCGCTCACAAGGCTGGTCAGACGGAGTTGCACTCGTCGCCGGAAGCGGGCGCCTCTCGCGCGACACGGCAGGCACGGACGAAGATCTCAAGGAGTATGACAGTCACACTGGCAGGCAAAGGCGCTGCCTTCGCCTGCCGGCTTCTGTTCCTGTGGAGGGCGACGGTTCACCGCACGATCAGGCTCTTGCCGGTCATCTGCGGCGCCGGATCGAGACCCAGGAGGTCGAGGATCGTCGGCGCCACATCGGCGAGCCGTCCGCCGTCGCGCAACGCCACCTGCCCTTTGTCCAGCCCTAAACCTGGAGCGGCGATCAGATACGTGGGTACCGGGTTAGTCGTGTGGGCGGTGTGCGGTCCACCGGTCTCCGGGTCGATCATGAGTTCGGCGTTGCCGTGGTCTGCCATGACAAGCGCCACGCCGCCACGTGCAACCACCGCATCGACGATTGCGCCGGTGCATTCATCGACAACTTCGCATGCTTTCACCACCGCCGGGATCACGCCGGTGTGCCCGACCATGTCCGGGTTCGCGTAGTTGACCAGAATGAAATCATACTGATCGGACGCGATCGCGTGCAGCACGACATCACGCACGCCGTAGGCGCTCATTTCCGGTTTGAGGTCGTAGGTTGGCACGTCCTTCGGCGAAGGCACGATCTGCCAGTCCTCACCGGGGAAGGGTTGCTCGCGCCCGCCGTTGAAGAAGAAGGTGACATGCGGATATTTCTCGGTTTCCGCTGCATGGAACTGCCGCAGCCCGGCGTCGCTGATCACTTTTGCCAGCGGCACAGCCACATCATCGTTCTGGAACGCGACCTGGTACGGCATGTTCTTCTCGTACTCGGTCATTGCAATATAGATCAGGTCGCGCAACATCTCACGCTCGAAGCCATCGAAGTCGGGCAGGGTGAAGGCGCGACTGATCTGTCGCACCCGGTCGGCGCGGAAGTTGAAACAGACGACCGCATCGCCATCGCCGATGGTCGCCACCGGTTGACCGGCTTCATCCACGATCACCGCCGGCTTGATGAACTCATCGGTCACACCTTCGTCATACGAGCGCTGGATCGCCGTCAGCGCGTCGGGGGCGGGACGCCCGACGCCCTTCGTCAGCAGATCATACGCCTGCTTTGTGCGATCCCAGCGTTTGTCGCGATCCATCGCATAGTAGCGCCCCACCACCGAAGCGACTCGACCGATCTGGCGTTCCGCCATAAATGCGAGCAGATCACGCGCAAATTCAATCCCGCTCTGCGGCATGGTATCGCGCCCATCGGTGAAGAGATGCACATAGACGCGCTCCAGACCTTCGCGTTTCGCCAGTTCGAGCAGCGCTTTGGTATGGTTAACGTGACTGTGCACACCGCCTGGACCGAGCAGTCCCATCAGATGCAGCGCCGTGCCGCGGTCTCTGACAGTGCGGAAAGCGGTGCAGAGCACCGGATTGGTGAAAAACGTTCCATCAGCGATCGAGTCGTCGATCACCGTAATATCCTGGCGCACAATGAACCCGGCGCCCAGGTTCAGATGCCCCACTTCAGAATTGCCCATCTGACCGGTCGGCAAGCCGACGTCCTTTCCGGCAGCGCGCACCAGCGTAAACGGGCATTCGGCGCGCCAGCGGTCATCGTATGGCGTGCGCGCCAGTTTGACCCCGTTCCCCTCGATCTCATCACGTTCGCCCCACCCGTCGCGGATGACCAGCAGAACCGGTCGCGGTCGCGAAATGGTAGTCATAGGTCTCTCACCTTTCGATTCACTTCTTTCGGGCGGATGCACCCTTGCCGCGCGGCGCCTGGGCAGGCGATTTGCCGCTGCGTGGTTGTGGGTTCGCGGGTGGCGGAGCGGCGCGTCCACGCGGAACCTGTGACGTCGGCGGTCTGGTTGCCGTTGCTTGTGGCGCCGGTTGCGCTGGCGTATCCGCAGCAACCGCCGCGTGCTGATCCGTCTGGCGCTGTTGCAGCAGAGCGATCAGTTCTTCCTCACGACCCCAGTGGCAGACCTTGAACTTCTTCCCGCTCCCGCACGGGCAGGGTTCGTTGCGACCGGGGAGACGCACACTGTGGCGAACCGTCCGCGCTCCCTTTGCATTGCCATCGGCAGCGCCCGCCTGTTGCGCAGCAAGCAGGCGTCGCTGCTGCTCGGCTTCCACCTGGCGCAGATGCTGCTCGTACTGGAAGGAAACCGGAATAATCTGGTAGACGATGTCGCGCTGGATATTGGCTTTCAGTTCTTCGAACATCGCGTAGGCATTCCGCTGATACTCGATGAGCGGATCGCGCTGCGCGACAGCCTGCAACCCGATCTCCTGACGCAGATCCTCCATGCCGGTCAGGTAATCGATCCATTGACGGTCGATAGCGCTGAGCATCATGCGCCGTTCGACGAGGCGCATGTTCTCTTCGCCGATGGCTTTCTCGCGCTCCTGGTAGTCGTCCTCGATTGCCTGCATGATCGCATCTTCGATCTCCTGGCGCGAGAGATGTTCAAGCTGCTCCGGCGACAGTTTCGTTTCGTCGAGCAACGGGTCGATTGTGCGCACTGCGCGCACCAATCCTTCGATATCCCACTCCTCGAAGTCGTCGGCGCGCCCCTTCGTTTCTGGCAGGTAGCGTTCAACCAGGGCATGCACCTCATCGGCGATCATGTCGAGCACCCGCTCGCGCATGTTCTCGCCTTCCAGAATCCTGCGCCGGTCGGCGTAGATGACCGTGCGTTGCTTGTTCATCACATCGTCGAACTCGACGGTATGTTTGCGAATATCGAAGTTGTATCCCTCAACGCGCGTTTGAGCGCTTTCGATGGTACGATTGATCAACCCGGCTTCGATCGGCAGGCTGTCATCGACGCCGAGCCGCTCCATCAGCCCCTTGACACGGTCCATCGGACCGAAGCGCCGCAGCAGGTCATCTTCGAGCGACAGATAGAAGCGCGAAGAACCGGGATCACCCTGACGACCGGCGCGCCCGCGCAGCTGGTTGTCGATACGCCGCGATTCGTGGCGTTCGGTGCCGATGATGTGCAACCCGCCCAGTTCACGCACCTCTTTACCCTCAGCTTCAGTGATGCGCCGTGCTTCTTCCTGCGCTGCCCGGATCTGTTCCGGCGTCGCCTGCTCGATCTTAATGCCGCGTTGCGCAAGAATCTCTTCAATCAGACCATCCGGGTTGCCGCCGAGCAGAATGTCGGTGCCGCGCCCCGCCATATTCGTGGCAATGGTCACTGCGCCCTTGCGCCCCGCCTGCGCCACGATCCGCGCTTCGCGCTCGTGGTACTTGGCGTTCAGCACTTCATGCTTGATGCCGCGCCGTTTCAGCATTTCGCTCAACCGCTCAGAAGTCTCGACCGACGTGGTGCCGACCAGCACCGGTCGCCCGATGGCGTGCATTTCCTCGATCTCCCGGATCACCGCCTCGAACTTCGCCTTCTCAGACCGGTAGATCTGGTCATCATAATCCTTGCGGATCATCGGGCGGTGCGTCGGAATGACGACGACTTCCAGATTGTAGATCTTGGCGAACTCCTCACGTTCGGTGTAGGCAGTACCGGTCATACCGGCAAGTTTCTGGTACATGCGGAAGTAGTTCTGGAACGTGATCGTCGCCAGGGTAACATTCTCCTGGCGCGGCTTCACGCCCTCCTTCGCCTCCACCGCCTGGTGCAGACCGTCGGACCAGCGGCGCCCTGGCATCTTGCGACCGGTGAACTCATCGACGATGATGACCTCGCCATGTTCGACAATGTAATCCCGGTCGCGCTGGTAGATGAACTCGGCCCGCAGCGCATTGTCCAGATAGTGGGTCAGGCGGTAGTATTTCGGGTCATAGAGCGATTCCCCTTCAGGAATCTTCAGCAATCGCTCGATCTTCGCCACACCCTGATCGGTCAACTGAATACTCTTCGAGCGCGGTTCGATGACGAAATCGCCCTCCGGATCCTCGATCATCTGCTTCTTGATCTGGTCGGGCGTGTAGGGGCTGGGTTTGAGATGGCGCACCAGCGTGGCAAACCGGCGATATTCATCGCCGCTCTCCTGCGCCGGACCGGAAATGATCAACGGCGTGCGCGCCTCGTCGATCAGAATATTGTCCACCTCATCGACAATCGCATAGTGCAGTTCACGCTGCACCAGTTGCGCAAGATCCCACGCCATATTGTCGCGCAGGTAGTCGAACCCGAACTCGTTGTTCGTTCCATAGGTAATATCCGCAAGGTAGGCTTCGCGCCGCGAACAGGGACGCCAGTGAACCAGACGTCGATCGTCGGGGTTCGCCTTTGGATCGACATAATCCGGATCGTAGATCGCCGAATATTCATGCGAAATTGTGGCGACGCTCAGCCCAAGCAGATGGTAGATCGGTCCCATCCATCCTGCTCCGACTTTCGCCAGATAGTCGTTGACCGTGACCAGATGGCATCCCCTGCCGGTCAGCGCATTCAGATAGAGCGGCAGGGTCGCCACCAGCGTTTTCCCTTCGCCGGTCTTCATCTCGGCGATCTTGCCCTGGTGCAGCACAATGCCGCCTATCAACTGCACGTCGTAGTGGCGCTGACCAATCGTGCGGCGCGCCGCCTCCCGCACGACGGCAAACGCTTCGGGAAGCAGATCGTCAAGCGTTTCGCCATCGGCGAGACGCTGCTTGAACTCGTCGGTTTTGGCACGCAGTTCAGCGTTGGAGAGCGCCTCGACCGATGGTTCGAGGCTGTTGATCCGCCGCACGATCGGTTCGATCTGCTTGATTGCGCGATCCGGACCAAAGCCGAGTAGTTTCTCGAAAAATGCTTTCATTGGATCTCCTCCGCGTTTTGCGGATGGAATGTGCTGTTGCGAAACGGCTTCACAGCAACGTGTGGAAATGCGTCGTGTGCCTGTGAATCTGGCGCTTTGTCCGGTGCACCCATACGCGAACATGCCTGTCGCATACGTGCGCCGAAGCGGTATGCGCGGAAAGACGATCATGCGCCCATCGGTGGTGCATTATAGCATACGCAGTTCTTCTCTGAGCGCCTGCGCATCGCGCGTTGCGCTGACGCACACTGCGTGCTATCATCCAGAACAACGCCCTGCACAGTGCTGCTCAGGGACGATGGCGCCCTTGTGTGACAGGAACGCAGACTGTGGTCTGCGATGTATTGTATGACGACCACTCCTTCCGCTTTTCCCCGGTTGTATCAGGATGACCATGCGCACAGGCGATTCGCCGTGCAACACGGCGTGAGCGCGCTCTTCCTGGCAGTACTGACAGTCGTTCTGTTGCTTATCACCGAACCGCAGATCGGATTGACGTGGGACGAGCCGGTGTACCTGATGGCAGCGAGGTCGTATGCAGCCTGGTTCGAGCATCTGGCGACGGATCCCGGCGATGCGCTTCAACCGGGGACGATCAAGCGCTTTTGGGAAATAAACCACGAACATCCCCCGCTCGACAAAATCTGGTCGGGAATGGTGTGGATGATGGCGCGCCAGTTTCTCGATGACCTGCCAGCCCAGCGGTTGGGAAATATGATCCTGGTCGCCATCGCAGTCGGTGCGCTGTACACTGCTGTGGCGAGCAGTTTTGGCGTATGGGCAGGAATTGCGTCGGCGGTTGCACTGATCAGTCTGCCGCGTTTCTTCTTCCATGCGCATCTGGCGGCGCTCGACGTTCCGGCAGCGGTCGCGTTCTTCCTGGCGACGATGCTCTTCTGGCATACCCGTCACCGCAGCAGCGTCGCCTGGGATGTAGCGCTCGGCGTCGCCTGGGGCGCGGCGCTGGCAACGAAAATCAATGCATTGTTCGTCCTGCCGATGATCTTTCTCTGGACGCTGGCGTTCGCCCGTCAGGCGTTTCTGGTGCGGCGCATGTTCATCGCGGGGATCATCGGTCTGCCGACGTTTGTCGGGTTCTGGCCCTGGCTGTACCACGACACCGTGGCACGGTTGATCGCGTACATCCGCTTCATTACCGTGGATCACTGGGAGATTGGGCAGTGGTACTTCGGTGAGGCGTATATGCCTCCTCCGTGGCACTTCCCGTTTGTAATGCTGGTTGCTGTGACGCCGCTGGCAATCTTGATTCTGGCGTTCGCTGGCATGATCCGCGGTGTTGTCGCCCTCCGTTCTTCCAGGCAAACGGAGCGTGATCAGGGGTCACAGATTGCGCTCTGGTCGCTCGGCGTACTCGTGCCGCTGCTGGCGCTGACGACGGGGCGCACGATGGTGTATGACAATGAGCGTTTGTTCATGCCGTCATTTCTCTTCGTTGCCGCCCTGGCTGGCATTGGGCTCGACGGATTTGGGCGTGCGTTGCGCCGTGCCCTCGAACGGCGCGCGCTGGCGCGCTTCACGACGCCAGCGGTTGTGCTTGGGTGCGCTGTGCTGTTCGCACCACACCTGACGATTGCCGCACATATGTATCCGCACCTGCTCTCCTACTACTCGGAAACGGTGGGAGGCTTGCGCGGAGCGACGCGCCTGGGGCTGGAAACGACCTACTGGTGCGAAACCTATGCGCAGGCGCTGCCGTACATCAATGCCCACGCGTCGCCGGGCGCCGTCGTCTGGACAGAGGACTGGAGCCACGATGTGCTGCTCACCTACCAGTTCATCGGTCGGCTGCGTCCTGATGTGCGCGTCGCGCTCGCACCCGGCGCCGGGTCGCTGTTCAGTCGGTATGGGCTGGAAGGTACGCCAGCTGACATCTCGGATGCCGATTATGTGATTGTTACCTACCGGCAGACCGGATTTGCAGCACATCCCAAGATCGAACGCTGGATGGCGGGTCGCCAGCCGATCGTGCGTATTGAACGGTATGGCGTGCCGCTCATGGAATTGTACGAACAACCGCGCATTCGCTGATTATGATTGCAGGAATCATCCTGGCAGCCGGGTCGTCATCGCGCATGGGGCAGCCCAAGCAACTCCTCGATTGGGGCGGTCGTCCGCTTGTGCGCGTGATCGCCGCAACCGCGCTCGCCGCCGCGCTCGATGAGGTCATCGTCGTCACTGCCGACGCCGATGCAGCGGTTGCAGCGGCGCTCGCCGACCTGCCGATCCGGATCGTGCCCAACCCGCGCGCAGCGGAGGGTCAGAGCACCTCGCTGTGCGCCGGTATTGCTGCACTCTCCGCCGGTGTCGAGGCAGCGCTCATCCTGCTCGGCGATCAACCGTTCGTGACTGCTGCAATCATCAATGCGCTGATCGATGCCTGGCGCGACCGGCGCGTACCGGTCGTTGCGCCGGTGTTCGCCGGCGTGCGTGGCAATCCGGTGCTGTTCGATCGGGCGATGTTTGGAGAATTGTTGACCATCGAAGGGGATCAGGGCGCGCGTGGGGTGATTGCCCGCGATCCGACGCGGGTGCATCTCATCCATTTCGATGATGAGCGCCCGTTGCTCGACATCGATACGCCTGAAGCTTATACGCGCGCCCGCCGTTTGCTCGACGTATAAATGAGGTTGCGCTATGTTTCTTGCGACGCTCCCCATCGACCAGGCGGTCGGTCATATTCTACGTCATAATATCGCCGATGCCGCCGGACATAAGGCGCTGCCGAAGGGAAAGCGCCTGACCGATGATGATGTGACGCGCCTGCGCGCGCTGGGAATTGCTTCGGTGCGCGTGGCAGTGCTGGAGCCGGGTGATGTTCATGAGGACGCAGCCGCCAGGCGTCTTGCTGCGGTTGTCTGCCGTCCGGGTGTGACGGCGACCGACGCCGTGCATAGCCGGGTGAATCTGCTTGCAGAGGCGGATGGGGTGGTCGTGGTGGAAAAAGCAGCGCTCCTGGCAATCAATGCGATCGACGGACTGACCATTGCCACGCTGCCGAACCATGCGCTGGTCCGTCGGCGCAGGCGCGTCGCAACGATCAAGATCATTCCATTTGCGCTGCCCGAAGCGCTGGTTCAACAGGCGGAGCGGATTGGCGTCGATGCAGGCGGCGTCGTAGGAGTACGACCATTGCAGCAACGACAGGTTGGCGTGCTGCTGGTCGTCAGCCCCGAAGCGCGCGAGCGCATCACGCGACTGGTGCTTCCCGCCATCGAAGCCCGTGTGACAGAACTCGGCTCGACAGTGGGCGCGGTACGTTACGCTGCACTGGACGAGCACGAAGTGGCGGAAGGGATTGCTGCACTCCACGCCGCTGGCGCCGATCTGCTGATTACTGCCGGTGAAACATCGATCATGGATCGCGATGATGTAACACCGCAGGGTATTCGGATGGCTGGTGGACATATCGAGCACTACGGTGCGCCGGTCGAACCGGGGAACCTGCTCTTACTGGCATACCTGGACGACGGAACCCCGCAGGGGATACCGATCCTCGGCGCGCCTGGCTGCGTCCGCTCCCGCGCGACCAACATCGTTGATCTGTTGCTGCCGCGATTGCTGAGCGGCGAGCGCATCACCCGACGCGACATTATCGATCTGGGGCATGGCGGGTTGCTGGAACGGTGAGAAGGGGAAAAGAGGTGGTGCCGGTGACTGGGATCGAACCAGTGACCTAACGATTATGAGTCGTTCGCTCTAACCACTGAGCTACACCGGCACGACACCAGGAGCGTGTAAAATGGTAGCACGCCAGGGGCGGGTTGTCAAGGTAGATCGATCGTCCTACCGCTTCTCATCGAAAGTCTGCGCGCGCAGGAGTTCCTGCGCTGTGCGCGAGCGCAACACCACAACCGAACGTGCGCCGACCGTATAGAACGGTTGACAGACCGGAGCCTCATGCCCTGCCTCGTAAATATCATCGGGAGAAGGGCGTGCTGTATCGATGACCCGCCACCACCCGCCTGGCGGATGTTCCTGGATGGCAAAGATCAGGTCTTCCCAAAAGGCGTTGATCATCACATAGAGATCGCAATCGCCGACCGACGCTCCGTGCAGGCAGTAGGCGAACGCATGCGACTCATACGATGTGTCGGGGGGACCATTGACGCCGTACCAGCGCACGTCATCGCGCCAGAAACGGCTGCGGTGGATTGAAGGGTGCGCTTTGCGGAACGCGATCAGCGTCTTGACAAAGCGAAACATATCACGATTGCGCTCCAGCAAATCCCAGTCGAGCCAGGTGGTCTCATTGTCCTGGTTGTACGGATTGTTGTTGCCGCGTTGGGTATTGAGGAACTCATCGCCGGCGCAGAACATCGGCGTGCCGTTCGCCAGCATGAGCAGCGTGAAGAAATTCCGCGCCTGACGACGACGCAACGCCAGCACCTCCGGCGGCGCCCCTTCATCTCCCTCCCAACCGCAGTTCCAGCTAAAGTTCTGATCGGTTCCGTCGGTGTTCTGATGTCCATTCGCCCAATTATGCTTCTGATTGTAGGACACCAGATCGTACAGGCAAAATCCGTCGTGCGAGGTCACAAAATTGACGCTCTGCGTCGGGCGATACGAGTCGGCCAGCGTATCGGGGAACAGATCATCGCTGCCATACAGGCGACACATCACGTCGCCGACTTTGCCGGGATCGCCGCGCACAAAGGCGCGCACATCGTCGCGGAACTTGCCATTCCACTGGCGCCACGTCATCCCCGGAAAGGCGCGTCCGAGCAGGTAGGCGCTGATATCCCACGCTTCGGCGATCAGGCGCACGCCGTGGCGCTGACCGAGCATGCTGATCTCGTGGATCAGCGCCGGATCTTCGTGATTAAGCGACCCGTCGTTATTGCGCGCCAGGATCGATGCAAGATCGAAGCGAAAGCCATCGATGCGCATCGACCGGATCCAGGTATCGAGGCTATCGATGATCAGGGTGCGCACGACCGGATTGGCGCAGCGCAGCGTATTGCCGCAACCGCTGGTGTTAATGTACTGGCGACGGTCGGGCGTCAGCAGGTAATAACTCCGGTTGTCAATCGCCCGGTAGGAGTACGTCGGTCCGCGCTCATCGCCCTCGCTCGTATGGTTGTAGACCACATCCAGCCAGACTTCGATACCGGCTGCATGCATGGCTCTGACCATCTCGCAGAACTCGCGGTGCGGATCCTCGATAGCGTAGTCGCTGTGTGGTGAGAAGAAGTTGAGGGTCATATACCCCCAGTAGTTCCCTTCCTGGGGATCGAACTGATGAACCGGCAAGAGTTCGATTGCCGTCACCCCCAATTCCAGCAGATAAGGAATCTTCCGGGTCAAGCCGATGAATGTACCGCGCTCTTCCGGTGTAACCCCCGAATTGGCGCGCGCGGTAAAGCCGCGCACATGCAGTTCATAGACGATCAAATCGTGGGTGTGATTCGGGCGCACATCGCCGCTCCAGTCGTAGGGCGCTTCGTGGCGGGGCAGCACGCCGAGCGGCGCGCGCCCGTCGTTCGGACCCGGACGCATCGCCGCCTCGCGACTGTAGTTCGGCGGAAAGAAGACCTCTGGTGCGTATGGATCGAGGACAATCTTCGTCGGATCGAAGCGGTGCCCCTCTTCGGGTGCGCGCGGTCCATCAACACGATACGCATAGTAGCGCCCGCCTGGAATGGCGGAAGCCGGAACCCAGCAGTGCCAGACATGCTGGGTTTTGTTGCGACGCGGATCGAGGTGATGACGATAGATCGGCGTCACAACGTCGTCGGCGCTATAGATCAGCAGCGTTACACTCGTCGCGTGCCGCGAGAAGAGCGCGAAATTGTACCCCTGAGCCGCAGGAACCCACGTCGGACCGAATGGAGCGGGCGAACCTTCGCTTCGCTCCCAGGCAGTGGGTTGATGCCAGGACGCCGATTCTCTGGTGAGCATCATGCCACAATGACGTGCAACGCTGTGCCGCGTTGCACCTGGAAGGACGAGATTTAAACCATTTTATCACACTCCAGACATACGCATACATTCCAGCCCCGATAGTAAACAGAAATTTTGTGCTTGACAGAATGGAACATGCATGCTACACTCAACCCATCGGCAACGCGCCGGTATCCGGGGCGCTTCGGTCAGACGAAGGTCCTGGTGGGACGAAATCGGTACAGTCGGGAAGAGGAGGCTTAACATGGCCCGGGATCTGAACAAGGTCATGCTGACCGGTCATCTGGGAGCGGACCCGGAGATGAGGTTCACCCCACAGGGTAGCGCAGTAACGACATTCCGTGTTGCATCCAATCGTTCCTGGAAATCAGGCGATGGCGTTCAACACGATGACACCGAATGGTTCCGCATTGTCGCCTGGGACAAACTGGCGGAAATCTGCAACGAGTATCTGAAGAAGGGAACGCGCGTCTACATCGAGGGGCGCCTGCAAACCCGCAGCTGGGATGATCGCAACACCGGTGAGAAACGCTACATCACCGAAGTCGTTGCGCAGGATATGATCATCCTGACGCCAAAGGGTGATCGTATGCCAGCTGTCGATACGGAAGAGACGGACGTTCGCGAGGTAGGAAGCGCTCCTCGTCGCGCTCCAGCCCCTTCGGCGCCTGATATGCCAGCGCCGGTGTCAAACGGTCCCGCACGCGCCAGCGCAACCCGTGCTCCGGCGCGCAATACGCCGCAACCGATCGAGGAAGACGATATTCCGTTCTGACGTAGAAGCGCAGCGTCGCTGCGCTTATCCCCGCTGAACTGACAGGGTCCTTACGTAACGCATGCAGCGAGGACGTGCAGGGGTACAGCAGCGCTGTTCCCCTGCGTTCCACCTCCCAGATTTGGTCATCAAAACATCACTTCTCCCCTTGTAGGAGAAGGGAGTAATCTTACGGGATAGGTTTTTTTAGAAGGCGTCTGCGTTCCTTCTCTCGTTCTGGGCTTCAGCACGACTACACCCCCCCTTCTCCCCCTTACATAGATTTTGTGGGAAGCCCCTGCGTGCCATCTTTCGTTTCAGGCATCAGGACACCCAAAATCCCCCTTCTCCCCTTGTGGGAGAAGGGGGCAAGGGGATGAGGGGCAAAAGCGGGAATGCAGAAAATCACTCATCTTTCCCAAGCGATCTACCCTTGAGAGCTTCTCCCCTCTGGGAGAAAGGTGTTGGGGGGATGAGGGGCAAAAGCGCACGGGAATGTAGAAAACCGCGCATCTCTCCCAGGAACTCCACCGTTGAGAGAGGGTGTCCGGAGGAATGAGGGGTGTGAGCGCGTTGGATCGTCACACCCCGCCGCCGTCATCCCTCCATTCCCACCTGGTAGGTGTCGATCTGCGCCCGCTGAAGCGTTCCCGAAAAATCGATGTAGATCGATTTCCACTCGCTGAAAACGTCGAGCACCTGAATGCCGCCTTCGCGGTGACCGTTGCCGGTACCCTTTGTGCCGCCGAACGGCAGATGGATCTCCGCGCCAATCGTCGGCGCATTCACATACACAATGCCGGTGTAGAGATCGCGCATGGCACGGAAAGCAGCGTTGACGTCGCGGGTGTAGATCGCCGATGATAGACCGTAGGGCACGTCGTTGGCGACGTCGATCGCCTCTTCCAGGCTATCGACAGTGATGATCGACAGCACCGGACCGAAAATCTCTTCCTGGGCAATGCGCATGGTGCGCTGCACATCGGCAAAGATCGTTGGCTGGTGAAAGAACCCATAGGCATAATCGCCATCGCGCAGCGCCTGCCCGCCGACGATTAGTCGCGCCCCCTCGCTCTTCCCAATCTCGACGTATCGCTGCACCGTCTCGAGTTGACTCCGGTTGATCGCCGGTCCCATCTCAACGGTTTCATCAAGACCATTGCCGATCTTCAGCCGTTCAGCGCGATCTGCCAGGCGCTCGGTCAGTTCACCGACGATCGCGCGATGGGCGATCAACCGTGACGTGGCAGTGCACCGCTGCCCCGTCGTGCCGAATGCGCCCCAGATCGCGCCATCCACCACCAGATCCAGGTTGGCGTCGTCCATCACGATCATCGGGTTTTTGCCGCCCATCTCCAGTGAGACGTGCTTCATTCCCTCGGCGCCGACCCGCGCAACCTTGCTGCCAATTTCCGTTGAACCGGTGAACGAGATGACCTGGACATCGGGATGGCGGATGAGTGGCTCGCCGACCCGACTGCCGCTGCCGGTGACGATGTTGACCACGCCATCGGGGATGCCGGCGTCGAGCAGGCACTGCACCAGGTTGTACACTGAGAGCGGCGTGTCGGAGGCGGGCTTGATAACGACCGTGTTCCCAACGATCAGCGCTGGCAGAATCTTCCACGAAGGGATCGCCATCGGGAAGTTCCACGGCGTGATCAGTCCGCAGACGCCAAGCGGCTGGCGCACCGACATCTGGAACTTGTTGGGCATTTCGGACGGGGTCGTTTGTCCGTAGAGGCGGCGCCCTTCACCCGCCATGAAGAAGCACATGTCGATGGCTTCCTGCACATCGCCGCGCGTTTCTTTGAGCACTTTGCCCATCTCACGGGTCATATCGCGCGCATACTGCTCTTTGCGCTCGACGAGCAACTGCGCCGCTTTGAAGAGAATCTCGCCGCGTTTTGGTGCAGGAACCAGCCGCCAGTGACGGTATGCCCGCTTCGCCGCCTCAACCGCCGCCTGGACGTCACGTTCGTCGCTATCCTGAAAAATCCCGATGATGTCACGGGTGTCAGCCGGGTTGCGATTCTCGAATGTGCGCCCACTCGCCGAGTCGACAAATTTCCCGCCGATCAGATTCTGGTACACTGGAGGGGTAGCCATATCATGTTCTCCTTTGAACCGCGAGCGCAGCAAAGGTGCGGAGTGACCGCGCTCGATTGCTCTGGAAGGTGTCGTTGTGCTGTTCACTGCGCGATTATAGCATGGGTCAGCCGGGCGCCGTTCGCGGAGAGTTTTACAATGGACAGGGAGGCGCTCCTATGCGCAAAGATCTGCACGAAATCAACCGTCGCGCCTGGAAAGAGGCGACAAGAGCGCACAATAGTCACAAAGCCGATCAGGCACGATTTCTGCGCGAGGGCGGCAGCACGCTCTTTCCCGAGGAACTGGAGTTGCCTGGAGCGGTGCGCGGCAAACGATTGCTGCACCTGCAATGCAACGCCGGTCAGGATACGCTCAGCCTGGCGCGGCTCGGCGCGTCGGTCACCGGCGTCGATATCAGTGATGAGGCGATTGCGTTCGCCTGTCGGCTCTCTGCTGAGTCTGGCATTCCGGCGACATTTCATCGCGCCGATCTCTACGACTGGCTCGACGATGCGGTTCAGCGCGGCGAGACGTTCGACATCGTGTTCAGTTCGTATGGTTTCCTTTTCGCACGGCTGAAAGAGATGCCAGGGTCACCACAAGACTGTGGCGATGATGGGCGCATAATCAAGTATGTAGCCAGCAAATTTGAGTAACCTGTTCGTGGTTTTGCCCAACGTCTGTCTCCTGGAAGAAGTCGCCCAACGGCATCGAGCTCAGCCGCGCTGCCGATAGGCGGCGTCGGCTGGAAGCGCAGGTTAGGCGCAGTGGCTTAATTGGTTGAACGCTTGCCTGAGGTCTTGCGCAATTGTTTCTGAACTTCTTGCTTGACGCCCTGTGCTTTGAAGGCTTCGACCATCTCGGCTACCTGTTTCTTCAGTGACTCAGGGATAGTGGGACAATCGAAAGGACAGTTCCGTACCACATAATAGTTGAAAGCGCCTTCGGCAGCTTGATCTACCAGGGTATCAAGGTTTTCGAGACCAGGGTCAGCACGCTTGATGATTTCCTGTTGCACATCTTGGGTGAAACCCCTGATCTTGTTCCAAACTTCCACCTGTTTATCAGCATCAAATCTTTGGGCGAGTCGGGCGAGGGCTTCTGTGTTTCTTGCTTCTCCCGCTACCAATTGTTCCTGGAGTTGGGGAGCGAGATCCAATAGTTGGACGTATTTACGTATCGTGGAGACACCTACCCCTGTTTCGCGACTGACGGTCTGAAAATTTCCAAACCTATCGAGGAGGGCCTTGAAGGCAACGGCCTTGTCGCGTGGGTTCATATCGGCGCGGTGTACGTTCTCGACTAATGATATGGCTGTGGCATCAGCGTCAGTCATACTGTCGCGCACGATGGCAGGAATCATTGACCATCCGATTTGCTTGCATGCAAGCAGACGACGTTGACCAGCGACAAGCGCGTAACGGCCATCTGGCTTCTGAAACACGGTGATGGGGCTGAGAAGCCCTTGCTTTTCGATGCTTTTCGCGAGGTCTTCGATGGTGCTGTCATACTGACCATCTGCGAGGTTCTTGCGCGTATTGAATTCAGATATATCGACATCTTGGAGGGAGATTTCGCGTACGTTCATAGCCAACCCCTATCTCTGTCTGCGCCCAACGGCCTGCGCTTCACCTGCGCCGCGCAGCGAGCGAAGCGGTCGGCTGGAAGCGCGTGTTGGGCGGGCTAACAAAGTTTCTCTAGGCAAGACTACTTCCAGAATTCCCACCATCTCTTTTGAGCGGAAACTCCTTTGTCATCTGACGGAATCGGATCTCTATCAGCGGTCTCGGTTTCCACGCATTGCTTTAACCGTCTCAAAGAGTTTCTCATCTCAGCCAAATGTGATGCTCCGCCGTCAGAGAAAGAGGTGCCTCCGCGCGGGGCGCTCGCTGTTCTTACCCTGGTGCTTGTGGGGCCAACGGCCTCAAATTCCCAACGGGTATCTATCCAACTGCCACGGATGATAACTACTTGCCCTGGAGTTATGTCGAGAATTTCGGACGAGCCACCCAGGGTCTAGACTAGTTTGCCTCCTTTGTGCCACTGCGCCGATTTCATCCCACCACCCCACCACCTTTCCCAGGTCTTGCATTCTGTAAAGTACTTCCACACGGTGGCAAGAGGGCGTTCGATTGTGATTTCTGTTTCCAACATTCTCGTGCTCCTTTCTTGTGTGCATGGGCTTCCTGCCGCCCAACGAGTTGCGCACCAGCCGCCCGCGAAGCAAGCGCGAAGCGCGAGCGAAGCGGGTCGGCTGGTGCGCGGGTTAGCACGCTGCCTTGACTAAAATGCCACTCCTACGAGGGTGCTTCACCAGGTGTATGCTGTTGTGGCATGAGGCCAATGAGCCCCCGTAATGTGCGATTGACGGCCTCTGAGTCCGGGAAATACACGCGAACATCTGGGTCGAGAATGACGACTCCTTCCGGCAGGGCAAAATCCCGCACTTCAGTCGTCCCATCCATCTTGTGAACGATAACCTGATAACCCCGCCGGTACGCCTGATAGTGCTTGCCACGCACGCCACCAGAAAAGTCGTATTCAGGCAACATCTCGTCGTTATCAGTAGCCTGTTGCTTGAACTCCCTGTTCATACTGTCTCCGTTCAGCCGAGGTTGCTCTCCGGCAACTGATGATACGAATACGCGGGCCTCGTTCTGTGTAGACGACCACAAGAACCCGCCCGCCTGCAGATAGCCCAATGTCAATGAAGCGGTCTTCTGTCTCTGAATGCTCAACGTCGAAGATTGTGATGGCGTTGGGGTCTCCGAAGACGGTGATAGCTTCTTCGAAGCTGACACCATGCTTGCGCACATTCGCAGCAGCCTTCGCATCGTCCCATTCAAACTGCAAATCCATGCGCCTGCCTAATCCACTACACTGTTGCGTATAGCGTATCACAGCCCGATGTCTTTTTCAACTGAATCAGTGGTAAGATGTGCAGAAGTACCAATCTGAAACTGCCGGGCAGCGTGCTAACGGTGGGCTTCAGCCGCCGCGAAGCGAGCGCAGCGAGCGAAGCGGTCGGCTGGAAGCGCATGTTGGGCGGCGCGTTCAGTGGAAGCGGAACGGCGCGGGTCTGGCCTTTGTTTTCCTATCACTTTTCTGCTGCTTCTCTTGTTAAGAATAAGTCTGCGGATACCGCAGAAGCATCAAGCAGTTCCCATTTCACAAGACGAGAGATAGCGTGGATAACGGATTTGTCTCCATCGATCACGATGCGTCGCCATTCAACAGTCCTACCGAGAGCTACATCGAATTTCAGCGTTTCGACTATCGGGAAGTTGGGGTAGATGTCGCTAGCAGATAACGTCCCGCGTCTTTCGAATACATGAACGTCACCCCACAGCTCGTCGCTCTCGATACCCCTATATTCATAACCCCCAATTGTAGCCGGGGAATTGATGTTGTTGAGAAATTTGCGACTCAAGTGAGTGGTATTATTGAGCCACTCGTCGTGAGTTAACGTGGTGGTGATGGCTTGCTGAGTACATTCCACTTTCTCCTCATAGCGTTGACACTCTTCCACTACCCCACCAAAACCTGTTCCAACTCGGCTCACTTCGACGCCCTCTTTGGGTTCGGTTTCGCGTGTGCGGTAGTAACGCTCGTATCTGAACCGATTGGGGTCATTCACATCAACCCAGTACCTGTCAATGCTGTCGATCGTCAGGTACGGACTTGGATATGGCGGAATACCCTCAAGTTGAAAGTATTCATATTCATAATAAAGAAACTGCCCTGCCATTTTGCCTCCTTCATCTGAAGTAATTTGTGGTGATGAGTAGACATCATCAAGATTTAGTGATATACTATTTTTGTACAATCTGAAAATGGAGAAAAACGATGTGTAAGTATCGATCCATTATCGAAAATCCGGAGAAATTACGCTCTATGACCGGACTGACCGTTGAAGAGTTCCACGCGCTGGTTCCGATCTTCCACGCCGCATTTGAAGCGTATATGAAACGTCGCACGATTGATGGCCGCGTCCGATATTGTCGTCGCTACGTCTCGTATGCAAACTCGCCGCTTCCGACAACAGAAGATAAATTGCTCTTTATTTTGACCTACTTAAAACAAAACCCAACGCAAGTGATGCACGGACACCTCTTTCAAATGAGCCAATCAAACGTAAGCAAATGGGTGCATCTTTTGCACGGAGCGCTGAACTATGCGCTTTCACAGCAAAATCTCCTGCCTGCGCGCACTGCCGACGACCTGGCGAGGCGATTGCAGGAAGAACCGTCGTGTGAAGAACCGTCGTGTGAAGAACCGTCGTGTGAAGAACCGTCGTGTGAAGAACCGTCGTGTGAAGAACCGTCGTGTGAAGAACCGTCGTGTGAAGAACCGTCGCATGCGACAAAAGCGCCCCCCTTTTTATCCATGACGGCGTAGAACGTCCCATTCGCCGTCCAAGCGACAAAGTCGACCGGGAGTTGTATTACAGCGGTAAGAAGAAACGACATACGCTTAAGAACGTTCTCATCATTGATGAGTTTGGCTCTATTCACTTTTTGAGTGACACCTACGAAGGAAGGGTCCACGATAAATGTATTGCGGATGAAGCGGGATACACCCTTCCAAACGCGAGCATTCTCTATCAAGACGCCGGATTTCAAGGATTTACCCTGCCTGGCGTCCAGATTATGCAGCCAAAGAAGAAGCCGCGCAATGGAACCCTCACGCCGCAGGAAAAGGAGGAAAACCGGCGTATCTCATCCGTTCGCGTTCGTATTGAACATGTTATCGGCGATATCAAGCGGTATCGAATCATTCACGACATTATCCGCTTCAGTTGTTCCGAATTTCGGGATATGGTCATGGAAACATGTTGCGGGCTGCATAACTTCCGAATTTGGCTGAAACGCAAAAAGCAGTCCAAAAATCAAAACGAATCTTGATGAAGTCTAGTCGCTAACAGTCGGCGTCAATTCAGCAATGCCGCTTGCTCTCTGTATCAATGGCGGAGAGCTGGTGGCATTAGGAGATAAAATCGTTGCTGGCGGGGTTATGGTGCACCCAACTAGTAGAAGGACATAGAGGGCTGTGTAAAGATTCCATCGCATTTGTCAGAACCTCCTATTTCAGCACGGACATCCACACTCACAGATGCCCATATTGCAGCAACACTCAGATGCAAAACAACACTCGTTCTGAACCCATGTGCTATCTGAGCAAGTCCCGCACTCGCATTGGCAAGAGTCGGGTTGGATCTTGTGCCAACCTCCCCTTTGACCCGTACAAATGTTGTAGCATCGCCGCCAGTAATGATGCTTATGAGTGTAGTTTGGCGGGTTCGATGTGCAGCAGTTGGTAGGTGGATCATAATGTCGTTGATATTCGCATCGGCAACAGGCAAGAGCGCTGACGCTTTTGGTAGATTGCAATAGAACCCCTGCAATGATGGCTACGATTATCTTGATGGCATCACGCCTGCTCAGAAATTGGCGACCTCTAGCAACAGTATCAGTGTTGATAGCATTTGTTTTGGAGGAGATGAGTAACGTCCATAATATGAGGCAGCAACCCAAAAGAGCAAACAAGAAGCTGCCAATGGTTACCCACGATAAAGGATCAAGGTAACTTAGATGCAAAAGTATCGATGCCGAAAAAAGCAATCCTGCGCGACCAATAGTTAGCCCAGTGATCCTTTCTTGGCTAGATGCTCCAAAGCAACCACATGGAGTATCTTTGTCTTGGAAAAAAGCAATAGTTAGCACAATTACGAACATCGCAAAAAGTGTAGCCGACGCGAGGGTGGCATAAGCCGCGCTGAAAGGGAAAAGCAATGCTATCGCAATGGTTATCTCCACCACTGGCAATGAAACCTTGATGAGAGGCGCAATCTCTTTTGGCAGAAAAGCGAACTTCCTGATAATCTGTTCAGTATAAACAAGGTCAGATATCTTAGCCACGCCAGCCATGAAGAGTATTACGGAAAGCATAACAGAAGTTCCAATGTTTATATATGCCATCATGTTTTCCAAAATCGATCTTCTCCTTCCTGTGAAAGATCGTTAAGTTGCCTCCGGCACGCCTACTGCGACCGTGCCGCCCAACGGCCTGCGCTTCACCTGCGCCGCGAAGCGCAGCGGAGCGGCGTCAGGTGCAAGCGCGTGTTAGGCGGCGTTTTTCTCAGGTTTCCACTGCTTACTGGCATTCCACATTATTTCAAATTGACGTTGAAAGAAAGTAAACCACTCTCCATCACGATTTGGAAGAAGATGGAAGGTTGGTTCAGGTTCATCACGAAATGAGTACAATTCGACCCAAATCTCGGCTCTCGGGGTATCCGCGTCTATGAGCCAAATGCCATAAGGGGGCACAAATGGGAGCAAACGCACTTGAAAGGCTTCGCCCAAAGTCTGTTCAGCCATCAACGATTCGAAATTATCTAGAGCGTGTTCTGATTCGCGGCGCAGCCTGTTCGGGTCTTGGTGTTTGTGAAAACGATTTACCGCAATGTCGAGCGCTTGGTGATTAGGATCAACAATTAGAATCCGAATTCTTGCACCTTCTGCGATTCTCTGCTTAAAGGTACCCCAAAAAGAATCGCTAGTACGAGACAACGTTATTCCGTTGATGGCTATAGACTTTGCTTGGCGTAGTCGTTCTTCCATATCGGGGATTCGTGGAACAAAGAAAGCGTTTGCTCCTTTCAATCCCTGGGCACTTTCCAACAATTGCTCGACTTTAACATCAAGATTTCTCATCAATCGAAATCTATCAACAAGTTGTGTCGTCGCCAGCAAAGCCAATACTACAAGCACCCATTGCAACATCTCGGCGGTGGTTATACCACTTCGCACGGCTGAAAGAGATGCCAATGTTGCCACGATTACTGTGGCGATAATGGGCGCATAATCAAGTATGTAGCCAACAAATTTGAGTAACCTGTTCGTGGTTTTGCTCAACGTCTCTCTCCTGAAAGAAGCCGCCTAACGGCCTGCGCTTCACCTGCGCAGCGGAGCGGCGTCAGGTGCAAGCGCGTGTTAGCCAGCCTTTACGGAAACTCTTTCAACCCTATACCTAACAACTTACCGCCTTTTTTATGAAGCGATTCGGTTAGTAAATTCCACCAGCCACAATTTGAAGGCTTGCCACTTTTATAATACGAATTCGTCATAGACGAAAAGAAATCTGCTACTTGTAGACCAATCGAGTTTACCGAAGCGCCAAAACTCAATTCTGTGATCCGTTGAATAGGCAACGAGAATTCAAATACATCATTCCAACCCCTGCTTCCTTCTGTCAATAGCCAATTAGCATGTTCTTGAAGGTCTTGTTCTAACCTTTCGTTTTGGTCATATATGCAATAGCCAAAGTCATCATGATCTTGAAGATACATCTCGATTCTTTCAAAGATAAACTTCAAAGACAAAAGATAAGGATTATCTGGAAAAGCATATTTAGATAGATGGGCTTCTTTGTTAACAACCACTACAAACGCAGTGCCACTTTCCTTTTGCGGAAACGACAAAAACAAGTCTCGCACTTGATTTCTCTCATCATTGTGATCTCGCCACCAGCCTGTGCCTTGAGCAATGTCTCTGGCTTTTATCTCAAATCCGCGACCTAATGGCTTCTTTTGTCCTGGCACACTTATTTTATTGATTTCTTTTCTCAGTCTGTCATAGGCTGCAGGAATGTTGCTCATCGGAATGCAAACCGCGCTAAGCACATAGAACGGTTGCTCATCTATTTGCTTTTTCCAGTCCCGACTGTAACCCGACTCATCCAAAAAAATTATTTGCATGATCACGTCCCTTGTTCGGCTGGCTAACGGTCGCGTTCAGCCGCGCCGCGAAGCGCAGCGGAGCGGCGTCGGCTGGAACGCGGTGTTAGCCCGCGCCTTGCCTACGAAGATGACGCTGTGCTATCTTGAACCCAAGCGTATCTGGCGTTGATGTATTCCGACCACCCCCGCATTCCTGGCAACTGTCCCATCAACCAACCGCCAAATAGTCGCTCGGTGCTAATGCTGATGAACCTATCTCGCCGTTGCACCAGTTTTTTCCAAACATCTGTCACCGTATCACCAAGCGGCGCAAGATCAGGCGAAGTCACTCTGCGGAAATCGGCGTTATGGTCTGGGGCAATATGAAGTACACATACGATGTCTGCGCCCAATTCCTGCGCCCGTTCTATCTCGTGGGCTAACAACTGCTGGCGCATCAGTTGATAAAACGGCTCATAGAACAGTGCTTCAAAGTTGGGCAACAATTCCTTGTTGATTGGGCAATCATCCCGCCTGAAAAGCGGCCTGTAAATGTTGGTGCGGTCTGTGCCACTCCTGGCGATTTTGAGCGACGCCCCACCATATGACTCGGTGTATTTCCACTCAATCAGGGCAATCTGCCGCTTTCCATCTATCCGCTCAAACATCACGATTGCGTCTGCACTTGTGAAATTCGCGCCACGTGTCCGTTTGCCGTTACGCGAGATCTTCTCGCCCAGATAGTTTTCTTCACCTATCCACTCAAAAGCGACATACTGTCCGTTTTCCACCGGGAGCATTGTCCGAATATCAGGAAAGACAGGGCGCAAGACGCTGGCTAGCGCGTCAGGCTTGTCCGAAAAAGCAAAGAGAAAATTGACACAGCAGACCTGCGAGTCGCAAAGATGATTACTTGGTTGGCCATTTTGGCCGTCGTGCCATTTGATACCCTGAGACGCAAAGTAGGCAAGTGCCGCCTGTCGAATTTCGGGAAACAGGTTCTCTTCAGCACATTCGATAGGCAAACAAAATGGACGTGACTTGCCCTTGTAGACTCCATCGGCGCGAGCCGCGTTGGAAAAGTATGGTGAACTCGCTTTGAATTTCGCCTGATGCAGTTTTTCGCTTTCGAGAAACTCGCCCATTCTGTTCATCCTGTCCGCAGTGAGCGGGCTAACGGCCCGCGCTTGAGCTGCAGGCCGACCGAAGGGAGGCCTGTCGGCTCAAAGCGCAGGTTGGGCCGCCAACCCCTTTCGCCAGAAGCGCCTCAGGCAAACCGGCCCACTCCCCCACCAGCCCCCCGCTGGCCTGCCTGCTATCCTCAGGACGGAAGACCTATCCACCTTTGTCCGCTGAATTCCAGCGAGGACTCCAGTTGGACCTACTCACCCCCTGCGGGGTTCTCGCCGCTTGGAGCATAATCCGAAGCGCCGACGTCCGACGGCCCGCTGTCCCCAGCGCCTGCTCCACCGTCCGCCACCCTACCGACCCCACCAGCATTGAGGGCATCTCTCTGAATGGAGAGACACACTTCCGGACGGCCAGCCCCCAACCGGCGCGCTCTTCCCACAGCGCCCACTATCCGAAAAGCCACCGGCTTCCTTCCCACCTCAGGCCAGGAAACAGCGCCCTCTTCCCGAATACGCCCTGCAGCCTTTACAAATCTTTTCGAACAATCCATCCCCACATGATTCAGTAGAGTGAAATCAACCTGACGGATTACTCCTGCTTTCTGCGTTTGAAGACACAAAAATAAGCATTGCTCCACTCTGCCTTATCAAAGAAAGCCATATCGTAGTTTACGCCAACAACTCCTGCCACTGGTTCCATATGTACTAATTCCCAACCTTGCTCTCCAAAGTTGTTGAGTGCAGGTATCATGGTTTGAGGTGCATATTTTGGTGGATTCTTCCAATCTGGCCATCTTTTCTTTATAAGTTCCCTTGCGCCTTCATTTTCGATATTAGCCCACAAAAAACCTGTCCAATATTCCCATTTTTCCATTAGTGTCCTCCTTATTGACATTATCCATGTGCAACCTCGCAGACCGCTACTTGCTGAGATGGACGGCCCAACGGCTGGCGCATCAGCCGCAGCGCGGAGCGAAGCGGAGCGCTGTCGGCTGGATGCGCGGGTTAGCCCGCTTTTATCTATGGGAGATAAGGACATGATGTTCCAGCATGTGATGCTGCGCCGCGCTGAAGATAGTCTTCATAATCCTTGATACATTCGGGAGAACCCGTAATTAGCCAGAGTTTGAAACTGCCAAGGCCGAGTCCTTGAACAGGTTCACCTGGGCCAAACTCTTTTACATGGCATGTACCAGAGTTATCAATGTCACCATGTGCAAATATAACTTGGTTTGGACCTGCAGGAGGAGGCATAGGCGCGCGTGGCTGTTGATATAACCATTCGCCTAAGAACTCAATCTTACACATAAGAGTACTCGAAGAGGATTGTGGATTGGGTTGGATACTTGGTATAGTCGGTTGTACAGGCACAGCAGAGATACCACATCCCAAATCCCTACTTGAAACCTGCTCCACCGAGACAGGAATACGCACTTCATACGTCCCGCTCTTGCCATTCACCTGAACGTTTCCAGCCCGCACATCATCAGACCAGCGTAACACAAACTCCATATTCGTCCCAGGCGGCGCAACCAAACGCTGGCTTACAGATGTATTTCGGTACTCGCTGTACTTGGCGGAAAGGCTACCTTGCACAATGGACTGATACCCCGCGGAAACGCCTGCTTCAAACTCAACAGTGGTTGCAAAGTCCCGTGACTTGGTTTGTTCGCTATCGCCTTTGCCGCCGCAGTTGTTAATGCGGACTATCTCATCATAGACAACAGTGTTTTTACTGAGTTCAACCAGTTGAACATCAGGGTTGGAAGCACATCCACTCAAGAGGAGTACTGCTAATGCGATTCCGAAAAGGATGTGTTTGCTCATTGCACTTCACCGTAGCGGGCTAACTTGTACTTATCTCGACTCTCTATGTTATCTTGCGTGACTCTCTATGTTATGCCATACGACAGCCACAGTTGACCAGGGACTTACACGCTCATGCTATCATACAACGGAAATTTCTGTCAAAGCAGGAGCACCATCATGCCGGAGAGAAAACTGGCCGATCGCATCCGCGACGCCATCCGCCTGCGTGGCTATTCCATCCGCACCGAGAAAGCCTACCTCCATTGGTACGAACGCTTCGTCCGCTTCCACAAACTCCGCCACCCCGCCGCCATGGGCGCACCGGAGGTTGAAGCCTTCCTCACCCACCTCGCTGCCTGCGAGCAGGTTTCCGCTTCCACTCAGAATCAGGCCCTTGCCGCCCTTCTGTTCCTCTATCAGGAAGTTCTCGCCATCCCCCTCGGCGATGTGCACGCCCTGCGCGCGAAGAAAAGCACCTACGTCCAGCCCTACCTCAGCCATGACGAATGCCTGCGCATCCTCGCCGAATTGGACGGCACGCCTTACCTCGTCGCCTGCCTTCTCTACGGCAGCGGACTGCGATTGCTCGAAGCGCTGCGCCTGCGTATCCAGGACCTCGATGTTGAGAACTCCCTCATCACCGTTCGCAACACCAAGTCCAACCGCGACCGCGTGACCTTCCTCCCAGACGAGGAGCGGTTTCTCCAACGCCTCCGCGCCCACCTGGAGGGGGTCCGCCGCCTTTATGAGGTTCACCTTGACGTTCCGGTCTCCATGCCGCCAGCGCTGGCGCGCAAATATCCGGGAGCAGCCACCTCCTGGGAATGGCAGTACGTCTTCCCTTCCCGTGACCTCTCCGTAGACCCCCGTACCCTTGTCGTCAAGAGGCATCACCTCCACCCCAGCGGTGTTCAGAAGGCCATCACCGCCGCTGTCCATGCCGCAGGCATGACCAAACGCGCCACCGCCCACACCCTGCGCGCTGCCTTCGCTCACCGGCTTAAAGAGGCCGGTTACCAGCTCGACGATATCCAACAACTCATGGGGCATGCCGACATTCGCACCACTCAGCATTACCTTGAAGGCCAGGCGCCTGCCTGCAAACGCTTACGCGGTCCCCTATCCTCCAGAACCTGAGGCTGCCCTTTGGCTACAGAGACGGGATGACCATCCAAATCTCCACTTCAGGGGCGCTATCGGGTGCATTCCTCCCGCGGGATGGTGCGTGCTATCGTCTCCGTCCTGTCACGTGGGTTCGCCTGCCGGATGCTTCCTCACGACATCCCGCCACGGCAGACGGTCTATCCTTCCGTTCGTCGCCAGCGGCAGGATGGGATCTGGACGTGGCGCACCGATGTGCTCCGAACGGAGATGCGCCGTGCATCGGGACGGGAGGCGGAGCCGCGCGCTGCCAGCGGAATGGAGACCGAAATTCATTTCGGTCGCCGTGTGAGGGGCGCGACTCCGGGAGTGTTCACCCTCGTTCACCAGGTTCAACCCCCGTGAGAACTGCTAGAATGCTCAATCTCCATGAGCCTCACGGCACGAGGCGAATACCGGATTGTAGCAGTTCTCAGAGACGTTGACCCTTGTCCGGGTCTGCCGCATTGCGCGAGGCGCCCGCTTGCGGCGACAGGTGCAGCCCCGTCCAAGCGGCCTTGTGAGCGCTGCGCTCCGCCTCTCCACGCCCTTGGCGTCTCGGCGGTGTATGTATTGTTCACCGCCGAGACGCGGAGCACGCGGAGAGGATGGCGCACGAGGCGTCTGCTTTCGTTGGCGGGTGGAACCCTCTCCATAGTTCAACCACACGCTCAGGATGCGGCGTCCAGCGCTCTGGTCAGTTTCTCGATGGCTTCATCGACCTGAGCGCGGGTCAGGATCAGGGGCGGTACCAGGCGCAACACATCATCACCGGCAGTGGCGATCAGGAGACCTTCATTGTGCGCTGCTTCGCGCACCGCGCTGGAAGAACCATTGATCACCACGCCGCGCATCAGACCACGTCCGCGCACTTCCAGCACAACATTGGGGCGGGCAGCCTGCAGGTCAGCCAGCGCCTCGCCGAGGTAGTCACCGACTTCGCGCACATGGGCGAGGAACGTCGGATCGGCGATTTTGCGGAACACCGTTTGCGCGACTGCGGTAACGAACGGACCGCCGCCAAACGTCGTTCCGTGATCGCCAGTGTGGATCGCCTGCGCAACTTTCTGGCGCATCAGGATCGCGCCGATCGGCAGCCCCCCGCCGAGGGGTTTGGCGATCGTCATCAGATCGGGCGCCACGCCATACGGTTCATGCGCCCACAGCGTTCCGGTGCGTCCGATACCGCACTGGATTTCGTCGAAGATGAGCAGCGCATCGACTGCGTCGCACCGTTCACGCAGCGCACGCAGGAACTCCGGCGTCGCTACGCTGAGACCACCCTCCCCCTGTATTGGTTCGACGATCACGCCGCACACATCGTCGGTAATGGCGGCAGCTGCGGCAGCGCTATCGTTGAAGGGGATAAAACGCACCCCTGGCATCACCGGTTCGAACGGTTGACGATACTTTTCGCGCGCCGTCACCGCCACGGCGCCCATCGTGCGCCCGTGGAATGAGCCGCTGAATGCCACAATCGTCGTCTTCCCTTCGCCGTGGATGTCACGCGCATAGCGGCGGCTGAACTTTAGCGCACCCTCGACCGCCTCTGCGCCGCTGTTGCAGAAGAAGACCCGATCCGCCCACGATGTATGATTGACCAGCGTCTGCGCCAGTTCGACCGCCGGACGCGAGTGGTACAGGTTCGACAGATGGATCAGTCCGTTGGCGTGATCCCTGATTGCGCGCGCAACGTCGGGATCGCCGTAGCCGAGCGCGTTGACCGCAATACCGGCAACACAGTCCAGGTAGCGACGACCTTCACTATCGTAGAGATAGCATCCTTCGCCGCGCTCAATGACGAATTCCGGTCGCGCATAGGTTTGCAGCAGGTAACGTTGTTCGGCAGAAATGACGTCAGCGGCGGTCATAATGGCTCCTGTGCTGGATGAACATTGATTTCGCTGCAAAAACGCACCGCCGGGACGCCGGGAGCGCAGAGAACTTCAGAAATATGCGCGGCGAAGCATAATGCGTTGGAGCGACTCGCTCTGGCATCTTCCTCTGCGAACGCAGCGCCGCTGCGGTGACATGCCCTTGAGACGCCAGGCGCGCAGAGAGCTTCAAAAATATGCGCACGCATTGGAGCGACTTGCTCTGGCATCTTCCTCTGCGAACGCAGCGCCGCTGCGGTGACATGCCCTTTTTGCAGTGGACTCAACATTGGAATTGCAAGATGGGGAGAGACGTAGCATTGCCGCGTCTCTCCCACGCCACACCGTGCTGCCTACTCGACCTCTACCGTCTCGCGCTCGCTGGCTGCCGCGATGCGCGCCGCACGTTCACGCAACCGCAGACCGCCGCCAATCGCACCGGCTGCTGCCAGCGCCAGCAACCAGGCAGGCAGCGACTCGCCGCCGGTGCGCGGCAGCGCGGCTGGCGTTTCCACCGGTGCAGGCGCTGGCGCTGCCACGCCCGCTACGCCCGGCAACACGCCATCCTGCACGATGCGTCCCTCAACCTGCGGATTGACCGGCGAACGCGCTTGCAGGTATTCCACCAGAACATCAGCATCGAGAAAACCGGTATCGACCTTGTTCGTGCCCCGCTGCAAAACGCTGTAGCCGTCGCCGCCGCCGGCGATGAAGTTGTTCACGACCACCCGGTAGCTGGCATTCGGGTCGATTGGCACAAACCCGCCCCTGCCATCAGAGACCTGGATGCCGGTGATGCGGCTCCCGGCTGGCGCCGAGGCGCTCCAGCTATAGCGCATTCCGCCGACCTGCGGGAAGCGTCCTGCAGACTGCTCCACCTGGCTGACGCCGTTCTCCAGCGCTTCCTTCACCTGCGCGCCGGTGAGGGTCAAAAGCACGAGCGTGTTGCCGAACGGCATCACTTCGAGCACCTGACCAAGCGTAATACGTCCTTCGGGAATGCTGGTGCGGATACCGCCGCCGTTCATAATCGCCAGTTGCGCACCGGCCGGCGCCGTCTTCGCCAGCATCGAGTCCGCGATCAGGTTCCCCAGGTTGGTCTCCTTCGAGCGCACATCAGCGCGGGCGCCGTTCAGCGCAACCCGCGTTTCGCCGACCGGCGTGGCGCGCAGTTGATCCAGCGGACCTCTGAACGTCCTGATCCGGTTCTCGAAACCGCCATCTGGATCGATGGCAGGCCGCACTTCGGTGGGGCGCCCTGCGACGACGCGCGTCACGTCGCCATTGGCATCAAACCCGATCGTCAGGTCGCCGAGCCAGCGCCCCCATTCCCAGTCATGCGCCACAATGACCGGCTTGCCGGAAGGAGAGGCGATAACTTCAGGGTAGGGGCGATTGGGATCAGGCGGGTTGATCATCGGACCCATCGGGGTATGGCTATGTCCGCCAATGATCACCGACAGACCGTCCACCCGGCGCGCCAGTTCGCGGTCTGCCTGAATGCCGACATGGGTCAGCGCAATAATCTTGTTCACGCCATCGCGGCGCAGCGACGCCACTCCCAGACGCACCGCCTCGATATAGTTTGTGAACCTTACGCCGGGACCGGGATTGCTGAGCACCGGGGTATCCTCGGTTGTCACACCGATAATGCCGATCGGTTGCCCACCGACCCAGATCACAACCCACGGCTTGATCAGGCCCGCCAGCGGCGACGAGCGATCAACCTGAATATTCGCGCTGAGCAGCGGGAACGTTGCACCGCGCGCAAAATCCACCAGCGGCCCCTGCCCAATGTCGAACTCGTGGTTGCCAATCGCCATGGCATCGTATTTGAGGGCGTTGTAGAACTCCAGATCGGCAAGACCGCGGTACTGGTTAAAATAGAGCGTTCCCTGGAACACATCGCCGGCGTCGAGCAACAACTGGTTGCCGCCTTCCCCGCGGATCGCATCGATCAGGGTCTTGCGCCGCGAGACGCCGCCGTGCACCGGGTTGTTCCCGCTGAAGACCGGCTCGATGCGCGCGTGGTGATCATTCGTGTGAATGATCCGAAGCGTGTAAACTTCCGGACCGGCGCCATGGACCGTCAATGCCGTTGCGAGATAGGCGATCGTGCCTGAACCGACCGCCATCGTTTTCACGAAGGTCCGCCGCGAAATGGTGGGCACAGCCATATTCCTCTCTCCTCTGGCTCTTCTCATCCGACAATGCTGCTTGCAACATGGATATGGAGCGAGCGTACTATACCACATTCTGACGACCGGTTGTGCAGGGGAGCGGAAAGGCGCAGGCGACGCGCAGCGCCACGTTGCGCGCCCGCCGTTGTCTCACCACGGAATGCACTGCGGACACGGAGCGACAAACCGCGTGCGAGGGACGGATGAGGTACTGATGTACGATAGCGTCGGTGAGAAAGAGACGCAGCGATGGTTCATCCCTTCTTGCGCTACAATAAACAAGAATCCTGCCTTGCCTTCTGGGATGTTTGCTGGACAGCAGTCGCGTGTGAGGAAGCGGCAGCGCGTGTGCAGGAAGCCGACAAAGAGCGCGCTCAGGCCGACCGATGCTGAACGAGTCGCTGAACAGTCCAGGTATGTCTGTTGCCACTCATTTTTGACATAAGCAGGGAGTTCACCATGGATCAAACAGTGTCGTCTCTTTCAGATGTGTCTTTTCAGGCACTCGAAGCATTCTGCCGCAGGCGCCACATTCGACAGCTCTCGCTGTTCGGATCAGTGGTGCGCGGCGATTTCAGACCGGACAGTGACATAGATGTCCTGGTAGAGTTTGAGCCTGGCGCGCGGATCGGATTCCTGGCGCTCAGCCGCATGCAGCGCGAACTGACAGATCTCTTTCGGCGTCCGGTTGACCTGGTACCCCGCGCGGGCTTGAAACCCACTATTCGGGCGCACATCCTGGAGCAAGAAAAGGTGCTCTATGCGACGATCTGATCGGTGCAGGCGATCCGACGATGGTTCAACCGGAAGCGGGCAGGATCAACAGCGACGGGGAAAAGCCAGCATGAATGACTTCGCTGGAAAAACGCATAGCTGAGACGACGAGCGCGCGGAGAGTCACAAAAACGAAACACGATGGATGCATAGCGAAGCGTGCGTGTGCGTGACGCAATGTGGCATCTTTCTCTGCGAACGCTGCGCCTCTAGGGTGACATACCCTTTTTGCAGTGGACTCGCGAATCAAAAAGGCTCACCGCAGTGAGCCTTTTTGCCGCCTTCTGGCGGGCCCGACGGGATTTGAACCCGCGCTCTGAGCCTTGACAGGGCTCCATGTTAACCGCTACACCACGGGCCCGTATGAACTGGTGACCCCAGCGGGATTCGAACCCGCGATCTCCACCTTGAGAGGGTGGCGTCCTAGGCCGCTAGACGATGGGGCCTGATCTTTCCGTCGGCCCGAACTCCTCGCGGCCCCGACATCCGCTATTATACCAGCAAGTGTGAAACATTGCAAATCAGCAACAGGTCATGCGGGTTGATCGAAGCGCGATCTGTCATGGTCAACTGCACGCTGAAGGATGACTGGATCGCGCCGTACCCGGATCAGGCGTGCTGCTGCGAATAGCTCGTTACAGCCCAAGTGGAAAACGGCGCGCCGGAGTAACGCGCGCTCGACGCTGGCGCGAGCACAGCGTCGCTGCCCTGGCGCACCGATGGCGTGGCTGGCATCCCACAATGGTTCGTCTCCTGCCTTCAGGATAGATCGGCGCACCGGTGCGCCAGGTGCTGCCACTCCTCGACCAGTTGCTCGATGGCGATGCGAAAGGTGTGCTTCGTCGACTCTTCCGCGCACCGACGCCGGTATGCGAGACCATACGTGTGGCGCACCCACATTTCGTACTGCGCGATCCATTCAAGCAGCGCAACAAACTGCCGATGCATCCGCTGCCGCGTCTCCGGTTCCGGTGGGATGTCTGCGGGGTGTATCTGGTCGGGCAACCAGGGCAAACGCTGCGCGTTGAGCGGCGCAGTCCACACTGGGGTAAACTCGTACCGCCTGAGATAGACGCCACCCTCTGCCGGGTTGCCGTAGAAGGCGCCGAAGCCCCACAACACGACATGCGTCCCCGACCCAAGCGCCATCAGATAGGCGCTGCTCCCAACTGCACCGGATGGCGGTCGCTGACGAGAGAACCCATACGCCAGCAGGAGATTCCCTTCACCACGACGAATATCGCAGCCCCACAGCCAGCATTGCAGGTGGAGCAGTTCAGCGCCGCGCCGCTGGATCGGTTCGGGCAGGACAATACAGGCGTCGGGTGTCATCGCCTGCTCCTGATCGTTCGCAGTGGTTTCCCTGTCCGTCAATGATAGCAACTACCATTTTTGGATGACGCAATAATAGTGCCACTCAATGGTTTCGTCAACCAAATGGTCTTTGCCTGAACCTACACGGAGTAGAGGCGGTATCTGAAAAACCTCAACGCTCTGCCAGAACGTCCTCGTACACATCAATGATGTGACGAACCAGACGCTCTGGCGCAAAACGCTCGGTCAGCGCACGTTGACCGCCTGCTATCAGGCGATTGCGCAGGTTTTGATCATCGAGAACGCTCAGGATGGCGCGCGCCAGCGCATCGGTGTCATCGTAAGGGATGAGCAGCCCATTCTCACCATGAACAACGATCTCATTTACAACGGGGATATCGGTCGAGATAACCGGTACACCGGCAGCCATGCCTTCGAGGAGCGGCAGGCCAAACCCTTCGTAGCGGGAAGGAAAAGGGAGTACATCGCTGGCGCGCAACAGCGCCAGTTTCTCTTCTTCGCTGATCGTACCAGGGAAATGCAGATTGCGCTCGATGCCGTACGCTGCAGCTCGCCGCATCAGATCAGCGCGTTGTGCCTGGTTGTGGGTGACGAACACGAAAGATGCCTGCGGGTATCGACGTACAATTGTCGGCATGGCATCGATGATCATGTCGTAGCATTTGCGGATGGTCAACTGCCCGATATACGGAATGATCGGTCGGGTCAGGGCAGGCGGCGCCGGCGCCGGACCATGCATAAACTCCATGTCGAGCCAGAGCGGTACAACCGGTCCCACCCGTTTGCCAAAGCCGAGTTGCGTCAGAACCCCGGCTTCGTGGCGGGAGCAGGGGATGAAGCGATTAACGTGCTTCAGTGGAGCGTGGATCGCAAAGTTTCGCCAGTGATCGCGCAGGCGCAACGGTTCACGCGCCACCCGGCGCGCCAGGTCGAACCAGGTGAAAATCAGGCGCTCAGGGTGGGGCGGACGCTCATATGGACGCTCACGATCATCCACCAGCCAGCGGTCGTGGTACGGTCCGAGCCACGTCCAGCAGACCGGCACACGTTCCTGCCGCAACCAGCGCACTGCACCCCATGCCAGCACATTGCGCGGATGCATCAGATGCACAATATCTGGACGTGGAATGTTGCGCAGCACAGCAACAAGATCGCGGTTCGGCGCAATTCGCGGGCGCACCCGTATGACCCGAACGCCATCGATCGTTTCGGCGCGCTCGACCAGACCAAGATGTGGTGCTTCAGGTTGCCAGTAGGTCAGGGCATAGACTTCATGCCCGGCATGCACCAGCGCCTGACCAAGCGTCCGCTCGGGCCAGTTGCGAAAATGGCGACTGATGCCGCCCAGTCCAATGATCAGAACGCGCACAGGTTTCCTTATACCGTTACATCTTACTGTTGCAGGCAGCCCGGTATGCCGCTTCCACCCGATCTGCCACAGCAGACCACGAGAACTGTGCAGCCCAACCCGGCGCAGCGTCAGCCATTGCACGACGGCGCTCCGGATCGTTGAGCAGTGTGCGCACCGCTGCTGCCAGCGCAGTCGGGTCGCGTGGCGGCACGAGGAGTCCGGTGTGTCCTTCGTCGATCACTTCAGGGAAGCCGCCGAAGCGCGATGCGACAACCGGCAGCCCGCACGCCTGCGCTTCGACCAGACCGATGCCGAACGTCTCGCTGGCAAAACTGGTGGCGAGCAGCAGATCGGCTGCGGCGTAGATCGACGGGAGACGTTCACGTGGCAGGGCGCCCAGGAAGTGTACCCGCTCCGCCAGTCCCAGTTCCTGTGCCAGTCGCTCCAGGTCTGCGCGAGTTTCGCCATCGCCGACGATCATCAGATGCGCACGCGGAATCTCCTGTAAGGCGTGGAGAGCAACATCGACCCCCTTCCAGGGTTGCAGCCGACCGACCCACAAGAGGAGCGGTGTTCCATCGGTGCGAACGATGTTGGGATCGGGCGCTGTCGGACGAAACAGGTTCGTGTCGATCCCGTTGAACACGACAGTCGGCTCGAACCCGTAGCGTGTTGCCACAGTGCGAGCATTGAAACGACTGCACGATACTGCGGCATCGATGCGCGGCGCGAGCAGTGTGTCGCCCGGATAGAAATCTTCGCCGTGGCACCCCAGCACCACCCGCGCTCCGCCAAGGCGTCGCGCCAGGAGCGCCGGACCCAGGTCATACGGTTTTTGAATGTGGATGATGTCGTATCCGCCAGCGATCAGTTCCGGCAGTGCAGCGATTGCCAGGGACAGACGTTCGAGCAGTTTGGCTTCGGCATATGCGCGGCGGAGCAACGGCAGCGTCTGAAACCGATAGCGATCAATAAACGGGAACATCAGCACCCGAACTCCCGGCGCCAGCTCACGGCGTTTCCCCACTCCGCCGATAATTGTCACTGCGTGCCCGCGACGCGCCAGTTCGCGCCCCAGGTCCCATACAAAACTTTCCACACCGCCAAACTTTGTTGTCGTTGTCAGATTGTAGAGTGCAATGCGCATGGCTTGACCACAGGCGCCTTCGTGTCGTTATAAGACGCGCAGCAACCAGCGACGCCCCGGCAGACGCATCTTCGCCAGTTGCTCACGATCCTGCGGTTCCAGCCCGCCGGTTGCGCGCAGCGCTGCAATGAATGCACCTGCGCCCAGCAACGCCACGCATGTCAGCAACCCTGCCTCGCGTAACCGCACAAGAATGCTGGCATGCGGCGGAAGGTTTGGCAACAGTGCCGCCATCCCCGCTACCAGGAGCGCCATCACGCTGCTCGCCAGTAGAACGCGCAATGTAAACCGCCAGGGCCAGCGTAATCCCATTAACCGGTATCCGCTTACTGTCACCCACAATCCCCCCAGGACACGCGCCAATCCGAATGCCAGCGCCACGCCAGCGATGCCCAGTAGCGGCGACAGCAGGACCAGCAACGGAACGACTGAGAGTGTCAGCAAGCGCGAAATCACAATGACGCCCAGCTTTTCGTAGACGATCAGCGCGTTGTATGCGGTGGTCAACATACTCTCCAGAAAGAGACACGGCACGAGCACCCACACCAGCGATGCAGCATCGACATACTGCGGCGTCAGCACGGTGAGCACCGGGCGCGCCAGCAGGATCAATCCCACGGCGCCGGGGATGAGCAGCAGCGCTTGAAGTCGCGCCAGCGACTGATATGCGCCCAAAAGCGTTCCGCCCTCACCTGCGCGCACCCTGGTGAACAGCGGCACCTGAACGCCAACCATCGGTGTGTACAGGTAGCCAAGCACCATCCCAACCACCGACGCGCCAGCCCAGAGCAGGGCGACATCGCTGATGTCGTTCGCCAGAAACACCGCAAACGACTTGCTTGCCAGAAAGTCGGTCACCGTCATAAGGAATGAAACCGCGCAGTAGCGCACGAAACCGGACGGCAGGGCATTGGCAAGCGACAGGTCGGGCGCTTCCTGTCCGTCATCCGACCAGGAGCGGATATCGGATTTCCACAAACGGTACACGTTCCATGCGGCCAGCGCAACGGCAATCGCGGGGGCAACGAACATGGCGATCAGCACGCCGATGATTGCACTACGGTCAGGATCAGGAGTCAGCCGGCTGATGAGAATGGCCGTTGCACTCAACAATGGCGGCAACAAACCCGCTGCCAGCGCCACACTGTTCCAGGCGCGCTGCTTGAAAAAACTGTTCAGGTACGCCATCAGCATGTCGTAGCAGATGCCCAGGAAGAGCATAATCAGGATGGTGAGCATAATGAGCCAGCCAGACTCATCGATGAACCGTACAAGGGTCATCTGCTCGACAGGCGGAATGCGTCCATCGGCAAGCACCTTGCCCTGCAACTCGCCGATGTAGCGGTCGTACCCTGCGATCAATCCGGCAAACACGAGGGTCAGGACGGCAACCTGCGCCACAAGCACCGCGAAGAGCAATCGCAACACTGCGCGTGGTCCGCCGGTGCGGTTCGTTTCAGGGATGTACTTCGGCAACGCACGGGTTGTTCCCAGGTCGATCCAGGTGCCCAGTCCATTACTGGCGCCGCTTACCAGCGCCAGCAAGCCGTAACTGGTCAACGGCAGCACCGTCAGTTTGAGCAGCGTTGCGACAATTTCGGCGATCATGCGCAGCGGCACGAACACCGCGTTCCACACAACGGCGCGCGATACCTGGCTGGCGAGCGAAGGGGCGCGACTGGTTGTCGGTTCGGTTGCCATTGCTACTGTTTGACCAGTCCCAGTTCAAACATGCCGGTGTACCAGTCGCGTTGCAGGCGATACGCAGCGCGCTCCAACCCCAGGCGGCGCAGCGCCGCTCGCGCGATGCGGTGCGCCGGTTTCGGACTGGAGAGCGTTCCACGCAGCAGTTCTTCTTCGCGGAGATCGCGCACGCAGAATCCGCAGCGCGCCGCGAGCGCCGTGAATGTCTGGTACTCGAAATAGTGCATGTCACTCAACCGCTGCATATCACGAAACGCAGCGCCCTGCTTGCTGCGCCCGCGGCGCGCGATCAACCATTCGGCAAACGGGCGCGGCATCCAGTTGATCCCCCGCATATGGTAGTGCGGATCGATCCAGGCTCGTCGGTTGATCACCGTTATCAGCGCCACGCCACCAGGGCGCAACACCCGCGCAATCTCGCGCAGCACCTGTTCCGGCGACTGCACGTGCTCAATGACATCCCAGCATACCACAGCATCGAATGCTGCATCAGGCAACGGCAACGCTTCGCCAGCGGTGTTGATCACCGGCACGCGCAGGTGGTAACGCGCCGCGCGCAGCAGAATGATCCGACAGTAGGCTGGATTATATTCGCTGGCGACAACCTGCGCGCCACGTAGCGCTGCCGCAACCGCAAAGCCGCCCATGCCGGCGCCGAGATCGAGCAGTCGCACTCCATCGACCCGTCCGGCAATCTGTTCCAGACGGGCAAGCCGGTCGCTCTGGTACGCTTCCTGATTGATGCGCCGCTCGCGCCAGCGCGTAAAGTCGCGCCGCCAGCGCATATGCCGCAGCCAGGGATCAATCGCCTGCTCGAGTTCGGTTGGTACAGCGGATGGTTGGGTCATCATGGTTGAGAGTTCAACGTATAACCGGTTATATGTATGTTCAACGCTACAATGCTCAGATCACGTCGGGATTGCGGGTCATACGTCGTCGGCGCACGCAGGCGCAATCGGGTCTGTCCCGGCGGTGCAGTCACTCCTATGCGATAGGTGCGTACCGAACGCGGTGCCTCCCAACGCGCGATCAGCCGCCGATCCTGCCACAGTTCCACCGGTCGCGCCGTCTCGTAAGACGCCAGGGTCAACGCCAGCGTCACATGGATTGGCGCATCATACGGGTTGACCAGCCAGATCGCGTTGTCGGCGCTCCCCCAGCGATGCCGACCGTTATCGTTGCGCTCCACGTCGTCCCATCCTTTGCCTGCATACACGAAGGGACGGCAGGCGTCGGCGAACCGGGGCAGTTCGTACCGGCGATACTGCGCATCCTCATACACCGGCGTCGGCGCATGCCCGATCAACCTTCCGAGCGTTTCCGCGACCTGTTCCTGCTCACGCGCCGTCGTCAGGTCGGTGCGCACCACCACGTGGCGCACCGGCGCGAAACACTGCATCGCTCTGACCGTGGATTGGTCGAGCGGAACAATATCTGGCTGTAATGCTTGCATTGTTCCAATGGCGCGCAGCAGCGGCATATTGAACGTCTCATACGCCGGTCGGCGCGCGATGAACCCGCCGATGATTGGTTGACCGTGGACGATCTGATTCCGTAAGGTGCGGCTTGTTTCGAGCACATCGAGCGGCAGGTCGGCGACGGCGCCGGGGCGCGCTGCAATCTGTTCGTACACCGCCGGGCGCTCCAGCGGCAGGAAGACGCGCCCTGACGGCAGCCAGAGTTCGAACAACCCTGCCATTACCGCTCCTGCTACCGGTAGCATGCGCCAGACATCTGGCGTCCCCCGGCGCAACTGCGCCAGCCCCTGCGCCGCTGCGATGCTCATCACCATCAGCACCGGCGCGATAAACAGCGCTGGCTTGCGCGCTGTCCCGAACAGCGGAAGCCGATCAAGCAGCGCATACGGCATTGGGATGCCCGTGTCCTTCCCCAGGATGTGCAGACCAGGACCCATCGCCAACACCCAGAGCACGATGGCAGTGAACGCCAGGTGCCGCTCGCGCCGCCAGACGGTTCGCGCGCCGATAATCGCCAGCGCCATCAGGGTCCATCCCGCCGGAACATACCAGACGCTTGGAGCGAAGTATTCGGCAACCGGGCGCATCCATTGCTCGACCTGCGCCCCCCACAGCGGTTGGTACACATTCGGAAAGAATAACCCGAACAGGTCGACCGACGAGTTGTACACATATGCTTCCAAGATCGCGTCACGCGCCTGGTGACCTATCGGTAATACGTCACGCCGCATAAGCATCCCGGCGAGAAACGGCGCCAGCAGGATCAGCGTTCCAATCGCAAACAGCGCATAATGGCGGGCGAGGATCAGGCGCTCACGAACTGCTGCGAACCGTGCAGCCATCCATACAATTGTAAGTACGCCACAGATCGATGCCCAGTACCAGTCGGAAAGCACGACCGGCGCGGCGATTGCCGCAGCGCATGCAATGCGCCAGCGCTCCGCGCCGCGATCCAGCAATGCCAGGGCGTAGATATAGAACGGGATCCAGTGCAGGCTGAACAGGTTAAGGTGGCTGTTCTGCAACTGTGCGATGTGGAGCGGTCCGAGCGTAACCAGCACACCGCACACCAGCGCCTCCCAGAATCCGCGCACATAGTGGTAGGCGAGCAGAAAGACGCCAAACCCGGTCAGCGCAAAACCCAGCAGCACCGCTGCGTTGAACGCCGCCACCGGACCCGCCAGCAGATAGACCGGCAGCGTAAGCACTGCATTCGGCGCGCTGAGCGTTTGCACATACAATTGCACGCCGTCCGGGTAGAAGAGCAGGTCGGTCCAGAACGGGTTGGCGCCGTGCAGGATCGCCTCGCTCACCCACCAGAGATGCCACAGATGCAATCCAGCTTCTTCGCCGCCAGCAAAGTCGAATCGCCCTGGCGCGCCGTCGATTCCGCCGAACAGAAGCCGGTCGAAATGCAACGCCAGGGGCCAGGTGACAATCAGCGCCAGCAGCACGTAGCATCCGAGCGCCAGCGCATAGATGGCGGCGATGCGGCTGCTGGAAGGAGCCGCCCGCTCAGCAGACGAGCGCTTCATAACGTTACTTGCTTTCCGTAGCAGTGTAATCTGCAAGCTGCACCTTCAGTGCTATAACGCTTAACTCACGCTGCGACTGCGGGTCATACGTCGTCGGCGCACGCAGGCGCAATCGGGTTTGTCCCGGCGGTGCGGTCACTCCTATGCGATAGGTGCGCATTGGGCGCTGCACGTCCCAGCGCGCGATCAGGCGTCGATCGTGCCACAGTTCCACCGGGCGCGCCGTCTCGTAAGACGCCAGGGTCAACGCCAGCGTCATATGGATTGGCGTATCATACGGGTTGACCAGCCAGAGCGTGTTGTTGGCGCTGCCCCAGCGATAGGCTAAGGAACCGGCATATTCAGTAGCATACCAGCCTCTTCCCAGCGCAACCCATGGACGGGAGCGATCAAGAGTTGATTCTTCGGGTCGATCTCTGTGGTTGCATTCTATTACCATGCCTAATTGCCCTGGTGATGTAATACGCTTGCAACTTAAATCAGGATAGCGACTCTCCAGGAGACGCTGTACGTTTGCATCATTTGTAAACACGTATATGGGCTTCTTTGATCGAATCCAGCTCTTCTTTATTTCTAGGTTAGGAGATTTATGCCATTCTTTTAATGTTTTTCCGTAAATTTCTAACCAATAGTCGAGATATCTCGGCATTGCCATCTTATCCCACTTGTGAATTATGAAGATAGATTCCTCCTGGCAAATCTCAGCAAACTCTTTCATAAGTGCGGATGGTTTATAATAATTCTGGTAATAATTGTTTGTAATGTCTTGTAAATGCCTTCCAGATTCTAAATTTGATAGCAGGATTCTATCGCGATATACTACTGAAAAAGTAAATGAGATGATAGCGGCAAGAAAGATCAATACGAGAGAAATAGAAGTAAATCGAACATTGAAACCTTTGATTGCTTCTTTCAGAGATATACCCCCGATCATAGAGAAAGGGATGACTAATGGAATAAATGTTCGGTCAAACGGTTTGTCACCCCTAAGAGCACTCAATAAGAATGGAAGTACCATTAATACCAGAAGTAGATAAAAAACGTTGTAATCCCGGTTTCTATCCCTGAAAATCTTCATAAGTCCATATAATACTGGTAAGAGTAGTAAAAACCGTTTTGAGATGAGATGTCTGAAAAATGCAGGCATAAGTTCTGTTAATGTACTCAAGTTGGGCATTCCTGATGTTCTTGTCATATTGTTGTCGATTACTTTTGGAAGGATGGGGATATACCAGATTGTGGCGATGGCGATGCCTGACATAATCATGATCGCCAGCTTTATCTCGCGGTTAGTCGTTAATTTTCCGTTAGTTCGGACGTTTTTATTTCTCAAACTCGAAAACAGATACCTTGATAACCAATAAATGAAAATAGGCGCGATAATGTATATATTTGATGGGATGGTATAAAAAAGCAAAGAAGTCAGTATTATGACTAAAGATCCACTTATCCTGCTTCCACCCGTATAATAATGTAATTTATAGTATAAAATCATTCCGAGCAGTGTCATGCTCAAGGTATAGCCTCTAACCTGAACAGTGAAGTTTATGAAAGGAAGAGTTGATCCCAGGATAATAACTGTAAAAAATCCTGCTATCGGACCAAAAAAGTCTCTTACAGTCCTATAGACGTATATAAACGTCAAAAATGTGTAAAAAAGCATTAATAAGCGGATTTTCCACGGTTCTCTAAGTAAATCGAAATCATCGATGCCGAATCCGTTCAGATAAAAGTGGTTTAGTATGTTGGCGAAAATATGATTGTTTGGCGCGCGATAGTCGGTTACAGTCGTTGATATCGGAACAAACACAAAATGATGTAGTGTATAAATCTCGTCATGCCAGAAATCGAGATTAATGTATGCGGCAATGATATAAATAATCCATGGCAATGTGGCTGCACACGCCATGAGCGTCCACACGAGATCCGAACGAGGAGACAGACTCTTCGCTGGTCTGTCTGATAATATAGAATGAGTGGACGTGTCTTTATACGAGTTCACTGGAGTTCCTTTTCTAGAACAATGCTGTGTGCCAATTTCTCCGGCGCCTACGGCGTGACCCGCACGTCAGTAATCGCCACTCCGCCATACCACGGCGCCGTCTCCAGATCGAGCAGTCCTGTTGCACTTGTGAACCGCACTGTCAGTTCGGGATTGTACTCACATTCGCGTATACCTGATAGCGAAAGATGCACCTCCTGCGGCGCTCCGGTCAGCGTGACCCGCTCGTGGATGTTCCAGTCATCAAGCGAGATGTCAACCACACGTCCAGTCGGTCCATGCATGCGCACCTCCAGCTGCCCGCACCCGCCGCGCACTCGCACTCTTCCCTCTCCCAATGTCCAGCGCCCAACGGTAAGATCGGGAGTGGCGGGCGCGAACCCGGCGTAGAACCCGAGCGCAGCGGGATCGCCGGGAATGATGCGATCCGGCGCGACGCCCTGCTGGATGTTCCATGCCCATTCCAGCAGATCGTTGCCGGTGCGCCAGTAGCCGTCGATGGCACGCAGCGCCGCTGCCGCTTCCGCCGGATTGTCGAGCGCCGCAGCGGTGAGCACGCGCATTGCCTGCGCGTATAGACTGCGATGTTCCATCGACGCTGCCAGGCGGTAGAGTTCCAGCGCCCGCTCATTGTCGCCCTGCGCCAGATAGAGATCGGCAAGGTCGATCACGCGCAACGGGTTGTCGGGAGCGACTTCTCGCGCCCGTGTCAATAACCTGCCAGCCCGATGAACATCACCCGCTGCGAGCGCTGCGCGTCCCGGCACAGTATACCGAAGACTTTCGATCCACGAGATGTAGCGGGTGCTGAACATGAACGCCAGGAAGATCATTGCCCCGATCAGCGCCGCGTAACTGCGCCGGTCGCGCAGGAGTCGATCAGGCTGCCGCCATAGTGCTGGCAGCCTGACCAGCGCATATGCTGCGAATGGCAGAACCGCCGCCACAACCGGCAGGCGCAGACGGGGATGTCCAATCGTCAGCGCCGCCAGCAGTGTCGCCAGCCCGACCCACAGTAATGTCGGCACAGCGCGCGCAGGTTGCGGCATGAAGCAGAATCCGCCGATTGCCAGCAACATCAATGCAACGTACTGTGCATCCGCCAGTGCGGTCAGTTCCAGCCGATATTCACCCGCATTCTGCACGATTGGCGCGCCGCGTGAGTCGATCGAAATGACATCGCCAACCGCATAACTGCGCGTTTGAAGCGCGTAGAGTGATGCGATCTTGAAGCGCATGCGGGTGAGAAACCGCACCGGATCGTCACGAATATTATCCCACGCCATGCGCAGGGCAAGCGTCTGCCGGTCGGCAAGGTTCGGAACCGCTGCCAGGCGCGCCTCGCCTGCCGCCTGTTCGGCGTCATCGCGCACAGTACCGTACCACATACTGATGCCGCCATTCGTATCGCTCACGATCAGGCGACCGTGCACCAGATAATTCCGCCCCGCCCACGGTCCGATGACCAGCATTGCGCCCAGCAGCAGGAGGATCGCCGGATGACGCCAGCGCCATACCGGATACCCGTCGGACCAGGCGCGCCATGCCATCCATGCCGCCGCCAGCGGGATCAGATACACGCCAACCGCGCGCGTCAGCGCCGCAAGCGCCAGGATCACGCCAGTGCCGAACGCCATTCGCCCGCTTTTGCGTTCAATCGCGTTGTTGAGCGCCGTCAGACCGGCAACCAGAAGGGTTACAAACAGCGCCTCGGCGTAGAGCGAACTGGCATACGATGCCAGCGGAATAAAGATCGCTGCCAGCAACGCCGTGACCAGACCGGTGATCCGCCCGAAGAGGTGCGCGCCACATGCGTAGAACGCCAGCACCCCGACGCTCAAGATGCACGCCTGGATCAGCAACGCACCGGCGACATGCATCCCGGCTGCCGACAACAGGAGCGCCAGAAATGCCGGATAGACCGGCGGACGCAACCACTTGCCGGTGTCGTGGTAGCCGCCGTGCAGGATATGGATGGCTGCGCGATAGTACTCTTCCGGATCACCAGGCGGCACAGCGCCAGAGCGCGCCTGGATCCACCAGAACCAGAGACGCATGACCAGCGCCAGCACAACCACGGCAACCAGCGCGATCCGGCTGGCAGTCGGCAGAGCGCGCGCATTCCGCAGCGTATGATGATCGAGCATCGTCCTGTTAAGGATTGTCCGGCGCCTGACGCATCACCAGCAGATCCTGTTCTTCGGCAATCACCTGCCAGCGACCCGATTCACGCAGGCGTTGAACGAAATCGCGGTGACGATCGGTGCGCAGTGCTGCGGCGCGTGTATCGATAAAGAGATACTCGGCGCGCTCGAGCGGCGGAAACGACTCATCGGGCGGCACGTAATAGATGAAGCGGCGTGGCATCATCCGCGGCGCGAGAAACGACGTAACCCCCAGCGATGCGTCGGGCGGGATCAGTGCAGCCAGACGCTCCATCGCTGCCAGTCGTTCGGGTGTCTCGCGGTAGAGCACCGTTGTCGCCACCGGATTACGATACGCCAGATTGGTTGCTGCTGCGATGCCAATCGCGCCGATCATCAGCGCATATGCTGCACGCGATACGCCATTGTTGCGCCGAGCCACACCGACGCTACGTTGGTCTATCGCTGCGTTTCTTGCCTGCCACCATCGCCACAACCGCGCAGCGCCAATGATGGCGGCAAGTATCAGACCGGGAATAACGATCGCCTGATACTGTTCACGCACGGTGATCTGAAACGGGCGCAGCGAGAGCAGGTTCATCGCCAGCGGCGGCGCCGCCAGCAGCGCGACATCGGGTGCGAGCAACGGCAGCAACGCCAGCGGCAGCAGCATGAGAAACAGGTACACCACCTTGTCGGGCGTAAACATCAGGCGCAGCACATCACCAGGACGACTGACAATCGTCCAGAGAATGGCGCCTGCACTGTCGCCGAGATGCGAATAGTAGGCAAGTTGTGGGCTTTTGCCGGGCCAGATTTCGGTATAATCCCCCTCCGTCACCGTGCCAGTCTCGCCTTGACGCACCTGATAGTCCGGGCGGTAGAACGACGGCACGATAACACTGGTCGACAGATAGAACCATGCCAGCCCGATCAGAACCGGCGGTAGCGCCCAGCGCCATCCCACACGCCACAACGCTGCCAGGAAGCCGAACATGGTCACCACCAGCGACACGTCGGTGCGGGTTGTCAGCGCGAGCGCCAGCAATCCCACGTATGCGCCCAAATCACGCGTGTTCGCCCGTCCATCCGCAGCACGCTGCAAAAAAAAGAATGCACCCAGCAGCGCCGGAATTGCCAGCGTGCGCGGTTGCCATGGAGCGCTCATCGTCACAAACCAGAGCGAGGGGTAGAGCAGATACACGCCAGCCCATCCCAGCCCGGCAAGACGCGAACCACCAAAGCGATCCCGCGCAATCCCGTACACCGGCAGCGCACCGAGCGCCATAAAGAGCGCCTGAAAAAAATTGAGCGTCAACGCCGAGGGAAACAGCGCATAGAACGGAACGATCAGCAGGATCGCCGGAATGAAATCCATCCCCCACAGATGGTCGGTGTGGCGATAGTGTGATATTTCAAGAAATCGTCCCTGCGTCGTATTCCAGATCGATTGCTGATAGTCGATCTGATCGTACCCCTGCGCCCAATGGACGTACTTGAACGTCAGACCAAAGAAAAGAATGGCGATGTACAGCGCAATGAGCGCCGCCAGCGTCAGACCCGCCCGTCGCTCGATCGTTGCGAGTAGCTGCACAATGCCTGTGTTGGAATATTCGTGGTGTGATGCAAGCGCTCGTGTCATATGCTCTGAACTCTCGCCTGTTCCTCGCCTTACACCGCTCGCGCCTCGCGCCGCCCCCGCGATGGCCCCCGCCGCCGGTGCGTGCGTAGCGCCGCTGCGCCCCTCCACGTGGTCGTCCCACGTTCAACGTGCAACGTTCAACCTGCAACCCCTCGCACCTCATCCCCACACGCTGCGGCGCTGCTGCGCCCCTCCACGTGGTCGTCCCACGTTCAACGTGCAACGTTCAACCTTCACCCCCTCGCGCCTCATCCCCTCGCGCCTCATATCCTCACACCACCGGCGACCGCAGAATACGAATCACCCAGAGATCGAGCGCCGTCGCCAGCGTAAAGGTGTAGATCGTCGCAACAAGCGCCTTCCCCCACCACCCGCGTCGCCAGAAGCGCTCAGCGTAGATCGCCCAGCAGAGGCAGATGGCGGGCACAATGTAGAACAACTGCTTGTCAACCATCGACACCCGATATCCCACCAGCATGAACAGGGTTCCGACCGAAAACCACGCTGCCAGCATCACCCACAGCAGCGGGCGCTTGCGCAACGCAACAAAGCCCGGAACAACGAATGCGAGCGGAATGAGCAAACCGTAGTACAAAAAGCCATCCGGTCGCATATCGTACCGCAAGTGGCGCCAGAAAGAGAAAAGGTAGTCACTGAACGGCGGACGCGCCACACCGACGCTCTCCGGACCACTTGTCGCCAGACTCAGCATATACGGTATGGTTCGCTCGACAATCGGTGGAATATACTGACCGTAGTAGATCAGCGTTGCCGCTGCCAGCGCCACGACCAGTGAGAGTGCAACAGGGCGCAGCGGTTTTCGGTCGATCCCCACCGGTGCGACGAGCGCGATTCCAATGAAGCAGACGATGAACACAATGTGGAAGACCGCCATCACCGTGTAGAACAGGAGTGTGATCACGGTCAGCACGGTGAGCAGGGCAAACGGACCCCGTTCGTGGAGACGCGGATAGAGTGCGACCATGACCGTCGAGGTGACAAGCGTCCACCACATGCCAGATGTCGTCGGAACATTCCCCCACGAATGGAGCAGGAAGGTCACGGGTGTAACGGCGTAGATCAGTGCCGCAAAAAGCGTTGCGCGATGGCTCAACCCTGCCTTGCGCGCCAGAAGAGCGATCAGAAACACGCGACTGTTATCGAGCAGCGCGCTGAAGAGGTTCGCGCTGGTTTCGAGCGACCATGGTAAGAGGGCAAAACTCGTCGAAAAGAGGTGAAAAAACGGCGAATAGGGAATGACAGGGCGATTCGGTCCCCACTCGTTAATCGGCATCACCGATTCTGAGAAGGCGCCAGGGCGATACATCTCCGCCCAGTGCCCATCGAGGATCCAGCGCACGCGATCCATGTGCCAGCCGACGTCGATAGCGCGCATATAGGGGAAGAGTAATCCGCCACCTTTCAGCCAGAGACCGACAAGAAAGATAACCAGCAGCGCATACCGCACTGCCGGATCAAGGGGGGTATCGAGTTTACGGAAGATCCAGCCCACACCGCGATCCGCCACCGGCGTCAGCGCAAGGGTGAAGAGCACAAACCATGCCAGCGGCCCCAGGAATAGCCCGGTCGGGTAGCGGTACGCCATCAGCGCCCATGCGCCGATCAGCGCCACCACGATGCCCGCGCCGCACGCAATCCATGCCGGAACCCGCGCTGCGCGAAGGGCGCCGTACATACCGGCAACAATGGTCATTGCTGGCAACACTGCGCTCCACGGCGGCAGCGCCGCAGCCGGCGCACGGGTGAGCGGCGTTACTGTCACACGCTCCAGCGACACTCCCAGTGGGCGTGGATCGCGGTACGGATTCGCTGTGATGTCCAGATTCAGGTTTCCGTTGTTAAGGGTGCGCGCTGGCGCGATCAACAGATAGCGGCGCATACCCGGCGTCTCAGGCAGAGCGGCAATCCTTTCTCCATTGGCGAAGACGTGCGCATTGACCGCGCCGCCATCCGGATGCGCCACCAGCGCCCGCAGTTCCACACGCCAATCGCCGTGTCCCAATGCAGGAAACGTAATCGTCGAGCGTTCACTCGTCCACCGATAGGTCAGCGCTCTGGCGATTTCGGCATCGATCAGGCGTACCGGCGGCACATCGAGCGTGCGGTCTGGAATCGCTTCGATGCGCAATCGCACGCCGCCGGACAGATCCATGTCATCGGGCAGAAGCAGGCGAAAGCGCCGGGCGCCGCCACGATCATCAAGGGTGTCGATCCGCCGATCATTGGCATAGACCGCAATCAGACGACGTGGATGAACTGCATCTGGCTGCCAGTCGTCCAGCGTCAGCGTCACCATGCGTGCATCGTCACGCAGCGGCGCCGCAACAACGACCTCGTTTGAAGCGGGGAGCGCAGCAACCCGCATGAGGACTGTCTGTGCGGTAAACTCGCGCCCGTGCATACCACGGATGTAGGGATAGTCAAGACGGGCGCCAATATCGAGCGTTACCTGCGGTTGAGCGGCATAGGCAACCAGCAGCGCGATCAGGGCGCCGAGCGCCGTCATCGCCAGCGGCAACCCTGGTTGCCAGCGACGCAGATTGATCAACGCTCCCGACCAGGCGACCGGAGCGCGTGTTGCTTTCGGAGCAGCCAAACCTGACAACCTTGTACCGGTGAAATCATCCGCCGCATTATAGCACAAGCAGAATCGGGGTATACTTTGAACTGTCTGGTTCTCAGTTCCTGGTTCCTGGTTCTCAGTTCTCGGTTCTCGGTTCTCAGTTCTTGGTTCCTGGTTCTCGCATGCATCTTGTCTGGCACTCATCATTCGCATCGCTCACCGGCTACAGTGGCTCCTCGCTGGCGTTTGTCCTTGGTCTCGATGCGCGGGGTATCGCAGTTCGCCCACTCTACCTGTACGGCGCCGATCGTGATGAGCATATCATGATGGGTGGCGTTCACCCGCGCATTGCCGCGCTGCAACGCGCTCCGGTGCGTCTCGATGTGCCGCAGGTCGTGTACGCGCCGGGGGATCGTTTCTCGAAGAATAGCGGGCGCTACCGTATCGGTTTTACCATGCTCGAGTTCGACCGCCTGCCGCAGGAATGGGTTCAGCAAGCCAATCAGATGGATGAAGTCTGGACCCCAACCGCCTGGGGGGCGCACGTGTTCGCCGCCAGTGGCGTGACCCGCCCTATCCATGTTGTGCCCCTCGGCGTCGATCCGGCATGTTTTGCGCCGGGTGCTCCCCGCACCCATCTGACCGACCGCGTCGTCTTTTTGTCAGTGTTCGAGTGGAGCCGCCGCAAAGGATGGGATGTGCTGCTCCGCGCCTACCGTGCTGCCTTTCGTCCCGATGATCCGGTGGTGCTGGTGCTGAAGATCGACTGTCGCGCCCCTGATGAGAACCCGGTGCGTGAGGTCGCAGCGCTGTTGCCGGCGCCCTCGCCACCGGTGACGCTGCTCTACAACCGCGCGCTGAATGCGCAGCGTATGGCTGAACTGTACCGCAGCGCCGACTGTTTTGTGCTGCCCACGCGTGGCGAAGGATGGGGGATGCCGATCCTCGAAGCGATGGCATGTGGCATTCCTGCAATTGCAACCGATTGGAGCGGACCGACGGCGTTTTTGAACCACGAGAACGGCTATCCGCTACTGATCCGTGGTCTGGTTCCCGCAGATGCCGGCGGGTTCTATGGTCGCGGCGCACAATGGGCGGACCCCGATGGCGATGCACTCGTTGAACTGTTGCGCCATGTTGCGCATCACTCCGAAGAGCGTCGCGCTAAAGGTCAGCGTGCAGCCGCCGATGCGGCGCGCTGGTCGTGGGAGCGGGCGATCGATATCGTGTATGCACAATTGAATCGCTCTGAACTCTGGTAATGTTTGATCGGGATTTCGTGGTATATTTTCTTTGAAGATCGTGACATAACGGGCAATAATCGCAACGTTTCCAGATATAACCCATCGCCGCGCTGTGACGCCAACTGGCGCACCACGATGTGTTGCATAGAAGGTTCAACGATCCACGCCGATCGTTCATAACTCCGTTCCTGTCTGGCGGGGGTATCGCGTTTATGGGTATGACCCTGTTTCTGTTGGGTTTGCTGATCAGCGGCAGCGCAGCGATTGTTCTGGCGCTTGTCATCCTGCAGCATCGTGAAGCCAACGGCGCTCTTCCCTTTGCGCTGGTGATGATCGCCAGCGCAATCTGGGCGTGGGGCTATGCCCTGCAGATCAGTGCAGTGTCTCCCGAACTTGCTCTGCTTGCCGTGCGGATCAGGTACATTGGTCTTCTTGCCGTCCCAGCGTGCTGGCTCTGGTTTACGCTGATCTACACCGAAACTATCGCGCGCCTGACGAAGAAACAGGCGGCGATGCTGGCATTCTTCCCGGTGTTGACCTTTGTGGTGAACGTCACCAATGACTGGCACCAACTCTTCTACCGACGCATCAGTGTGATGCCGCCCGGTTCGTCGCTCGTTGTGACCTTTGAATATGGTCCCTGGTACTGGCTCAACGTTGGCTATTCCTACCTGGTTGTGCTGATTGGACTCTGGGTGCTGATCCGATTCTGGGGGCGGGCGCTGCGTCTTCATCGAATGCCGATCGCTGTGACAGTCGGCGGGTTGTTTTTTCTGACGGCCATCGGGTTGATCTTCTACATCAGTCGTCAGTTTGCCGGTGTCTTCGACATCACACCGCTGTTGCTGCCGGTGAATGGAATATTGCTCTACCTGGCATTGTTCCGACCCAGGCTGTTTGATGCGCATCCCGTCGCCTATACGCACCTGTTCGAGCAGTTGAACGACGGGGTGCTGGTGTTCAATATGCAGGGCAGGGTGATCGATTGCAATCCGGCGGCATACCGCCTGCTCGGTCTGACGAATCCCGTCGGGCGACCGGTTCAGCTTGTTCTGCAGCATATCCCTCAGCTGGCGCAAACCGGTTCGAGCGTTCTGCTCGAAGAGCCGCTTCGTCTGGAGTACAACGAACAGGTGCTCGATGTGCGCTCGACCATCCTGCGCGACCGCCGTGGACAGCAGAGCGGATATATGCTGGTGGTGCGCGATGTCTCAGAGCAGTGGCGAACGCAACGAGCGCTTGCCGAAAGCGAAGCCATGCTGCGCGAAGAACGCCGACTGTTCATCGGCGGACCGACAGTGGTCTTTCGCTGGGAAGCTCGACGCGACTGGCCCGTCTCATACGTCTCCCCCAACGTTCAAGAGCAGTTTGGATATGCGCCGGAAGATTTCACCGCGCACAGACTCAGCTATCCCTCGTTGATCCATCCAGAGGATTATGTGCGGATCAACCGCGAAATTGTCCATTACCTGCACCACAAGACGACCTGGTTTCGTCAGGAGTACCGCCTGATGCGCGCCGATGGCGAGTATCGCTGGGTCGATGATTATACATCTGTCGTGTACAACGATCAGGGGAAGCCGGTCTATTTCCTCGGTTATATCCTCGATGTCACCAACCAGAAGCGCGCCGAAGCCGAGCGTCTGGAAATGGAACGCCAGTTTCAGCACACCCAAAAACTGGAAAGTCTTGGCGTGCTGGCAAGCGGCGTGGCGCACGACTTTAATAATCTGTTGACGGCCATTCTCGGCAACCTCGACCTTGCGCTCCTGACCCTTTCCCGCAACGACCCCGCCGCTCAACCGATTCGCAATGCGATGCTGGCAACGCGCTACGCAGCCGGATTGACGCGCCAGTTGCTCGCGTATGCTGGCAAGGGAAATTACCAGGTCACCGATGTCAATCTGACCGAGATAGTCCAGGGTATGGCAGCAATGCTGCGGGTCTCAGTCGGCAAACAGGCGCGCCTGGAACTCCGCCTCGCTCCCGATCTGCCGGTCTTTCAGGCAGATCCATCGCACATCCAGCAGATCGTGCTCAACCTCATTCTCAACGCCGCTGAGTCGCTCCCTTCCGGCGAAGGCACGATCACAGTGCGCACCGATGTCCGTGATTGTGATGAAGCGTTTTTGAAGCGCAACCGTATCAACAACCAGGCGCCGCCGGGTCGCTACCTGCTGCTGGAAGTCGCCGATACCGGATGCGGCATGGACGAACGTACCCAGCGGCGCATGTTCGACCCCTTCTTCACCACCAAAGCAGTCGGGCGGGGGTTGGGCATGTCGGCGATCCTGGGCATCGTCCGGCGCCACCACGGTGCGATCATTGTCGATAGCGCTCCTGGTTGCGGAACAACGATCACTGTGCTCTTCCCGCCGTCTCCCGTCGAGCGCGACAGCAACGCGGATCGCGATCAAGAATCGTTGCCTCCTGCTCCGTCTACGACCGTTCTGGTCGTCGATGACGAAGCCGACGTGCGCGATGTGACTGCGCGACTGCTCACCCATCTCGGCTTTCGGGTCGTTGTGGTTGCGGACGGCGCTTCCGCGCTTCAAGCGTTGCAGGAACAGTCTTCAGAGATTGCGTGCGTCCTGCTCGATGCGAACCTGGCGGGTATGGATGCGCCGACCACCCTGCGTGAACTGCGCGCGCTTGCGCCCCACATCCCTGTGGTTGTGTCGAGCGGGTACAGTCAGCACGAGGTGTTGCAACGCTTTGCGGGCCAGACGATTGAAGGGTTTATTCAAAAGCCATATCAGATGTCCGAGTTATACGGCGTTCTCCAGCACGCATTGCGGCAGTTCCTGACGGTTACCGTTGCCGATCAGCCTTCAGCCGCTGATGCAGCCCCTGCAACGCAAGAAACGCCGGACGCGGACTCCAGTCCGGATTGAGGATGCTGAACGACGCCTGCTCGTGCTGCGGGTTGCCCTGCGCTCCCCACAGAACCGCAAAGTTCATATTCCACAAAAACATCGCCCCGACCCACGGACGTCCCTGCTCATCACGGTACTGTTCATACACCCGCGTGATGGCGCGGATGATATAGTCCGCCTGATCCTCAAATGTCAGCAGATTGCCGAACTCGAACCCTGGAGTCGTGTTAGGCGTCGCCCATCCGTACTCGGTAATCCAGATCTGCCGATCACCGAGACCATGCGCGATCATCAGGGCGCGCACATTCTCAACATGGCGAAAGTAGTGGGTCGGGTGATCGTTCCATCCCGGACGGTCACCGGGAAGATCGGGGTAGAGCCAGTCGGGCGAGTTTGCCGCGCCGCCGGGGTGCACCGCCTGCGCATCGAAATAGTCGCGGATCATGCCGTTTTTGTAGGTATACATCGCGCGCAGGTAATCAATGTCGGGAACCGCGCGATTCGGGTCGGATACGCCGGTAGAAGCTGGCGCGGCAGCCAGCACATACACATTGGGGTTGATCGCCTTAATGCGGCGGTAACATTCCGCCAGCAATTCGACGTATCGCCCCGGGTCTTCGGGGGTCACCCGACCGCCATTTTCGACTGCCAGGTTCGGCTCGTTCCAGATTTCAACGGCAGCGATCCGATCGCCGTAGCGTTCGACCATGGCTGCCACAAAATTGCCCATGACAACCGGATCGTATGGTTTACCGCCATTCCCCGGCGCATAGAATGGCGGCGACTGCACAATGTTGATCAGCAGGCGTATGTCGCTGGCCGCCACGTCGGCAACGATATGGTCGAGTTCATCCCAGTAGTAGACGCCCGGCGCCGCTTCGATATCCTTCCAGTGCACCTGCTGGCGCACCCAGTCGAAACCGGCAATGTTCGTCAGCATCAATACCCGGCTGCGATCGGTGTAGTACAGGTGCGCCACCACGCCGAATTGCAGCGCAGATGTGCGCAGGAAACGCACCTGCGGCGCTGCTGTTCCGATTGTATCTGTGGGTATGGGCAACACCGGCGTTGCGTTGTCCGTTGGTCGCGTCGTGGTTGTCGGACGTATCTCACCCAGCCCCGGTTGGGTCAACGGATTCGTCGTCGATGATCCACAGGCGACAAGCCACCCGAACACCAGCAATAAACAGATCAAACGAGTGTGATAGTGCATCGGATATTCCTGTTACGCGCCGCTCCGCAAACGTGACGCGACGCTCAGAACGTTTCTTCTATGATGTGAACAAGCCTCTCTGCTGGCAGGATGTTCCCCAAAGGGAGAAGCCACCCACTATGATGTCACTCCTCGTGCCATGACCAGCGACTGCCTAAAACGCAAGCGCCAAATCGTTCGCTTCCCCCTTCGTTATGCACGGCAAAGTGATAAATGCGGTCATGATGATCGTAGGGAAACAGCATTGTCTTGTCATACACTGCTGCACTGAGGAGGTACCGCCCCGCCAGCAACGGCAACGCTGCCACGTGCATATCAACTCTTCCCTCACCACGCACCGCAGGAATGTCCAGTCCGGCAAACAGGGTATTCGGTCCCGCCAGAAGCGTACCGCTTTCGTGATGGATCGCCAGCCCGAATACCGGTTGCGGCACAGTTTGATGGGCGCGATACCGGATTCGGAACGTCACCGGCGCACCGGTGCGGGCAATCGCGCCCCCACCGCCTTGCGCATCGAGCAGTTCCACACCGATGATTTCGACTTCGCCTGACCCGAAACGGCGTGTCGGGTCAATGCCCGGTGCATCCATCTGTGCCGACGATGCGTGTTCACGCTGGTTTACATCGGCAAGATAGGCGTCGATCACCTCCCCGCTTGCGCCGATCGCACGGACGACGCCCCGATCAAGCCACACTGCGCGATCACACAGGGTGCGCACCGTGTCGAGTGCGTGCGAAACGAAAATGATCGTTTTCCCGGCGTGACGAAACCTCAGGATGCGATCCATGCATTTACGCTGGAACGCCTCGTCGCCAACCGCCAGCACTTCATCTGTGATCAGAATGTCGGGGTCTACCGCCGTTGCCACGGCAAACGCCAGGCGCGTGTACATACCGGAGGAGTAATGCTTGACCGGCAGATCGAGAAAATCTTCCATCCCGGCGAATGCGACGATCGCATCCAGCCGTGCGGCCATCTCGCGTCGGCTAAGACCCATGAGCGAACCGTAGAGAAACACATTGTCCCGTCCGCTCAATTCGGGGTGGAAACCGCTGCCGAGTTCGAGCAGGGCAGCAACCCTCCCCCGCAATCGCACCTGCCCCGATGTCGGCTCGAGGATGCGTGTCATCAACTTGAGCGCCGTGCTTTTCCCGGCACCGTTGTGACCGATCAGCCCAAAACTTTCGCCGCGCGCCACTGTAAAACTGACATTGCGCAGCGCCCAGAATTCATCCCGTGGTGTACGCGGACGAAAGACCCCGAATAGACGCTCGCGTATGGTGGTATGGCGCTCATGCTGGAGCAGAAAACGTTTCGAGACGTTGTCGAACTCGATCACCGCGCTCACTGCGCTTCCTCCATCGTTTCCGAAAGCCGCATTCGTTCATCCGCTGCCAGACGAGGCATAGTACCGCCAACATCACCGTGTGTCAACCAGAGTTGACACAACTCCGCGCTTTGTGCTACATTCAGGTCTGTGCCAGGCGCTCAGAGTGGTGCAATGAACCGTAACCGTCAATCCAACAGGGATTCTTCTGTGCAGGCGGATGTCGAAACCCTTTTCTCGAAACATGGGCAGACCGTTGCTGCGCTGGCGCGTTCGATGCTCGAACGCATCCCAGGAGATCGGATTACGCGCGTTCATGAGTATGCTGCACGCCTGGATGCCAGCGCCGGGACGGTTCAGGCAGGGCTGAACTACCTGATGTCGGTTGGTGCGGTTCGTCTTGAAGCGCGCGGTCGGCTTGGCACCTATGTCGTTGCTATCGAGTACCCGTTGCTCTGGTCACTGGCAATGCGTCGCCCCCTGATGGGTGCGCTGCCATTGATCTACTCGCGCCGCCTGGCCGGGCTGGCAACTGGTCTGCGCACTCAGTTCGACCGACTGCCGATTGACCTGGAACTGCGCTTCATCCGTGGTTCGGGGCAACGGGTACAGATGTTGATGGCGCAGCAGTGCGATTGGGCGCTGCTCTCACGCCACGCAGCGTTGCTCAGCCCCGGAGTCGATGTGGTTGCCGAACTGGGTGATGAGACCTACATGGCGCACCACGTTCTGTTGCTGCACGATGCTTCAGGGTCTGGCATTCACGACGGGATGCGGATTGGCATCGATCCTTCGTCGAGCGATCATGCCTTCATTGTGCGCGCCATCTGTCGCGGGCGGAGTGTCGAATTCGTCGAGATCGACTACGCTAAAGGGCTGCACCTGGTGATGAATGGCGTTATCGATGGGACGGTCTGGAGTTGTGAGGATGTGCCGGATACGGTTCGTGACCTGACGGTCATCCCCCTGAGTATGGACGAGTATCCGGAACTTGTTGCGCTCGGTGTGGCGACGCTGGTCGTTGATAAAGGCAATCGCGCTGTGGCTTCGGTGCTTCGTGCTGCGGTCAATGCGACCGAACTGCGTGAGATCCAGCAGGAGGTGCTGGATCGGCGGCGCCCGCCTGCGTACTGAACGAGAGGATTATGACAGACCTGGCGCTTACTGGAGTAGCAGAAGCGTGGGCGGCGGCGCAACGTTCTCGCCGCAAGCCGCTGGCGCCGTCCACTATCGAGACCTACTGTGACGCCTGGTGCTCATTTGCACGATGGGCGCAGCGTGAAGGGCGGCGCACGGTCGCCGATATTCGCGCAACTGATCTGGGCGCCTGGATCGAATCGCTGACCGATCTGGCGGACGGAACAGTGCTGACCTATGGTCACGGGGCGCTGGCGATCTGCAAATTCCTTGCCGATCGCGGTTGCCTGCGCTGTGATCTGGCGCTGGTGCGTCTGCACCTGCGTGACGCCCTTCCCCGCGCCTATGCCAGTCGTGCGCCCGATGTTCCCGATCTGCGCAGACTGGTCTCGTTCTACGATGGTGAACCACCGCCAGCCGAACCGGGGCGCCGCAGTGAGCGTGATCGCCTCAACAGGCTGCGCAATGCTGCGCTTCTGCACACCCTCTTTTCCACCGGCGCGCGCATCTCCGAAGTATTGAGCCTGAATGTGGAAGACGTTCTCTCCGACGATGGCTGTATCGCCCCTCGCGCATTCGTGGTCGGAAAAGGACAACGACGACGCGCCGTCTTTTTGCGTGAGCACGCGCAGCAGGTAATTGCACGCTACCTGACGGCGCGACGCGCCACCTTTCCTCATGCCGAGGCGCTCTTCATTTCGCACGGACCGCGCGGCGCCGGTGGGCGCCTGGGGCGTATCGCTGCCTGGAGTATTGTGACCGACGCGGCGAGCGCCATTGCCAGCCAGGTCGAGCAGGAAGGGCGCCCCCGCGAAGCGCGCGCGTTGCGTACCGTCACGCCACATACGTTTCGACACTTTGTTGCAACCTGGTTGCTCAACGAAGGCGCACAACTCTCCGAAGTCTCAGCAATCCTGGGGCATGCCAATACCCGCATCACCGAGCAGTACTACGCGCGTCATACTGATGAACGATTACAGGAACTACACGATCAGTTCGCGCCGGATCCGGAATCGTTATAATTTTACCTGCCCTTAATACAATCTTGACACTGTGACGCTACGCTTGTAAAGCGTCTGTGGTATACTCAGGAGAAATCACCCGCTCACCCGAAATCTGAGGAGAGTTTCTCGTATGCGCATTCTCGTCCTTGGCGGCGACGGCTACCTTGGCTGGCCCACTGCATTGCACCTCTCACAGCGCGGCCACGAGGTCGCCGTTCTTGACAACTTCTCGCGGCGTCTCTGGGATCATGAACTCGGCGCCGAAAGCCTGACGCCGATTGAAACGCTCCAGCAACGCATTGCAGTCTGGCGTCAACTGACGGGCAAGATCATCACACCGTTCATTGGTGATCTGTGTGACTATACCTTCCTGGAGCCGGTCATCCGTGATTTTCAGCCTGAGGCGGTTGTCCATTTCGGTGAGCAGCGGAGCGCTCCCTATTCGATGATCGACCGTCAGCACGCTGTATTCACCCATGTCAATAATGTTGTCGGTACGCTGAACGTGCTCTATGCAATTGCCGATCACGCACCGGATTGTCATCTGGTCAAACTCGGCACGATGGGCGAGTATGGCACCCCGAACATCGATATCGAAGAGGGGTACATCACCATTACGCATAAGGGACGCACCGATACGCTCCCGTATCCGAAACAACCCGGCAGCTGGTACCATGCCACGAAAGTGCACGACAGCACCAACATTCTCCTTGCATGCCGCATCTGGGGGCTGCGCGCGACCGATCTGAATCAGGGGGTGGTCTACGGCGTCGAGACGCCGGAAACAACTCTGGATCCGCGTCTGGCGACGCGCTTCGATTACGATGGGGTTTTCGGTACGGCGCTCAATCGATTCCTGGTGCAGGCAGTCGTCGGGCTGCCGCTGACGGTGTACGGCAAGGGCGGGCAGACGCGCGGCTTCCTCGATATTCGCGATACGCTGGCGTGCGTCGAACTTGCGATCCTCAATCCGGCGGCGCGCGGCGAGTTGCGTGTGTTCAATCAGTTCACCGAGCAGTTCGATGTCGCCGGTCTCGCCGAGGCAGTGCGCGAAGCGGCGCAGGAGTTCGGTTTCGATGTGACGATCAATCACCTGCCGAACCCGCGCGTCGAGAAGGAAGAGCACTACTACAACGCCGCCAATACGCGCCTGCTGGACCTTGGACTGAAGCCGCACTATCTGAGCGAGACACTGCTCGAATCGGTGATGCGCGTGGTGATGCAGCACCGTGATCGGGTGCGTCCAGAGTTGATCATGCCGGCGGTCAACTGGCGCCGCACGCATAATCCTCTTATTCCCACCGAGGAAGTGGTGACCGGTCAGGCGTCAGTTACCGAATCGTAGCAGGTCTTAAGGCTTAGGATCCGCTCCAGCCCGCGCCGGCGGGCTTCGCCCTGGCGAGCCGAGGGCGTATGGTCTTTGAGGAAATAATCCGCTCTCGCCCGCGCTGGCGGGCTTCGCCCTGGCGAGCCGAGGGCGTATGGTCTTTGAGGAAATAATCCGCTCTCGCCCGCGCTGGCGGGCTTCGCCCTGGCGAGCCGAGGGCGTATGGTCTTTGAGGAAATAATTCGCCAAAGCCCGCGCAGGCGGGCTTTGCATTCCATAGCCGAGGGCTTCAGCCCCACGGCACGAAGCGCATACGGGGGGCGCAGCGCACCTCATGGTCTTTGAAGAAATAATCCGCTCTCGCCCGCGCAGGCGGGCTTCGCACCGGATAGCCAGGGGCTCATGCGGGGAGCGAGGTGTCGCTTCTCAACCTTCAACCTCTTCCCGTCACATACGCCCGCACCTCGGATGCAGGTATGCGCACCTGTTGCATGGTATCGCGGTCGCGCACGGTGACGGTGCCATCTTCGAGCGACTGGAAATCGACCGTCACACAGTACGGTGTACCGATCTCGTCCTGGCGACGGTAGAGTTTGCCGATAGCGCCGGTATCATCGTAGACGGTGCGAAAGGAACTGCCGCTCTGGATCGCCGTGCGCAGTTCGCGCGCCATGGCAACCAGACCTTCGTGGTTGCGCTTGAGTGGAAAGACAGCGACGCGGATCGGTGCGAGATGCGGTTTCAGATGCAACACAGTACGGAAGTATTCATCGATCGGTCCCTGTGCCTGACCACGCAATTTCTTTCCGATGTCGATCTGATCCGCGCCCGGCATTGCCAGCAACGTCTCGATCTGCGGCATGGTCTCTGGCAGTCCCGCGAGGATTGCCTGTCCGCGTTCAACAAGTGCGTCGCGTATTTCGGACGCCAGTTTTTCGTTTCTGCCGACCGACTTGAGGAATGCTTCGAGTGCGTCGGTAACGGCGTGCACTCGTTCAGGAGGAGGCGCTTTGACCATCTGCTCATCGTAGGCTTCTGCAAGCACTGCCAGGAAACAACGCCCCACACCAGCCGACGGTTCGATCACGAAGGGCACGATATGCCGCCTGCTCTCCGGATCGTAGTAGGTCAGCCTGGCGGTGCTATCGCGGTTGGGATTGGCGCGCGCCGTCAGGTTGAGCGTCTCCTGGTCGCGGCTGTGTGAACCGAGGTCATAGTCGGTGCGACTGGCGATCCCTTCGACTTCCTCATACCCCAGGGTCGGGTAGTCGTACATCAGGTCGAAGGTGCGTTTGGAATAGTGCGCCAGTTCGTCGGGCGGCACGTCGTAAATCTTGATGCGCGCGCGCGGGATGCCGATGCTCTCCCACCAGGCGAGCCGATCTTCCAGCCAGCGCTGGTGCCATTCGTCCTCGGTTCCGGGCATTACGAAGTATTCGATCTCCATCTGCTCGAACTCGCGCACACGGAAGAGAAAGTTGCGCGGGTTGATCTCATTGCGGAACGCTTTGCCAACCTGTGCGATGCCAAACGGCAGTTTACGACTGCTGGTCGCCAGCACATTCCCGAAGTTGACGAAGATGCCCTGCGCTGTTTCCGGGCGCAGATACGCAAATGAGTCGGCGTCTGCCACAGGACCGACGGCGGTCTTGAACATCATATTGAACGGTCGCGGTTCGGTCAGGTTGGTTGAACCGCAGTTCGGGCAACGCCCCCTGATGTGATCGGCGCGCCAGCGGCTCTTGCAGTCCCGGCAATCGACCAGCGGATCGTTGAACGTTTCCTCGTGACCGGAATAGCGCCAGGTCAGACGGTTCATCAAAATGGCGGCGTCCAGCCCTTCCATATCGTCGCGCTCATAGACATTGGTGCGCCACCAGGAGGAGATGATATTGTTTTTCAACTCAACCCCCAGTGGTCCCCAGTCGAAGACGCCTTGCAGTCCGCCGTAGATTTCGGAGCTGGGAAACACAAAGCCACGTCGTTTGCAAAGCGAGACCAACTGATCCAAGGTGGTTGCCGGCATAGAACAACTCCTGTTCAATAAAAAAACCAGGCGATCATCATTCGCCTGGGGACGCATTGCACGGGACGGGCAACACGCGGTTCCACCCCAGTTACCGTTCAGCACCAACGTCCTGAACGATCACTCGAAGTAATTCAGCTCCCCAGCGCCCTTCCCTGCTGCGCATACTGCCAGGCTCGCACCTTCCCCGGCTCGCTGGATGCAGCGCATGCAGGTACTTCTCTGGTTCAACGCCACACGTCTTTACTTTTCCTCCGGAACGAGCGCCTGCTCGTTGATCACGCCATTGACTTCGGTGGCGCGCGGTTCCGACCGTACTGGTTGCGCCGACGATGCGTGGTTGATGTGGGTATAGATTTGCGTCGTCGAAATCGACGTATGCCCCAACAGTTCCTGCACAGCGCGCAGGTCGGCGCCAGCGTTGAGCATATGCACTGCGAACGAATGACGCAGCATATGCGGCGTCAGTTCGCCCAGCCCCATTTCTTCGGCATACTGTTTAAGGATCAGCCAGAACCCCTGCCGTGTCAGGCGCTTGCCGCGATGGTTGAGGAACAGCGCATCGATTGGCGCATCACTTCCACGGGCAAGCTGGCTGCGACTGTTATCACAGTACTCTTCCAGCGCCGTCGCTGCGGATCCGTTGATCGGCAGAACGCGCACGCGCCCGTTTTTTCCGGTGCAGCGCACCGTGCTGTGCACCAGGTCGATGTCGGTCATGTTCAATGCCACCAGTTCACTTACCCGCATCCCGGTGGCATACAGCAACTCGAGCATTGCCTTGTCCCGAATGCGCTCCGGTGTCGGCGAACGCAACGGCAATTCCAGCAATTCGTCCACCTGATGCGGCGTCAGCGCACGTGGCAGATCGCGATCGACCTTCGGCGAATCGATCCGCTCGGTTGGATCGTGCGGGACGGCGCCGCTTCCGGTCAGAAACGCGAAGAACGACTTCACTGCTGCAACCCTGCGTGCAACGGTCGAACTGGCGTAGCGACGCTCGCGGAGATACAGCATGAATGACAGAATATCATCGTGCGAAACATCACGCCACTCTCGCCGATTTCTCGCGCTCACAAAGTCGCAGAACTGATCGAGATCGGTGCGATACGCTGCGATGGTATTGGCGGCAAGGTTGCGTTCGTCTGCAAGATGCCGCAGAAACGCTTCAACCTGATCATTCATAGTCGCTCCAACGCCTCGACCGGAGTCCGGCACACATGACAGACCATATCACTCAGCATCTTTGCTGGCAGACGCGCATCGTGTACAACAGTGCAGTGCGATGCCCGATGTCAGCGCATGGTACTGCAAGGCTTCCGGTGTGTCAACCGACTGCCATCGCCTCGATATGCCAGGCAAAGAAACGCTCGAGATGGTCGCGCGCTTCGGCGACGCTGGACGAGTGGTGCACTGCGCTGCGCAGTGCGGCTGCGCCGGGCAGTTCAATGCCAAACTGTCCAATCAACTGTTTCAACTTGTTCAGCGCCAGGCGTTCGGGCATTTCGTCGCAACACATCTCCAGATAGCGCGTCAGAAAATCATATTTGTCGGCGGGTGTGACCGTCATCGGTTGCATTCCTGTACGCAATTGAGCAATCTGTCGGAAGATCCACGGATTATGCATCGCGCCGCGCCCGATCATAACACCGTCGGCGCCGCTTTCATGCAGACGGCGAAGCGCATCGGCGGCATCACGAACATCCCCTGATCCGATGACGGGAATGCTGACAGCGCGCTTGACTTCGGCGACCCGCGTCCAGTCGGCGACACCGCTGTACCCCTGGGCGCGCGTGCGCGGATGGAGCGCCAGCGCCGCCACGCCAGCCTGCTCCGCCATTTTTGCCGTATCCAGGTAGTTCAGGCTCGCTTCGTCCCACCCGGCGCGAAACTTGAGGGTCACCGGGATCTGCACCGCAGCGCAGACTGCCTTCAACAGTCGTTCCATTGTCGGCAGGTCGCGCAGCAGCGCCGAACCGTGCCCGCCCCCAGTCACTTTTGGCGATGGGCATCCACAGTTGATGTCGAGAATATCGGCGCCGAGTTCTTCGACGACGCGCGCAGCCGCCGCAACCAGGTCTGGATCATTGCCGCTCAGTTGCATAGCGATCGGGCGTTCTTCGGGCAGATAGTCGAGCTGGCGATGGCGGCTGCGCGCGCGCGGACTGACCGCCGAGGCGCTGGTCATTTCGCTGCACACCAATCCGCATCCGCCCAGGCTGAGGATCATGCGGCGGAAGATGCTATCGGTGACGCCAACCATCGGCGCCAGCACAATGTTCGGCTCGATGGTGATATGCCTGATCTGGTACTTCGTTGGAAGGTTGTCGTTCATAGACTGCAATGAACCATCTGGCTTTCGTGGAATCGTGCTCATACGAATTATACCAGAGTCAATGGCGCTCCAACGTTCCACGTTCCACGTTCCACGTTCTACGCCCCAACGTCCCAACGTCCAAATGTTCCACGTTCCACGTTCAACCTTCAACGTTCAACCTTCAATGCCCCAACGTCCCAGCGTTCAACCTTCAACCTTCAACCTTCAATGCCCCAACGTCCCAACGTTCAACCTTCAACCTTCAACCTTCCAAACCTTCAACCTTCAACCTTCCAACGCTCAACCTTCCAACGTTCCACGTTCCACGTTCAACCTTCAACCTTCAACCTTCCAAACCTTCAACCTTCAACCTTCAACGTTCGCCCGCATCCGCCATCGCAACGCCATCCCCAGCGTCAGTGTCTCCAGCGCCGACGTAAGCGCAAAGGCAGCCGGAATCGCCACAACGCCCCACGGTTCGAGCCACATCCAGATCAGCGCTATCCGCCCCATCAGTTGCGCGCAGTTGGTCACCAACGGCGTCTGCGTATCGTGCAGAGCGATCAACCCGCGTGTCAGCACTTCGGTTGCAACATACGCCGGCAAACCTGCGATATAGACAATCAGCAGCAACGACGTCAGATCGCCCGCAGCGGCATCGAAACGACCACGTTCGAACAGCAGGCGAATGAGCGAACGACCGGTCAGTGCCAGCATCAGCGCTGCTCCGATTGCCAGAATGATACTGATTGCCAGTGCAGCGCCAAGAGTTTTACGCATACGCGCCCAGTCGCCGCGCGCCGCGCTGGCAGCGATGCGTGGAAATGCCGCCTGCGCCAGAGCGACTCCGATCAACCGTAGTGGCACACCCATCAGCAGGCCAGCGTTGAAGAGTGTTGGTAGCGCTCCCGGCTCACGCGCCAGCGAGGCGAACGCAGTATCGACGATTCCGCCGGCATAATTCACCCCGGACGACAATCCATTCGGCGTCAGCAGGCGAAGCATCCGACGCAATTGCGCGTCGCGTAGATCCCACACCGGTCGCAAACGAAATCGGTTGGCGCGCAACCCGATCCAGAGAATGACCAGTTGCAACAGCGCATCGCCAACCACGCCGCAGGTCGGACCATAGATGCCGACGCCGGGAATGAAACGCGCCGCCAGAATGCCGCCAATCATGGTGATGTTGTGGGTCACAATTGAGATCGCAGTGAGCAGAAACTGGTTACGCGCGTTCAATACTGCTATCGCCACACTGGAGATGACAACCAGGATCAGTTGCGCCAGCATGATCCGTGTCAGCGCCACGGTCAATGCAGCCGTGGCGCTATCGAAACCTGGAGCAATGACGAAACGCACAAGGAAGGGGGCAAACACGATGCAGATCAGCACGATCAGCGTTACGGCGGCAGTCAGTGTCGTTGCCGCCAGGTTCACCAGACGTCGCTCGGCAGTGTCGCCTTCTTCGTGGCGCACGCCGAGCAACACCGGTATCATCGCGTTGGAAAGCGCCCCGCCGCTGATCAGGCTGGCAATGGTGTCGGGCAGGCGGAAGGCGGCGTAGTAGGCGCTCGCTTCCATTCCTGTGCCGAATTCGGCGTTGAACAGCGCCTGACGGATAATCCCCAATCCCGCTGATAGAACATAGGCGGATATGAAAAGGATTGTCCCTTCGGCGATGGTGAATTCGCGCCGGATCATCGATCCACAGCCGCCCGCAACGCTCGAATGTTGCCCCATGGCGCGGTTGTCGGCATAACGCAACCGGTTGAGAGACACACGCGCCGCCCACCCATGGCATCGATAGCCTGTCGCGCCAGCGTCTGAATTGTCGCTGGCGTACCCTCGACAATGTCACGCTGACTCAGCCCGCCGACGACCATGCCCGGAAAACGACGCGCTCCTTCCGCGAGGTCCGGTCCGGTGTCCCGGTCGTGCCAGTTGAGCGCCTGCGCCGGGTATTCTGCTGCGATGTCGAAGTAGGAATACAGCCCGTGCAGGTGGAGCAGAATGAAGGTTGTCTCTCTCTGTGCAGCGTGGACCGCTTCGAGGATGCGGAGATCGAGCGGGCTGCAGACGTCGCGGTACTCGGCTTCGCTGATGACATCCGCCGTGCAGCGTTGCATGGCGTAAAAAATGCCATCGGCGCCGGCTGCCAGCGCCGCTTGAACGAAGCGAATGGTGGTTTCGGTGATCGCCTCAAGTGCGTGGAACAGATCGGATCGGTGTCGCCGGAGATGGACGATCTCCATCCCGTCGCCGATCAGGTTCTTCGCCTGACTGATCGGACTGAAGATCGTTGCCAGCAGCGGAACGTCCGGATCGATCAGTTCCCGTGCGCGACGGATCGCAGCCAGGTGCGCGCCAAGCGCTCCCGCATATGGGTCGAGCGGCTCGATCCGACGCCAGTCGGCGGGAACGCTGACCGGACGCGCCACGTAGTCGCTGGTGCCTTCGGGGCGCCCACGGTACACCGCACGACATCCCCAATCTTCCACGCAGAAACTGCTGGACGGCGTGAACTTCACAAAATCCCAGTCGTAGTGCGCCTGAAATGCTGCAACCGACTGCGCCAGTTGCTCAGGATCCTGGTCATCGACCGGGAAATGACGCCACAACGCAACCGGCGGGCGATCAACCGGCTCACCACGAAGAGCGGCGGCAAGCCGCTCACGGCGCGTCATCGACATGGTGCACCTCTTTCGATATCCTGGAATGTCTGGGACGAAGCATGCGGCGCAACCGTTCCCATGGGCGGCGCGCCTGCGTGACGTGATCTTCAGTGCATATGTGTGGACTGTACTGTGCGGTGATAAACACGTCTGTCAGATCGGCGATGTCCGATGAGGCTTCGGGCAGTGCGCGTTCCAGGCGCGCAGCGTACTCATACGGCGTCTGGGAAGGGTGGCGCTCGACGCCGCACTGCGCGGCGCGGCGTAATGTTGCCAGGTAGAAGTAGCGCACACGTTCACGCGGCGGCAGGCGTCGCAGGTTGATCGTCCTGCGATGCCTGGTCGAAGTTCCCGACGGACGGCGCAACGCTTCGTCCGCCGCCCGGATCGCCAGCGTTGCCCATGACGCTCCCTGTTGCCAGATCGAGCGCAACCAGGCGATCAGCGCCCGGATCGTCGCTGCGATGCCGAATCGTTGCAGCAGTGGCGTATGACGCTGCGCAACAATCGCAAGGGCATATCCGGCGAGCAGCAGCATGCATGCCCAGAAAACCAGTGCCGCAAGCAGGTTGGGATCTCGTTCGACCGACGGCGGCGATACGGGTGGCGGCGGCGGCAATCCCGATGCTGCAGGTGCGCCATCTGGCGCGAAGAGCGCGAGGATCCATGCAGGCAACGACAGGATCAGCGCCAGAATCCAGGTCAGCACGTACCCGATCATTGCCAGCGCATATCCGAGCACACCGAGGAACGCGCGCAGCGTATCAAGCAGACCGAGCGCATAGGAACGCGGCAGCAAAGCCGCGCCTGCAACCATCAGAAGGATCAGCGCCCAACTGCTTCGCACCCATCGCCGTTCGACAAGCGGCGCAACGTGCGCGCCTTCCTGCGCCCACTTTGCCTGGATCACCACCAGTCGCGCGCGACTGTACAGCACAAATCCGCTCACCACGTATGTCAGCGACGCTGCAATGCTGAGCGGCGCCAGTGGACGGGGCGGTCCGCCGATTGTGGTCGTATTCACCGCTTCACCCGCGAGTGCGATCAGCAACAGTGCGCCGCCGATCACAAAACGCGCACCGATCCGTTCGAGCGCCAGCGAGCGATCCACTGCAACCAGCGCGGCGAGGCGGCGATTATCATCATCCGATGGGTGAGCTGGCAGCAGGAGCGCCAGTGTGTTCAGATCGCGCATCGAAAGATGCGCCAGAACGCCAACAACCACGCCAGCGACCATAAACGCGCCAAAAGCAGCATCGAACACGGAGAGCGGGTCGTACAGCCAGCGTTGCAGATCATCAGCAAGCGATACGTCTGCGATGCTAAGCGACGCGATCAGGCGCATCACAACCGCCATAACGAAGAGTTCCGGCACGAGATAGCGTGCCAGTTCGATCGTCGTCAATCGTGTGGATCGCGCGACATAGTGAACAATGCCGGCTTCCAGCCCAATCAGAAAGCAGACAATCACCAGATAGATCGGTTGCCATCCGGGAAAGAGTCGCTGGAGCGCACCCGACACCGCTGCTGCGAGCGACGCAAGCATTAACGCGACCAGAAACACCACCCGCAGATTGAACGTCACGCCAGGAGGCACGCTGTCACCCTGCCAGACTGAGTCAAGCCATACTTCCGTATGCTGCGCTGCTCCTTCTATGGTACCACAGGAACGCCGGTCGAGCGTCGAAATTATTGACACCTGTGCGGTTGAGGTCTACAATATCCGCTATTCTGTAAAGGGGAGCGGTCGTATGGGACTCTATCCGCCTGATGATCCATTTCTCATCAATACGTCTCTTTTCGGCATTCCGCTTGTCGTGCGCTGGTATGGCGTCATCATCGTCAGTGGTGCGATGCTGGCAGGTTGGATCGCTGCCAGACGCACTCGCCAGCGCGGGTATGATCCGGAGCATATCTGGAACCTGCTGCTGGTTGGAATGATCTCTGGCATCATCGGCGCGCGCGCCTATTATGTCCTGTTTGAGTGGCCCCGCTTCGCCGGTGCATCGTGGCTGGAGATTGTCAACCCGGCGACGGGCGGGCTGGCGATCCATGGAGCGCTGATCGGCGCTGTGGTTGCGGCTGCGCTCTACACACGCTGGCAGCGCCTGCCGTTGCGCATCTTTCTCGATATTGCCATGCCTCCCTTCCTGCTGGCGCAGGCGATCGGGCGCTGGGGCAACTTTATGAACCAGGAGGCGTATGGCAGCCCGACACACCTGGGTTTTGGCGTCCTGATCGACGAGCAGCATCGCATCGGTCCGTACCGCGATATGCAGCAGTTTCCGCCCGATACCCTGTTTCATCCGACATTTCTCTACGAATCGGTCTGGAATCTCATCGGTTTCGGGGTGTTGATCTGGCTGGAGCGACGCCTGCGCGACTGGCTGCGTCCGCTCGATATTGCGTTGTTCTATGCGATCTGGTACGGACTGGGGCGCTTCTGGATCGAAGGATTCCGCACCGACAGTCTGTGTTTGAGCGGTATCGGCGGAACATGCGAGGGGTCGTTGCGTGTGGCGCAACTGGTCAGTCTGCTCATGGTCATTGGTGGTGTGGTTGGTCTGGCAATCAATCACCATTACGCCGCCACACACGGAACGCAACCAAAGAGCGCTGAACGTTAGGTGTCACATCCTGTGGTGAATGTGGAGGGAAGAGGCGCCTGCTGCGCCTCTTTCTCCGTCTTGTTGTCTGCCGGTGCTGCACCACAGACGATGCAGCGAGCATATGTTCCACCGGCACGGTGCAACCCTTCCACCTTCAACCTTTTACACCCGCTCCTCGACTCGTCCAACCACAAACTTCAGATACCTTCCTTCGGGAAAGTGCGCTGGCGCTGGATGATCGAGCGGTTGACCAGCCTCGTGAATGATCTGCAACCGTCGGTCGGCGATAGCGCCGGCTGCTGCCAGCGCTTCGCGGAACGCCTCCGGTCCTACCTGGGTGGTGCAACTGGCGGTTGCCAGCAGACCGCCGGGAACGACGCAGCGCATACCAAGCGCGTTGAGCCGCGCATATGCTCGCTGGGCTGCAAAGCGACTCTCCTTGCGCCGGGCAAAACTGGGCGGATCGAGGATCACCAGATCGAAGCGCTTCCCGGAGGCGGCATACTGCTCCAGCAACTCGAAACAGTCGGCGGTTTCAAAGTGATGTCGCCCATCGTCGAGGTTGTTGAGCACGAGGTTATTTTGGGTTGCTGCCGCCAGTCCCTTGCCACTATCGACGCTAACGACCCGGCGGGCGCCGCCGCGGAGTAACTGTGTTGCTTGTCAAGGGGCGCTCGTATGCACAGCCGGATCCCAGGGCTTTTGCTGACGCAATATTGCGCCGAGAATAGTCAGCAGCTTGCGCATCGCAGCGACGATGGCGACCTTGCGCGGCTTGCCAGCTTGACACAGGCGCTGATCGAAGGCGCGCCTGACCAGACGGCGCCGCGTGGCCGCCAGGGTCGCCATGTACAACACGCTGCGCACATCCCTCCTGCCGCCGGAGATATGCCGGGGTTTGTGCTGTGCGCCGCTCTGATTGGCATACGGCGCAACGCCCACAAAGGCCGCCGCTTCCTTGCGATTGATGGTCCCCAGTTCGGGCAGGCGGAGCAGCAGGTTCAGTGCGGTGATCGCGCCGATGCCGGGCACGCTTTCGCGCAGCTCCCGTTTCCGGCGCACCTCGTCGGTGCGCTCCGCCTCGTTGTCGCGTTCCTGCTCAAGCGCACGGATCTCCTGATCCAGCCAATCAATATGCTGCTGGATGCCCGGGCGGAGGTTCGGCGCGGCAGCCGTCAACCGATTGATCTCAGCCGTCCGCATCTGAATCACCTGCTCCCGCCGGACCAGCAGGTCGCGCAAGGATGCGCGCTGCTCGTCCGTCGCTTGGTGGTGCGGCGGGCGCACCCGTTCGGCAAAGCGGGCGAGCAACCGGGCATCCAGGCGGTCGGTCTTCGCCTGGCGTCCTTCCGCGTGCGCCAGGGCGCGCACGCGGCGTGGCTGCACCCGCGCCGTCGGCACGCCAGCCTGGAGCAGTTGGGCGAACACCATGCGCTCCAGCCCGCCGGTCGCCTCCAGCACAATCAGGGTCGGCTGCAGGCGCTGGAGTCGCGTGACCAGGAGCTGGACACCTTCGTCGGTATACGGTATCGTCTCGCGTGGCGCGTGCGGGTCGGCGCCAAACGCCACATCCAGCGTCTGTTTGGAGACATCAATGCCGATAAAGAGCGACTCACGGGAAGCCATACACAGAACCTCCTGAGGAAAACGGCGCCAGCCTTGCTAGCATATGCGGGTTTGAGGGCCCAGATAACTGTTCGGCTTGGTCGCGTTGAAGGACACGGCTACCCAACACTCCGCGGCGATCTCGTGAACCTGGCGCAGAACGGTATACCGTGTCCCGTTAGATTATACTAGCGCATAGAGCGAAAATCCGCCGGTATAGGCAAAGCAGTTCAGCACGGTTCGTCCAGCAGCAAGACCTTCGACGAACCGCCGGTTTTCACGCTGGTCGAGGAACAAACCGGTTTTTTGAGCGGCATAGAGGGCGACAGCAAAGCGTATTCCGTGTTCGGTGATCACAACCTCGCGCGGCAGCGCTTCGCCGTGCAGGATTCGCAGACGCGCGCCGCTCTCCCCGTCAGGCGCTGTATCACGATGATCTTCATACGTCGCCGGGCGCGTCCCTGCCGATCCGCGCAGCGCCACGCCGCGAAGGGTCGGGTCTACTCTGGCGAGCATTGTTGCCACCTCGTCAACCAGCGTGTAGGCGCCGACAGAGTACGTCTGGATTACAGCAAAGTCACCGTAGCGGTCGATAGTTATGCCGGGGAGTCCATCACCTTCGCCAAAAACCCAGCGATACGCAGTGATGCCCGCAGCCCGCAATGGAGCGCGAAGTTCCCAGGCCCTCATCAGTTGATCGCGCAACCAGATGGTATCAGGCGGACGGCGCGTCGAGAAAATACGTAACGCAATCGGCCCCTCCGCATCCCACAACGCATATCCCCGCCACGCGCCGCAACGAACCGCCACCCACACGCCGGAAGGCAGGCGCACGTTGGGCGGCACATGGTCGCGGTAGACCCAGGGATGCCCCTGAGCCAGGCGCTCGCGCAGGAACGCCGGCAGCGCGATTTCTGGAAGATGCACCATGGTTTGTACTATTGGATATTAAGATCCTGACAGATCGAACGTCTGCGTGCGAACCGGATCGCCTGGTACTATCACGCGCAGTGTAGCATGATCCTGAGGTCACTGCACAAAAAGGCGCCTCCACTGCAAAAACTCACTGCCAAGACGCCGGGGACGCAGAGATTTCCATCAATCGCTCGCTGCGTCTGCTGCGCCGCTGTGGTGACATGACCTTTTTGCAGCAGACTCATAAGGTGTTTTCCGAGCGACGTGCAGCACTGCATCTGGTGCATCTCTTGATCAGACGTATCTCTTGAGATGCTTGAGCGATTATTACAAAGAGAGAGGGTGAAACCTGCCTTCATTTGTCGCGTATGTTCAGGCATAAGCGTGTGATATGATCGTGTCAGGTTACTGTATGAAAAGGGAGAGACGTCGCAATGTCGTCGATACTTCCGGGAGTCTTGTGTCTGATCGTTGTTCTTGCCGTGATCGGTGCAGTCGGGTTCGTCGTGGCGCTGAAAATGGGGGTCATTGTGCATCAAGCGACGAAGCCCACACATCTGGATACCGGCAACTACACCCTTGACCAGGGGCGTGAAGTGCGACCTGAGGAAGAAAAGCGCGCACGTCTGCCGTACGACGGCGCGTAGCAGCGATGCCGATGAGTAACGCTCTGAAAATGGCGCTCGTGGTGGGGGTTGCCATCGCTGTCGAGACGCTCGTGCTTCGGCAGTTGTTCCTTGGCTTCCCCATAGGCGTCTTCGTTGGTGCGTTCCTGATCGCCAGCGCCCTCCTGGTTTTTCTTCAGCATCTGCTTATGAGGCGCTGGTTGACGCGCGCTGCTCCTCTACGCCGTCGGCACCCGCAATCCGAACCGGCGTCGAGCTTTAATCCCGGTCTCAATCCCCTGTCCACACCGATATTCCACAGCATCGAGGCGCCGGAACGAAACGGTGCGCTTCCTGAACAGGAACAAAATGGTGTGCTTCCTGAGCAGGAACAACACGCTGCGTTGTCTGATGAAGATGGTATAATACAATAAAGAAGTATCATAACTGGCAGGGAATAGACCGTTGAGTGCAGCCGAATTACTCCAGCAGATTGCCAGCGAAGTTCGCACGTGCACGGCGTGTCGATTGCATCAGTCGGCGATGAGAGCCGTTCCGGGCGAAGGTCCGCCGGATGCGAAAGTGATGTTCATTGGTGAGGCGCCCGGTTTCAATGAAGATCGCCAGGGTCGTCCATTCGTGGGGGCTGCCGGGCAATTTCTTGAAGAGTTGCTTGCGCTTGCCGGGTTGCGCCGGAGTGATGTATTCATCGCCAACGTCATCAAACACCGCCCGCCGGGCAATCGCGATCCCGAGCCGGACGAAATTGCTGCGTGCAGTCAGTTTCTCGAACGGCAGATCGCCGCGCTGAATCCGCTGGTGATTGTGACGCTTGGGCGCTTCTCGATGGCGCGCTGGTTTCCAGGAGAGAAAATCTCCCGCATCCACGGTCAACCTCGCTGGATCGACGGACGTTTGATCGTTCCGATGATGCATCCGGCTGCGGCGCTCCATCAACCGCAGTACCGCGCTCTGATCGAAGCGGATTTTCGCAGGTTGCCGGAGTTCATTGCGCAGGCGGAAGCGCGGTCGGTGCACAGCGCTGCTCCCGTTGCGCCTGAAAAGCCCAATGATCCGGACGTGCAGCAACTGTCGCTGTTCTGAGCATCTATGAAGACGTATCGGCTTTCTCCGTCAGGACGACGCAGTGCAATCGTTTTGATGATCGGCGCACTGCTTATCTGGATGTTTGCGTTGTGGACGCTGCGGATCACACTCGCTACCAGTAGTGACCCCTCCGCCGGGTTGTTCCAGGCATTTCAGGAAAACCTCGACCGCGGACTTTCCGCCGGTCAGGTTATTCCTGCGTTGCTGATGGTGGTGTTGCTGATTGCGACACCACTGGTTCTCTGGGGTATTCTCGAAGAGTGGGGCGCGCAGTATACGCCAACCGACGCCGGTTTGCGGTTTACATCGCTTGGTATCGCGCTGAACTGTCCCTGGGATCGTATTACCGGCATCCGTCGCCTCGAAGAGAATGCCGATGAACCACTCGATGCCATCATGGTGAGCGACGATCTGTCATCTCAGATCAAGAATCCGCTGGTGCGCTGGCTCCACCGTCAGGCATGCGGCGACCGACGCCTGCTGATCTACCCGGGTCTTGAAGACCGCGACGATCTGCTTCAGGAGATCCGCGCGCGCACTGGTCTGACCGATGTGCAGTCGGCATTATCACAAGCATAACAGGCTGTGGCGCAGCCTGTAATGATATTCGGAATAACAACAGAGCCGCTCCAGCAGCGGCCGGAAAGGAAAGGAGCGTAGCAGGGACCGCAACAATGGTCGCTGCTCACAGGCGCTTATGGCAAAAAACAGATTACGTGCAATTCCGCTTGGCGGCGCTGGTGAAGTGGGCCGCAACATGTGGGTGTTGGAGCAAAATGACGAGATTCTTGTTCTCGATTGTGGGGTAATGTTCCCGGAAGCCGATATGCTCGGCGTCGATCTGGTGCTCCCCGACATCACCTATCTCCGCGACCAGAAGGATAAAATCAAGGCGATTGTGCTGACGCATGGGCACGAAGACCATATCGGCGCCGTGCCATACCTTGTACCGGAACTCGATTTCCCGCCGATCTACGGCACGCCGCTGACGCTCGGCATGCTGGCGGGGAAGCTTAAAGAGCATCGCCTGCTTGATCGTGCCCGGCTGGTGAAGATGCAGGCGGGCGAATCGTTCACCGTCGGCTCCTTTACGATCGAACCGTTCAGCGTGGCGCATTCGATCCCCGATACGGTCGGTCTGGCGATCGATACGCCGGTCGGTCTGGCGATCTATCTGACCGACTGGAAGTTTGATCACACGCCGGTGGATGGGCGTCCCACCGATCTGGTCAAACTGTCGGAACTGGGCAGACGGTCGCCACTGCTGCTGATCACCGACTGCGTGCGGGTCGAGTCGAAAGGGTACACGCCAAGCGAGCAGGTGGTCGGCGAGGCGTTCGACTCGATCTTCGCAACTGCGCCCGGTCGCATTATTGTGGCAACCTTCGCATCGAACGTATCGCGTGTGCAGCAGGTGATCGACTCGGCAGAAGCGTATGGGCGCAAGGTTGTTGTTGCCGGGCGCAGCATGGAGAACACGACGCGCATCGCGCTCGAACTCGGATATCTGCGCGCGCAGCAAGGCACGTTGATCCGCCCGCAGGAAGCGGCAGGTCTCGCCGATGATCAGGTGGCGGTCATCTGCACCGGCAGCCAGGGTGAGCCGATGTCGGCGCTGGCGCGCATGGCTAACCGCGACTATCCCCACGTCAAGATCAAGGAAGGGGATACGGTTGTTGTCTCGGCAACGCCTATTCCGGGCAACGAGGTGTCGGTCAATCGGGTGATCAACAACCTGTTCCGTCTTGGCGCTGAAGTGATCTATGGCGGCAGCCCTTCGAGCCTGGCAGTGCACGTTTCCGGTCACGCGGCTCAAGAGGAGCTCAAAATGGCGCTCGCCATCCTGCGCCCGGAGTTCGTGGTGCCGTTCCACGGCGACTATCGCCATATGATGCTCTACCGCAAACTTGCGCTTGGCATGGGCGGGTTGTTCTCCGAATCGAACGTGATCATCCCCGAAAATGGCGCTGTGATGGAGTTCAGTCGCAACTATGTGAAAGTGACCGGCAAAGTTCCGGTCGGGTACGTCTATGTGGACGGCACGACCGTCGGTGATGTGGGGCAGGTGGTCGTGCGTGACCGTCAGTTGCTGGCGCGTGATGGCATTCTGATGGTGGTCGTCAGCATCGACCGAACTACCGGGGAACTGGTCGCAGGACCGGATGTGGTCTCGCGCGGTTTTGTCTACATGCGTCAGTCGGACGACCTGATCGAGTCGACGAAGAACATCGTGCGCGATGCGCTCTCGAAGCGGAACGGCAGCGGCAAGATGGAGATCGACAGCGCATTCGTCAACCGCAAGATCAAGGATGTGGTGAGTGACTACCTCTATGGGCAAACACGCCGTCGTCCAATGGTTTTGCCGGTGGTTATGGAGGTGTAAGTCCGGCGTGCGGAGATGCCCATTGCTGTTTTCTGAACACGTCAGCGAGAAGGAAGGTGGAGCGCGCGGGTATGGCAGCCGCTCGCCTTCCTTTAAGACAGGGGATACAAGCAACGAAGCGTCTGATGGTCTTTGAGTAAATAATCCGCCATAGCCCGCGCAGGCGGGCTTCGCATTCCATAGCCGAGGGCGTATGGTCTTTGAGTAAATAACCCACCACAGCCCGCGCAAGCGGGCTTCGCATTCCATAGCCGAGGGCTTCAGCCCGACGGCACACGGCATATACCGGATTATAGCAGTTCTCACAAAGGTTGAACCTGTTGGACGAGGTTGAACGCTTCTGGGAATTGCGCACCCCACGTGGTGACCGAAATAAATTTCGGTCTACACTCCGCCGGACGCGGGCGCCTCGTGCGATACGGCAGATAGGAACAAAGGTCAATGTATTTGAAAACTGCTATAAATGCTCAATCTCCATCAGCCCGACGGCTAGCGCGGTAGAGCGGATTTATTTCTCAATCTCCATTAGACGGTCAACCATCTCATTGCATCCCAGGGCGCACACCATTCCGCACCGGTTCTGGCGCCTCCGCCTCTTCACGCAACCGCGCAAACAGGCGTTCACGCAGATGACGTAACTTTTCCTGATACGCTGGCGTGCGGATCGGATCAGTCCACATTATCAGCGCGTCCTCGCCATTATCGGTGTAGTAGCGCGGTCGCGTGCCTGCGGGGCGAAAACCATACTTCAGATACAATTGCTGGGCGACGACATTGCTGACGCGCACCTCCAGCGTCAGCACATCGGCGTGCAGGTCGAGCGCCTGGTCGATCAGCCCGTTGAGCAGCAATTCGCCAATGCCGCGACCGCGGTACTCTGGCGCCACGGCAATCGTAGTAATGTGCCCCTCGTCGACGCTCAACCAGACCCCGCCATACCCGACGATCGGAACGTCGCGCAATGATGGTTGCTGCCCGAAGAGTGCCGGGAGGAGGCTTGCGAGCAAGCCACGTCGCACAGGTTGACGTTCAGCGCGTGGCGGCGGCGGAATCGGCGAGGCGCGCGCGACGATATAGCGACTCGTCGAAGGCGAGCGCAATTCGTGGCGATAGGTGTTGGCAGACCAGAGCGTGCTGAAACTGGCGCGCTCGATCGCCTGCACCTGCTCGATATCCTCTTCGGTCATGCGCTCGATGAAATAGTACACGGTAGTCTCGTGCCGGTTATCGTTTCGGGTCGAGTGGACGCGCGCTACCCGGATTGTTCGGGTCGAGCAGGAGTTGACCGGGGTATGCGCCGTCTTTGCCGAAATTTCCGCCGCCCTGGAACAGCCCCGTCACCTCGACGCGCCCCCAGACGAAACTGTTATTCGGACCAAGGTTCAGTTCACCGGAAACGCTGGGCGGAAACCCTTCCATCCAGATCATCTTGCCGATCGGTTGGGGGCTGCTTCCGTCCTCTTCGGTCGAAACCCCTTCAGCCAGTACATAGATCAGGGAGTTCCAGAAATAGTACCCCTGCGTTGTCACGGTTTGACCGTTATACCGCGCCGGATCGGCGACCAGATCGAACAGGGAGACTTTCCCCTCGCCGAGCGGGCGATTATCGATGCGATACTCCTGACGTCGCACGCGCTCAATCGGCTCAGCCGAAGCGACGAGAATTCGATGTCTGTACGCATTCTCCGCGCCAAACGGACCGCCGGTCTCAAACCGACCCTTCACCCGCACGAAGCCATAAACGGCATCACCGGGTCGATGGAGTTCAGCAGTTGCTTCCTGCGGGAACCCTTCGAGCCAGATCGGTTCTCCCAGAGGTTGAGCGTCGAGACCGTTATCGAGCGTACTGACCCCAAGCGCCAGCACTTCGCGCCCATAACGATTCAGATACGCACCCGATACGGTGATGTCTTTGCCGTTGAACTCCTGCGGACGATCAAGCAGATCGGGAACGTAGAGCGATGATGGACTACCCGGTAACGATAATGGGCTGCCGCCTGTGCACGCAACCAGGATTGCACTGGCAACAAGCACGAGCGTCATCCACGAGATGCGTCGGGTATGATCGTGCATATACATTTACATATGCGCTTTCAGCTTGTAGATGGGGACTGCCTCTGCCCTGGCATTATAAAATCCAGAAAAGAAGTTGTCAAAACCGGTGTAATCCATATGTCATCCTGCTGGCGCTTCAGGCGTTGATTCTGGTAATTGAGTGCTCGTATAATAACGCCAGGAATGATGTAGGGGGTCTAACGCTATGTCTGTCCTCTTTGTCGCGCTGGGAATCATGGTATTGGCGCTGCTTGCGCTGTTGCTCTGGTTCGTACCGCACCTGTTGCACCAGCAATCGGCGCGGGTCGCCGGTGAGACTGCCCAACTGCGTGAAATGCTGCTCGATCTGCTCAACGAACAGGAAGCAGTTGCGATGCGGCAGGCACAGCTTGGCGCGTCGCTATCGACGCTCCAGGGGCGGCTCGAAGCGCTGGCGCAGAATGGCGGCATCGCCCGAACCTCTCCCGAACTGGTTGCGACAATCGATCAACTGGAAGCGCGTCTGAGCGATCTCCAGAGCCAGATCCAGTCGTGGCTCGATGGTCGCCAGCACGGTCTGCAAATGCGCGACCGCCAGGACAATGAAGCCTGGGCGAATCTGATGGGATTGCTGGCAGCGATCCAGGAGCGTTTGGGGGCATTATCGCGTGACCGTGCGAATGCGATGGCAGCGTTGCAAGCCAGTCAGTTGCTCGATGATCTCGAACGTGAGATGCAGCAACTGCGCGCCATTTCGGAAGACATCGCCACACTGCAAAACAGATTGCGACGTTCGCTCAGTGAGCGTGAGCAGCATCTGACCCTGGCACGTACCCGTCTGACGAACAATATTACGATCCGCGGCGCCTGAGGGTGTGTTTTCTCGAAACAGTACTATATTCCTGATGATCCGTGGTTCAAAAGATGGTAGGATAAGTGTATGAGCATCATCGTTGTTGACAACCAGGTCGTTCACTATGAAGTGCTGGGTCGTGGTCGCCCCGTGCTCTTTCTGCATGGCTGGATGGGCAGCTGGCGCTACTGGTTTCCGACGATGGAGTATGTGAAGCGGTCCTACCGCGCCTACTCGTTCGATTTCTGGGGCTTTGGCGAATCGCGCCGCAAGAGCACGACCGAGAGCATCCAAAATTACAGCAATCAGGTTATTCGTTTCCTCGATGCTCTCGGCATTGATCGCGTCCTGCTGGTCGGTCACTCGATGGGCGGTATGGTAGCGCTCAAAACGGCGATTGATCATCCCACGCGCATTGCGCGTGTGGTGACAGTGGGCGCTCCAATTGTCGGCTCGTCCCTCTCCTGGTTGCTCAAACTCACCTATCATCGACCGCTTGCCGATACCCTGGCGGGTGCTCCCTGGTTGCGGCGTTTTCTGTTTCGCCACTTCCTGGGCGAAACGAACGATCCGGCGGTGCACGAAATCCTCGACGACAGCCTGAAGTCTTCTGCCAGCACGTTGCAGCGTTCAATCGCCTCGATGTTGTACACCGACCTGCGCCCGGAACTGCCGAAACTCGCTGTTCCTGCGCTGATCGTCCATGGCGGGCGGGACGAGATCGTGAACCCCAATCAGGCGGATCTGTTCCACCATGTGCCGCTGGCGCAGGTCGTTGTGATGCCGAAGAGTCGCCACTTTCCTTTCCTCGATGAGGCTGAGCAGTTCAACACGCTGTTGCTTGGTTTTCTGGCAAACGATCACTCCTCCTTTCGCACCGGCATCGCGCCGCAAACGGTAGTACGCTCTTCACTGATGCCCTGAACGCCATAGATTGCCGTGATCATCCAAACCGGCGCCGCTCCGCTTTTCTGGACGCGGCGCCGGTCGAGTCTTCCGTGGTGCGCGTCATTGTGGTTCTGCGTTCTGTGGTATAATCGAGGCACATGGTTTCCGCCATCATGAGAACAGTCCTATGCCGCTCTACGAGTATCAATGCAGTGACTGCTCGCGAACGTTTGATCTGTTGCGCCCCTATCACCGTGCAGACGAAGCCCTCGATTGCCCTGTCTGCGGCAGTGATCGCGTGCGACGCAAATTATCGGTGATTGCGCTCAGGCTGGATCAGGCGTCGAATCACATCGAACGCGGAACAATGGGCGCCTGCTGTGGCGGGGGGTGCGGTTGCGCGTCGCATGGCGGTCAGGGATGATGCGGAAGCGTTCACAACAGGACGATATATGAAAGTTATTATTCCTACTGCCGGGCTTGGGACGCGCCTGCGTCCACATACCTACAGTAAGCCCAAGCCACTGGTGTCGGTCGCTGGCAAGCCGGTCCTCGGTCATATTCTCGATACGCTGACGCGGTTTCCGATCGATGAAATGATCTTCATCACCGGCTACCTGGGCAATCAAATCGCCGACTATGTCACCTCAAACTACAAAATCCCGGCGCGTTTTATCGAGCAGACCGAGCTGAAAGGTCAGGCGCACGCCGTCTATCTGGCGCGTGAAGTCGTCAGCGGTCCGACGATTATTCTGTTCGTGGATACGATCTTTGAAGCAGACCTCAGTCGCCTGACGGAGCAGGATATCGATGGCGCCATCTTCTGCAAGGAAGTGGATGATCCCCGGCGTTTCGGCGTCGCTTTCACCAAGGACGGATTCATTACCAGACTCGTGGAGAAACCGGCGACCGATGAGTCGAAACTGGCGATGATCGGTCTGTACTATATCCGCGATATTCAGTGGTTGATGCGCGCGATTGAAGTCCTGATGCTGCGGAATATCCAGACAAAAGGCGAGTACTTTCTCACCGACGCCTTGCAGTTGATGGTCGAGAATGGCGCCCGCTTCACTGCGCCGACGGTCGACGTCTGGGAAGACTGTGGCAAGCCGGAGACGGTGTTGCAGACGAATCGTTACCTGCTCGACCATGGTCGCGATTATGTTGATACCAGTCGTCTGTGTGGTTCGATCATCATTCCGCCTGTCTATGTCGATGACACGGCGCAGGTGATCAATTCGATCATCGGTCCGTATGTGTCAATTGCGGCTGGCGCTGTGGTGAAGGACTCGATCATTCGCGATTCGATTATCAATCGTGATGCGCAAATTGTCTCCGCCACGCTTCAATCGAGTCTTATTGGTGATCACGCGGTGGTCCTGGGGGATTTCCGTGAACTGAATGTGGGCGACTCCTCCGAAATCCGGTACGGGCGTCCGGCGCATTGAAAAGAATTGAGGGTGTTGCTATGCTGCACTTTCCGGTTCCCATCGGCATTGTGGCCGGGGGAGTGGCCAGTGAGGGCCAGCGGAAGGCGAGCCAGTATGGTCTGCGACCGCCGTTGCTGCGTTTGAGCAGCCGCGACAACTGGGACGCCGCATGTGGTGAGCAAGAGTTGATCCAGCGCATGGTGGCGCTGGCGCGCGCTGCCGGTCTTCCTTTTTCTCGCACGTTGATCGTCACCTGCTATGTGTCGCTGAAGACAAACCCGTTCGTTCTTCTGACCGGCATCGAAGGCGCTGGCAAGACCGAACTGGTGACGTTGTTCGCCGAAGCGCTACTCGGTCATGGCAGTCCGCAGTATGCGCTGATCAACGGCGATTCGTCCTGGCTTACCGCCACGGGGGATCAGCATTCGTTTCGCTCGTTGTTCGATCGTTTCACCTCATTGCGCTTCCTCGAACTGTTACAGGAGGCCGCCGATCCGGGGAGTGCCGGCAAGGCGTTTATCGTCTGCTTCAGTGGCCTGCTGCCGGAAGAGGTGAATTATTACTTTACGACCTTGCTGAGCGTCGATGAGGAGGGGCGTAAACGTTTGCAACTTCCCGGCATTCCTGAGGAAGATCGTCCTGTCGTGCCGCCGAATGTGTCGATCACGGCAACGGTGAATACTGCGGAGTATGCTGGCGTGTTGCACGCGGACGTCTTGCGACGGGCTGGCGTGATCGCCTTTCGGGCCGGGCGGGTCAATAATCCGATGTGGCGTCCGCTTGCACCGGCGCCGGTCGGCATACAACGCCTGTGGCTGCGCGTCGGTCAGCGTGATGCAGTCGCCGCACGTGATCACCTGTTGCGGATCATCGGTGCGACGCAGTGGAACCGCATGGAATGCTCCGAGCCGCTGGCTTCGGCGCTCAGGCGCGCTGGTATCGCGCTGCCTCCTCGCCTGCGCCAGGATGTGATGCGGTACGTCGCCAACAGTTTCGACGAAGAGGGGCGTGGGTTGTTCGACCCGGATGATGCGTTGCGGAATGCGCAAATTGCCTTCGATAGCCAGGTGGCGCAGCGGCTGATCTGGTATCTGCGTGATGCGCTCGATCCTCACCTGCTTACCGCTCTGATGAATGATCCTGATGCGTCCCGTCCGCTGGCGTGGGCGGGGTAACGCCAGAAGCGCGGGTGGACGGTGATTTCTTGCGTGAGGAACGGCGTCGTCTCATTGCATCACCGTTGCCGTTGATGACCTGATCGATGGCGTTGTCTTCGAGGGCAACGGTGGCGGCATACTCATCGATCTGAACACTGCGTCGTTGCCGCAGCGCCAGCAGTGCGACGCGGCGAATGTCCTCGATGGTTGCACTCAGCCGGAAATCGGCGGCAGCGCGGGCGCGCGCCGCCTCGAACAGCGCAATTTCGGCGCGGTGCGAGGGGATTGCCAGACGCTGAATGCAATCGATGGCAAAACGTTCGGCTTCCCCGTCAATCGTCACCTGAGGGAGAATTTCGCGCGCGGCTGCGATTTCCTGCTTGAGCTTCGCGGTCTCATCAGCATACCCGGCGCGGAATGTTTCTGGATCCTCACGAAAACGACGTGCGCGGCGGTAGATCTCCAGGCGTTGATCGGGGTCCATCAGTGGCGCTACCCATACGCGCAAGCCGAAACGATCCAGGATCTGCGGGCGCAGGGTTCCTTCCTGCGGGTTCATTGAACCAATCAGGACGAACTGCGAGGGATAGAGGCGCGTTACAGGTCCGCGCCGCACGAACGTGCGCCCCTGTGCGGCAGCGTCGAGAATAGCATCGACTACCCGCGCATCCAGCAGGTTGACTTCGTCGATGTAGAGGACATTACGGTGCGCCCGCGCCAGGACGCCTTCCTCCAGCAGAACGCGCTGCTGTTCGAGCGCCACCCGCTCATTGATCCCGCCTACCACATCCTCCATGCGGGCGTTGAGCGGCAGTTCGATAAGACGCATCGGACGACGACGTTTGACGGGGTTGCCAGCTTCATCGGTTTCTTCGACCTCGACCGTCGGCATCACATCGAGCAACCCGCGCACAGCCGTCGTTTTGCCGACGCCATAGGGACCGATCAGGAGCACACCGCCGATCTGCGGGTTGATCAACGCCAGCACGAGCGCCATTTTCAACTCCGCCTGACCGACAATTGCCAGGAACGGATAGGGCAATACCTCGTCCACGACCGCACTCACAGCAGTTCGATATCGGCGGCAAGGATTTCGAGATCGGGACGTTCTTCTTCGATCCAGCGCAGCACCGCCTGGATCTGTCCTTCAACGTAGTCGCCCGACCCGGATACGCAGGCGATGCCGAGCACGGCGCGCCCGTAATTGTCGTGCGCATCGACTTCAGTGACCGAAACGTTGAAGCGGTTGCGCATTCTGCCGAGCAGTGATTTCACGATGCTCCGTTTTTCTTTGAGCGAGCGAATGCCGGGCAGTCGCAGAGTGACCATGCATGCTGCAATAATCATCGTACAGTTGATGGCGCTTTAGTTCCACGACCAGGGCCACAGGTCGGTATAACGATTCGGACCGGAGCGCGGCAACATGGCGAGTTCCACCTGAAGCATACCGGTGATCTCGCGGATGCGCGTGGCGACATCGCATTCGAGCCAGCGTTGTTTGCGCTGATTGTCCACATGCAATCGGTGCGCCAGCCAGTAAGAGAGTTCGACCGCATCAACCGGCAGGTCGTCACGCTCATACGTGCGACCGGTAACGCGCTCGATGGTCGTCCAGTATTGGTCATACGTCCGGTGCAGTTCACTCAGCAGAGCGGGGGAAAGGTTCGTAGTGTCTTCCGATAGTTGCGCTACTGAAGCAACAATGTACGGTTCGTGCTGCATGATGTACTGCACACGGAAACGACGCTGCCCCTGGGCAATCAGCAGGTAGCGTCCATCGTCGAAACGCTGGCTTTCGGTGATGCGCGCAATGGTGCCAACCTCGAAAGGCACAACCGCCTCGCGCAGAATATCGTCGTCGATACCTATCTGACGGCGCAAACTGCGGATGAACGGATCATCGGGATTGACCTCGCTGCCCGAACGGAGTAGAACAATCCCGAACGGTTGTTGTTGTTCCAGGCATTGACCGATCATGAGGCGATACCGCTCCTCGAAGATATGGAGCGATATTGGCGCGCCCGGAAACAACACCGTATGCAATGGAAAGAGTGGTAGTTTCATAGGTTATGGCTCCGCGCCGGTGGTGCACGTCCACACTGTGGCAGCGCCGGCGCCGTTGTGCAGGTCGATCAAGAGTTCGACCTCCGGTCCTGAGAGCGCCTGGATCAGTTCAGCAGGCTCGAAACGCTTCGACAATCCCTCATTCATCACTGTCACCGCGCCGACGCGCAGTTCGAGCAGATCGGGGCGCAGATCGACCCCGCTGGCGCCGACGGCGACGAGCATGCCGCCCCAATCGGGCAGGTTACGGGCGCACATGAGGCGCACTGCTGTCGATCGTGCGACGGCGCGCGCTATCTGCGCCGCGTCGGCGTCGGTAGCTGCGCCGCGCACGGTGACGAGAATATGTTTACCGCCGGATGCCGCATCGCGCAATATCTGCTGCGCCAGATCATAACAGAGCGCATCGAGCGCCTGTTGCCATGCGCCAAGTTCCCGCGACCCATCGACAATCGGCGGTCCGCCAGCTGCCCCGTTCGCCAGCACCAGCACCGCATCGTTCGGACTGACGTCGCCGTCGATATACAGTCGTCCAAACGAGCGACTCACACTCTGATCGAGGGCGCGCATCAGCAGGCGCGATTCGATCGGTGCATCGGTGGTGATGACGCAGAGCAGCGTTGCCAGGTTCGGGCTGACCATCCGCCCTCCTTTCGCCATACCTGCCAGCGTCACCGTGCGCCCCTCACGGAGCGAGACGCGCAGAGCGCGTTCCTTCGGTCGCGTCTCGCTCGTCAGAATGGCGAGTGCAGCGCGTCGCCCGCCGTTGCTGTCGAGTTCGGATGCAGCACGGCGAATCCCTTCGCGCATCCGGTCGAGCGGCGGCGCAACGCCGATCTGCCCTGTCGAGAGCATCAAGACGCTGTCGCGTGGCACTTCCAGTTCTTCCGCAGCAATTTTAGCGCAATGCACAACCGTTGCCAGTCCGGGTTGACCGGTGCCAGCATTGGCATGCCCGGCGTTAATGACGACTGCGCGAATATTGTCGCGCTTACGCGCCAGGATCGCCTGATTGAAGAAGATCGGCGCAGCAACGATGAGATTGGTGGTGAAGAGCGCCGCAGTCTGGCAGGGATATTGTGAGTACACAATCGCCAGATCGCGGGCGCGGATCTCCTTCAGCCCGCATGAGACGCCGGTGGCGCGAAACCCTGCCGGGCTTGAAACATGCCCGTCTTCAATAATATTGTAACTCATAGTCATCTACCACACACGACAGATCAGACCTTTCAGGTATTCTCCTTCGGGAAAGGTCAGCAGCACCGGATGATCGGGGCTTTGGGACAGCCGTTCGATGATCTGCACATCGCGGTGTGCGTCGAGCGCTGCGCCGAACACCACCTTCTGGAACAGGTCGGCAGACACCAGCCCTGAGCACGAGAAGGTCGCCAGAATGCCGCCGGGACGCAGCAGGTGCATCGCCTGCATGTTAATGTCCTTATAGCCGCGGGTAGCACGTTCAACCTGCGATTGCGAAGTGGCGAATTTGGGCGGATCGAGAATGACGACATCGAAACGACGCTGTTCCTCGCGATAGCGCCGCAGCAGTTTGAAGGCATCGCCAGGCGCTGTTTCCACCGGTGTTGCGACCATGTTGAGGGTCAGACCCTCACGAAGCATACTCAGTGCCGCCTCGCTGGTGTCGACTGCCGTGATGTGGCGCGCCCCTGCGCGCGCTGCTGCAATCGTGAAGCCGCCGGTGTAACAAAAGCAGTCAAGCGTCTCCGCACCGTTGCAGTGCGCCGCAACGCGCAACCGATTGAACGCCTGATCCAGATAGGCCCCGGTTTTTTGCCCGGCGCCCAGGTCTACCACGTGCCAGATGTCGCCCGGAAGGCGCATACGCAGGCGTGCGGGCGGCGTTTCACCCCAGAGAACGCCGGATGCTGGCGGGAGACCCTCCTTCTCGCGCACATCGGCGTCGCTGCGCTCATAAATGCCGCGCGGCGCGAGGGTTTCCACCAGGATGCGCGTCACAGCTGCACTGCGCTGCGCCATTGCCTGGGTCAACAGTTGCACCACCAGAAAGCCAGCATAGTAATCGACGATCAGTCCGGGTATGCCGTCAGACTCGGCATAGATCAGGCGGCATGCTCCTTCGTTGGCGAGCATGCCGAGTCTGCGGCGACCATCAATCGCCCGCTCGATGCGCCGACGGATAAGCGCATCATCGATCGGTTCGTCCGGCTCCCATGTAAACAGGCGGATGCGAATCTGCGATCCGGCGCTCCAGCACCCGCGCGCCAGCCACTCGCCCTCGGCGGAACGCACATCGACCACCGCGCCGCGTTCGGGCTGACGACCCTGAATACGCGCGATTGCACCGGAAAATACCCACGGATGGCGTTGAACCACGGGCCGCTCTTTGCCTGGCTGCAACGTGACGGTTGTCATAGGGTACGACACACGGTCACAGGTATTCGGTCTACTGTAACACGCTTATGGGGGATAGTCAATGGTTGTGATACCTGTTCTGCCGCTCTCGTGCTATCGAATGGATGAGAATAGTTTACACTGCCGGTATCAGAACCCGAAAGCGACATGCTCGTAGTCGGTACAGAGCAGATAAAGCGGCGGTTCGTCCTCTTCGATCAGCGGAAAGCGTCCGATGGGATGCAGAAAGCGATTGTCGGCGGCATCATCGTTGATCGACGAAACCTCGCCAGCCAGCACTCGACCGCCCTCCGCCCAGAATGCGTGGTACAGGAGCGGCGGGAGTGTGATACTTTCGCCAGGGTGCAACACGACGACGCCACCGGGAGCGACCGTGCGACGCATGCCATCAGTACTCACCTCGATCATGCGGGTCTCATCGAGGCGCTCATCCGGCGTCGAGTGGTAGAGTTGCACTACCAGCGCGCCGCCGCCGCGATTGATGATATCTTCGGTCTTCTTCCAGTGGAAATGCAACGGCGTGATCTGTCCATCTTCGACGATCAGTATCTTTTCGGCATACGGTTTGCGTGCAGGATCGCGGGGGTTGCCGTTACGCAGGGTGAACAGGGTCAGACCGGTGCGCGCGAAATCCCCTGTACCGAAATCGGTGACATCCCAGCCGAGTCGATTGGCAACGATTTCGGCGCACTCTGGTCCACGGGCGCGCCACTCGTCGGGGGACCAGTAAGCGAATGGCGGCAGATAGAAGCCGCGTTTGCGGATATATGCGTCGGCGGTGCGCAAAATGGTGTTAATAGCGGAACGTCGCATAGGTCAGGACCCTTGCTCTCTGATCGATTGCGCGAATGTCCTCATCCTGCAACAGACATGATCACGTTTTGTCCTGGACGGCGCGTGTATATTTTATTCAGTGGAAGGCGTCCGTTTGCGCAACCCGGACGTCGCTTCCTATTGTACCACTCTGCGATTGATGCGTTTCACGGCGTTCCGTGAGAGGAGGACAGGGAATGGTTCATCTGCGTATCACGCCCATCTTTCACCGGCGCTGGTTGCGGTTATGCTCGTATGTATCACGCTGCTGTCGTTCACTCCATCTGCATCTGCGCAATCGGCGCCGCCGCGACGCCCCTGTTCGTTCGATGATCCCAGCGGATGGGTCACCTGCTCACCCTACTATCTGTACCGCCGACCGAGAGAACTGAAGGATGTCTATTTTACGCGCTACTACCCTGAGACGCGGCATAATCTGTATCTGCCCTTTCTGAAGTACTGGGATCGTATGGGAGGATTGCCGGTCTTCGGGTACCCCATCAGCGAAGCGTTTCTGGAGCAGATCGAGGGGCGCTGGTACATGGTTCAGTATTTCGAGCGTCAGCGCTTTGAATGGCACTATGATCCGGACAATCCCGATCATTATCGCGACGATTATCCTTCGAAGGAATACTGGTTGCCGCTGGCGCAGAGTGTCCGTCTCGGTCGGCTGGGAGTCGAGGCGCTGAGCCGTCAGGGGCGCGACTGGCAAACATTTCCGAAGGGTGATCCTGCGGCGCCGCACTTCTTCCAGGAAACGGGGCACGCAATTGCGCCGGAGTTCTGGGGATACTGGTCGAGCCACGGGCTGGAGATGGATGGCAGACCCGGCTTTTCCAGCGCTGAGAGCCTGGCGCTGTTCGGGTATCCAATCTCTGAAGCGCAGGTCGAGCATGGGCGTCTCACCCAGTGGTTCGAGCGGGCGCGGTTCGAGTATTTCCCGGAATTTGCCGGAACGCCGTATGTGGTTCAGCTGGGGCTTCTGGGCAGGGAACTGGCAGAGGAACGGAGCGGGGAAGAACCGTTCCTGCCGACGGAGACGCTCAGTATGGCCAACGCTGCCAGGCAACGCATGCTGCTGGCATCGGGTCAGGCGCTCCAGCGTCCGCTAAAATCGCGCCCGGAGTTGCAGGCGGCGGCTGATCAGGTTGCCGCAGAATGGAGTGACGCATTCTTCAACGGGAGCGATGTCAGGAAGAGCATGGAGCGCATAGGCGCGACATATGCCAGTATGGGGAATTCTCTTGCACCGTCGATGTGGGGCATTCACCCCCATGACCCGATTGGGGGAATAATGAATAGGATGCGGTCAAATTTCTCCGATGACGGTCGTCATCTCATCGCGCTGACCATCGGCGTGTATGGTCCTGTCTGGTACCTTGATACGCCGGTCGTGCCCATGGTTTTTATCCCGGAATGGGAGTAACTCAGACATCTGAAGTATCGTCGTTTAGACGACGCATGAAACACGATGCAATACCGCCATCGCTCCTGCTCGTTATGCCGACGCGCCAGCACTGATGATCGCTGTCATGCAGGATTGCGGCGATGCCACGCTGAGGCGGAGCGGGGTCGGGGCGCGGCATGCCGCGCCCTGACGGGCAATGACGGCGCGTGCGGCGTCTCGTCGTTGCGCCTTGCCTGTATCGATGTGCACGCGATCGTCAACGCGCTGCTCTCCAAACAATGATACGCTGCGAAAACTGGCGCGACACGCGCTGAATCGCGACCCGGCGCCGTCCATCAGCGTCCTGGACACCCAATCAGTCAAGACGACCGAAGCAGACGGAGAGTGCAGCTTCGACGGGAGAAATAAGAGGGCGATCAGAAAACCGAATTTGTGGTACTATGATGGCAGCCATGCCGTTCTGATGAGGGGCAATTGGTAATGCCATACCGTGCATTGCGATCCTCTCCAACAAAGTATGCGACCGATCTGACCGATGAACCATGGGCTGCTCTCGTGCCGCTGGTCGCCACCCCGTCGCCCAACGGCGGCCGCCCGACCGACATTGATCGCCGCGCGATCGTCAACGCGCTGCTTTCCAAAAATCGCACGGGCCGTCAATGGCGCATGCGTCCGAACGATGTTCCGCCGATGAGTTCCGTTCGCTCCTATTTCGACACATGGAGTCGTGATGGAACCTTTATCAAAATCAATGATACGCTGCGGAAACCGGCGCGACACGCGCTGAGTTGCGACTCGGAGCCGTCTATCAGCATCCTGGATGCTCAATCCGTCACAACGACCGAAGCAGGCGGCGAACGTGGCTATGATGGGGAAAAAGGTCAATGGACGCAAACAGCAACGTTGAGTTGATACGAATGGGTTCCTGGGGCGTGTGCTCGTCCATCCGATGGACATTTCAGATGACGAAGGCGCCGAATGGCTTTTCGCCGCGCATCATCAATCATTTCCTCTAATGCACGAGATTCGCGTTGATGAGGGGTAAAAAGGATGAGATGCATGGCTGCGACAGAACACGGCGATACGCCTGAATGTCATTGAAAAACCGCCCGGATAAACAGGAAGTGCCGTCATTCCGAAGCGATGGCTGGCGGAACGCTCGATTGCGTAGGCGGGACGCAATCGGTTGGCGAAGAAAGCATCCAATCGCAATCCAGAATCGTGTAAGCCTTTCTTTATCTTGGTTTGATGGCAATGCTCCTGAATCGGCTTTATCCAAGATGTTAGTTTTTTCACGCTCTCAGCTTCTGCATAGGAAGCTATTATTGACTATCAGTAGTTTCGTTCTAAAAAAGGGAGTAGTTCAATGGAAATATTGGAAATAGTACTGGAAACAGTGCTGAGAGCATTGCGTGACCCAATCTGGCAAGGAGTTGGAGTTATAATATCAATATTGCTGATATTAGCACAAATTCATCCCGAAAGAGCTAAAGTTTTTATTTCTACGAGTATTGTTATTTTGATTGGGGTATTTATTGCACAATTTTTCGTAGGAGGAAATGGTAAAAATCTTGATGAACCGAATGCTACTCCTCTGCCACGCACTATGATCGTCTCTAGCCCTGCCCCGATGTCGACCAGCCCGCCCTACCCGCAACCGGTGCAATCCATCAGCGTGGAGAACGCTGCGCGCGTCGCACAACTGGCACGCTGGGGGAGGGGGAGAGTGGAAAATCTTGCCTTCTCGCCTGACGGGCGGCTGCTGGCGGTTGCTACCGGCATCGGTCTCTACCTCTACGACATTCCGGCGCTGAGCGAGGTGCGCTTCATTGCCACCGATGCGGCGGTCTTCGACATTGCCTTCTCCCCCGACGGACGGCTGCTCGCCTCCGGGTCACCGGATAAGACCGTCCGCCTGTGGGACGCGGCGAGCGGGCGGCTCGTGCGCACGCTAAAGGGGCATGGCGACTCGGTGTTCAGCGTCGCCTTCGCCCCCGACGGACGGCTGCTCGCCTCCGGGTCACCGGATAAGACCGTCCGGCTGTGGGACGTGGCGAGCGGGCAGCTCGTGCGCACGCTGGAGGGGCATACTGACTGGGTGTTCAGCGTCGCCTTCGCCCCCGACGGACGGCTGCTCGCCTCCGGGTCACTGGATAAGACCGTCCGGCTGTGGGACGCGGCGAGCGGGCAGCTCGTGCGTGCGCTGGAGGGGCATACCGACTCGGTGTTGAGCGTCGCCTTCGCCCCCGACGGACGGCTGCTCGCCTCCGGGTCACCGGATAAGACCGTCCGCCTGTGGGACGCGGCGAGCGGGCAGCTCGTGCGCACGCTGGAAGGACATACCAACTGGGTGCGCAGCGTCGCCTTCGCCCCCGACGGGCGGCTGCTCGCCTCCGGGTCATCGGATAAGACCGTCCGGCTGTGGGACGCGGCGAGCGGGCAGCTCGTGCGCACGCTGGAAGGGCATACCAGTGATGTGAACAGCGTCGCCTTCTCCCCCGACGGGCGGCTGCTCGCCTCCGCGTCTGCCGACGGCACGATCCGGCTGCGGGACGCGGCGAGCGGGCAGCGTGTCAGCGCGCTCGAAGGGCATACCGACATTGTGGCCGGCCTCTCCATATCACCTGATGGACGGCTGCTTGCTTCCGCTGCGTGGGATAGCGTCATCTCTTTGCAGGAGGCGGCAACCGGCCGGCGCGTGCGCGCGCTGGAAGGGCATACCGACGCGGTATTCAGCGTCGCGTTTGCTCCCGACGGGCGGCTGCTTGCCTCCGGCGCTCGCGACAGCACCGTCCGGCTGTGGGATGCGGCGAGCGGGCAGCTCCTGCGCACGCTAAAGGGGCATGGCAGCTCGCATGGCAGCTCGGTGTGGAGCGTCGCGTTTTCTCCCGACGGGCGGCTACTCGCCTCCGGGTCGCTGGACAACACCATCCGGCTGTGGGACGCGGCGAGCGGTCAGCTCGTGCGCACGCTGGAAGGGCATACCAGTGATGTGAACAGCGTCGCCTTTTCCCCCGACGGGCGGCTACTCGCCTCCGGCGCTCGCGACAGCACCGTCCGGCTGTGGGACGTGGCGAGCGGGCAGCTCCTGCGCACGCTGGAGGGGCATACTGACTGGGTGAACAGCGTCGCCTTCTCCCCCGACGGACGGCTGCTCGCCTCCGGGTCACCGGATAAGACCGTCCGCCTGTGGGACGCGGCGAGCGGGCAGCTCGTGCGCACGCTGGAAGGGCATACTGGTAGGGTGCTCAGCGTCGCCTTCTCCCCCGACGGGCGGTTGCTCGCGTCGGGAGGGCGTGATTGGACTGTGCGGTTATGGGACGTCCAGACCGGGCAGCTCGTGCGCACGCTGGAGGGGCATACGAATTTGGTGAGCAGCGTCGTCTTCTCCCCCGACGGGCGGCTGCTTGCCTCCGGGTCGGATGATGGCACCATCCGGCTGTGGGGCGTACCATGAGATGGTTGTAGCGATAACAATGGAAGTGCACTGAGAAGGTTCATTCAGACGCACCACTGTGCCGTAAGCATTTGACCGCGTTGATACCGTTGTACGTACGTACAAAGGGTATCTACAATCGTGGCTACCCTCCGTTCGCAATCACAGTCGAGCGCTAAGCTACAGCAGCCATGTGGTTACCGTCACAACACGGTACTGCCGCGTTTCACCTATATCGAGCAGCAAATTCACCACATCGAGAGACGGTTCACGAATTGCTCTAAAGGATAGAGGACAGAAATGCCTGAACCTCTCCTTCAGAGCATCTCGGTACGCTGTTTCGGACAGGCTTTGAGAATCTGAGTAAAACCCCAGGTTGCTTATCAGAATCTGGGTGCATATCTGAAACTATCTGTGAGTCCACTGCAAAAACTCACCACGGAGCACACAGAGCACACAAAGCGTCTAAGATTTATGAATAATAATGATCATTTTTGTCTATTGGGTGCATGTAAGAAAAAATTTCACAACCCTATGTTCAATGAAAGATCAAATTATCTTTAGTCTCTGTGATCTCCGTGGTCTCTGTGGTGAGAAGATCACCTTTTTGCAGTGAAGTCATCTGTTCTATTCCGCCGGATACTTTTGCGCTCCATTACAGCGGAGAAGTGAGTGGTGAAGTAAGAGGAGTATTACACCTACCGGTAAGAGCCTGCGAAACCGTGATCATGAGGCCCATTGTTCAATCAACGTTTGCAGCTCGTTGGAGCGCCGTCCTCGTTTTTTGGGAGGCTGCCAGCGTGGAGGCGGCACATGAAAGTGAAGCAATTCCGCAACCGTCCAGACGTGGTGGGTGAGGCCGGCGGCCATGGCCGGTGTGCAGCGATGGCCCTGGGCGTTGGTCAGGGTGGCGTGGGGCGTACAGACGTTGTCCACCGTGCCGACCAGGTCCATGCCCAGGGTCACCATGCGTTGGCGCCGGGCGCCAGAGCGGGTACGCCGCACCAGGCTGGCCAGGCGGGAGCGGAAGGTGGCATGCAGGCGCTCGATGGAGGCGGTGTGCACGGTCTGACCCCCGCCCGACGAGGCCAACAGCGCATCCAGGGCCGCTGCGGCGCCCGGCACCAGGCGGCGCACACCGCCCACCATGCGACCGCGCTCGTCCTGCGTGACCACCTGGCCGATGACGACCTGTTCCCAGGGCGCCAGGTGCGGGCGTCCGGGGCCCTTCCTGGGCGCCTTGCTACGCACGGCGCAGCGGAAGGCATTGACAGAGGCTGCCAGTCCGTCCACGGCCACCAGCAGCGCCCCCGGCCGGGCGCAGGCCCGCACCCTGTCGGCAAGCTGGCGCATGAGGCCCTTGTCCCGATGGGCGCTGACCACACCACCCAACCACAGCCGGGTGCTCACCATCAGCGCCATCGCCATCCACACCATCCCCTTCTGCATGCGGACGCGCATCTCGTCCGCTTGCACGTGCAGCAAGGACAAGCAAGCCCCCAGGACCAGATGACGATGCACCTGCTCACAATGCACACCAGCCTCCGCCGCCCACGTGCGCACCGTCTCCGCTTTCACGCCAAAGGCAGCCACCATCGCACGCACCGGACAGCCGTGGGCCAGCAGGGTGACGACCAGCACGATCATGTCCACCGGTGTCTTCTTCCAGGAACACATCGTCCCCCGACGGGCGCTGAAGGTCTTCTCACAAACCGTGCATCGATAGCGGGCTTCCTTCCGGCGGTGCACCGTGATGTTCCCTTTCCCTCCCTGTCCTCTTGCCGGGCAGGCCTCATTGGGGCAACATACCTGGGTGGGGTCCATCGCATTCCTCCTCGGTTGTCAATAGATAAGGATATGCTATGGACCCCGCCAGTTTTGTTCAACTTTCAGCCCCTGTCACGGTTTTGCGGGCACCTACCCCCGATCATTATCGTGACGATTATCCTTCGAAGGAATACTGGTTGCCGCTGGCGCAGAGTGTCCGTCTCGGTCGGCTGGGAGTCGAGGCGCTGAGCCGTCAGGGGCGCGACTGGCGGACATTTCCCAAAGGCGATCCTACTGCGCCGCACTTCTTCCAGGAAACGGGGCATGCAATTGCGCCGGAGTTCTGGGGATACTGGTCGAGCCACGGACTGGAGATGGATGGCAGACCCGGATTTTCCCGCGCTGAGAGCCTGGCGCTGTTCGGGTATCCAATCTCTGAAGCGCAGGTCGAGCATGGTCGTCTCACCCAGTGGTTCGAGCGGGCGCGGTTCGAGTATTTCCCGGAATTTGCCGGAACGCCGTATGTGGTTCAGCTGGGGCTTCTGGGCAGGGAACTGGCAGAAGAACGGAGCGGGGAAGAACCGTTCCTGCCGACGGAGGCGCTCAGCATTGCCAGCGCCGCCAGGCAACGCATGCTGCTGGCATCGGGTCAGGCGCTCCAGCGTCCGCTGAAATCACGCCCGGAATTGCAGGCGGCGGCTGATCAGGTTGCCGCAGAATGGAGTGACGCATTCTTCAACGGGGGCAATGCCAGGAAGAGCATGGAGCGCATAGGCGCGACATATGCCAGTATGGGGAATTCTCTTGCACCGTCGATGTGGGGTATTCATCCCCATGACCCGATTGGGGGAATAAGGAATAGGATGCGGTCAAATTTCTGGGGTGACGATCGTCGTCTCATCGCGCTGACCATCGGCGTGTATGGTCCTGTCTGGCACCTTGATACGCCGGTCGTGCCCATGGTTTTTATCCCGGAATGGGAGTAACCCAGACGTCTGAAGTATCGTCGTTTAGACGACGGATGAAACACAATGCAATGCCGCTATCGCTCCTGCGCCGAAGCGGAGCGGGGTCGGGGCGCGGCATCGCCGCACCCCGACGGGCAATAACGGCGCGTGCGGCGTCTCGTCGTTGCGCCTTGCCTGGATCGATGTGCACGAGATCGTCAACGCGCTGCGCTCCAAACATCGCACCGGCTGCCAATGGCGCCTGCTTCCGGCGGATGTTCCGCCAATGAGTTCGGTTCGCTCCTCTTTCGACACATGGAGTCGTGATGGAACCTTCGTCAACATCAATGATACGCTGCGTCAACCGGCGCGACACGCGCTGGATTGCAACCTGGCACCGTCTATCAGCGTCCTGGACTCCCAATCAACCACAACGACCGAAGCAGGAGGAGAACGCGGCGACGATGGGGGAAAAAAAGGTCAACGGGCGCAAACGGCAATTCTGGGTTGATACGAATGGGGCAGGCGCCCATTACCACATGCGAGCAAAACGAACCTGCCTTTCTGTTACAACCACAAATTGGTCTGTTAATTTCCATGCCGCGTGCTTCCTCGTACACGGAGAAAACTTCATGCTTCTGCGCGCGCGACCACTGTGCTACCGCTGGACCCGTGCATTCATCTACCAGGAAACGCATTTATGTTGGTTCCAACAACGGTACAAATGTGGTGTTTGCAAGAGACTTTGTGGCAAACAATAAACACGCTTGAATATCTTCGGGGGCTAGCCCTTGATATTCTTCAAGAATCTCTGCGGCTGTCGCCCCATGAGCCAGCAGATTAAGCACATATTCTACGGTCAAGCGTGTTCCCTTGATGACTGGCTTGCCAACCATAACTTTGGGATTGAGGGTAATACGCTCAAGAAGTTGTTGTTCCGTCATTCTTCCACCTCCTGCTTGTACCATACTACGAAATCCTGCGCTATCAATGTGCCTGCCTGACGGCCCGCAGTTGAGTTGCAAGTGGAGCAGGCGCAGCGAGCGGAGCGGGTCGGCTGGAAGCGCGTGTTGGGCGGCATGGCAAAGATTTGCTGATGCTTACGTGAGGAGCCGTTCATACTCGTCATGCGTGCCAATCCAAAACCATGTTACCGTATCACCTTTCAGTAAATCCAAGCGCTCTGTATCCCAAACCAATGCGCACTGAGTAAACAGGCTGGCTCTCTTTCACGCGTTTGAAGAAAAGGCTTGGATGGGCTGAATCCTCTCGCCACAACTTGTAGGCTTGCCGCGCCCGCTGGCGAATTTCTGGTGGTAAAGCCCAGTAATGTTGCCAGAATGATCGGGTAGTTTGTGATTTCATGGATGTTCGATGAATGCACCGTGTTCATCGAACATCGGCAATACTTTACCTTCACCGATCTCGGCTTCGACCGCCGCCACCAGTGCCGCCAACTTATCATCGTCGGTTGCTGCAAATTGCGTCTCCCATATCGCTTCATCCGTCACAATTTCCTCAAAGGTTTCTTCGGTAGGCAACGGATGTGTCTTGAGAAAGAGCGCGAACTGATAAAGTTGCACCGTGCGCGCCAGCGGCATGGTAGCAGCGATGTCCGCAATGGCCTTTATCAAATAGGCCTGGGTCTGTCGTATCTTTGTTTCCATATTTCTGCTCCACCTCAATTTTTAGCATAACTACTCTCTGCTGGACCAACGCGTTTCCATAAATGCCGCCCAACGGCCTGTGCTTCACCTGCGCCGCGAAGCGCAGTGGAGCGGAGCGGCGTCAGGTGCAAGCGCGGTTGGGCGGGTCTTTACCGGGGAGAGATCTCTGCTTCAATGATCTCTTTGATTGCCTGATGGAGTATAGGTATCTTGTTTGTCACAACATCCCAGACGATACCGTAATCAACCCCAAAGTAGCCATGGATCAATCGGTCACGCATACCAGCCATCGCTCGCCATTCCAGGTGACCGTACTTTTGCTTGAAGTCATCCGGTATCTTCTTTGACGCTTCACCAATGATCTCGAGACTACGCACGAACGCACGCTTCAACGTTTCATCGCACATAAATTGATCCCAGCTTAGCCCTTGCGCTCGATCCATCAAATATCCGGTCTCGTCCAAGATATGACGCACGTATTCAACTGTCGAGCGGGACATATTCAACCTCCCGCAGGATATGCGGACCAATGTAAGGACTCAGAGCCTCAGGTGTAACAAGTTCGACTCGCCGGGCAAACAACTCCTCCAGAAACACGGCAAGTTGTATAAAGTTGTCGAACGTCTTGCGACCCGATTCGAATTCCACCAGGACATCTATGTCGCTATTGCTATCCTGTTGCCGACGGACAAAAGAACCAAACAGGCCCAGCCTTCTGACGCCTAAGTTCCTGATTTGGCTCTGATGTTCCTGGATAAGGGATAGGATTTGCTCTTTCGTCTGTACACCCATTACAGATGCCTTTCTCGAAGCCAGGCACTACGGAATTAGTACTCGCTACCGCTATCCGCCTAACGGTATGCGCTTCAGCCGCCGCAAGCGAGCGCAGCGAGGCGAAGCCTGTCGGGTGCATGCGCTGGTTGAGCGCACATCTTGCTGGTTACCCAGGACGATTAATGCGCACCAGTCGTCCAGCTATTTGAGTTGAGCCATCAGCGCGGCGTGAACACGTTGTGCCAAAGCCGTAAAATCTGGATCATAAGGTACAGACAATGATACCTGCATGATCCGCATACGTTTGATGCAAACGAACGAAATGCTTACGATTGAGCGTTATCAGGATGCGCGCTTCTGCTCCAGCAAACGCCAGCACATCTTCATCGGGGACTGCCTGCCCCGCCCGACCGCTTTCATAGCTGGTTAGCACGTCATGTCCCGACCGTCGCAATTCCTCAACAGCCGGAAGAGGAAAATGCTCATTCATTCGGTATGCTCTCGACTCCAGGAAAAGCATCACCCAGATCACGCACGATCCATTGCAACACTTGCGCTTTTTCTGCGCGTGTAGTTTTGGCAAGAAGTTGTTCGATCTCTTGAAGGATTTTCATAAAGCTTTCCTCCATCTCTCGCTCCCGTACACATAGTATACCTGAAAGTGCGCCCAACGGCCTGCGCTTCAGCCGCCGCGAAGCGGTCGGCTGGAAGCGCATGTTGGGCGGCGCGTTCAGTGAAAGCGGAACGGTGCGGGTCTGGCCTTTGTTTTCCTATCACTTTTCTGCTGCTTCTCTTGTTAAGAATAAGTCTGCGGATACCGCAGAAGCATCAAGCAGTTCCCATTTCACAAGACGAGAGATAGCGTGGATAACGGATTTGTCTCCATCGATCACGATGCGTCGCCATTCAACAGTCCTACCGAGAGCTACATCGAATTTCAGCGTTTCGACTATCGGGAAGTTGGGGTAGATGTCGCTAGCAGATAACGTCCCGCGCCTTTCGAATACATGAACGTCACCCCACAGCTCGTCGCTCTCGATACCCCTATATTCATAACCCCCAATTGTAGCCGGGGAATTGATATTGTTGAGAAATTTGTGACTTAAGTGAGTGGTATTATTGAGCCACTCGTCGTAAGTTAACGTGGTGGTGAGGGCTTGCTGAGTACATTCCACTTTCTCCTCATAGCGTTGACACTCTTCCACTACCCCACCAGAACCTGTTCCAACTCGGCTCACTTCGACGCCCTCTTTAGGTTCGGTTTCGCGTGTGCGGTAGTAACGCTCGTATCTGAACCGATTGGGGTCATTCACATCAACCCAGTACCTGTCAATGCTGTCGATCGTCAGGTACGGACTTGGATATGGCGGAATGCCCTCAAGTTGAAAGTATTCATATTCATAATAAAGAAACTGCCCTGCCATTTTGCCTCCTTCATCTGAAGTAATTTGTGATGATGAGTCGCTAACAGTCGGCGTCAATTCAGCAATGCCGCTTGCTCTCTGTATCAATGGCGGAGAGCTGGTGGCATTAGGAGATAAAATCGTTGCTGGCGGGGTTATGGTGCACCCAACTAGTAGAAGGACATAGAGGGCTGTGTAAAGATTCCATCGCATTTGTCAGAACCTCCTATTTCAGCACGGACATCCACACTCACAGATGCCCATATTGCAGCAACACTCAGATGCAAAAACAACACTCGTTCTGAACCCATGTGCTATCTGAGCAAGTCCCGCACTCGCATTGGCAAGAGTCGGGTTGGATCTTGTGCCAACCTCCCCTTTGACCCGTACAAATGTTGTAGCATCGCCGCCAGTAATGATGCTTATGAGTGTAGTTTGGCGGGTTCGATGTGCAGCAGTTGGTAGGTGGATCATAATGTCGTTGATATTCGCATCGGCAACAGGCAAGAGCGCTGGCGCTTTTGGTAGATTGCAATAGAACCCCTGCAATGATGGCTACGATTATCTTGATGGCATCACGCCTGCTCAGAAATTGGCGACCTCATCAGTGTTGATAGCATTTGTTTTGGAGGAGATGAGTAACGTCCATAATGTGAGGCAGCAACCCAAAAGAGCAAACAAGAAGCTGCCAATGGTTACCCACGATAAAGGATCAAGGTAACTTAGATGCAAAAGTATCGATGCCGAAAAAAGCAATCCTGCGCGACCAATAGTTAGCCCAGTGATCCTTTCTTGGCTAGATGCTCCAAAGCAACCACATGGAGTATCTTTGTCTTGGAGAAAAGCAATAGTTAGCACAATTACGAACATCGCAAAAAGTGTAGCCGACGCGAGGGTGGCATAAGCCGCGCTGAAAGGGAAAAGCAATGCTATCGCAATGGTTATCTCCACCACTGGCAATGAAACCTTGATGAGAGGCGCAATCTCTTTTGGCAGAAAAGCGAACTTCCTGATAATCTGTTCAGTATAAACAAGGTCAGATATCTTAGCCACGCCAGCCATGAAGAGTATTACGGAAAGCATAACAGAAGTTCCAATGTTTATATATGCCATCATGTTTTCCAAAATCGATCTTCTCCTTCCTGTGAAAGATCGTTAAGTTGCCTCTGGCAAGCCTACTGCGACCGTGCCGCCCAACTTGTGCTTATCTCGACTCTCTGTTTTATCTTGCAAGACTCTCTATCTTATGCCATGCTGCAGCCACCGTTGACCGTAGACTCACCCCGTTCGACGCTATTATACAATGAACCCCCTGTCAAATGAGGCACAATCAGGGTGCAGGCATGAGTTGACAGAGACGTGAGCGCTCCGCCCGGAACAGGTACGATTTGGGTATCACAACAAGCCGTACCAGGAAGGCGGGCTGGCGTCCCCCTTTTGTCCGTGTGGGAGAAAGGGGTACGGGTGATGAGGGGCGACAGCGCGCCGAATGCAGAAAGTCGCTAATCTCTCTCAAGAAATCTACGCTTGAGAGGGGGTTCGGAGGGGCGCATCGCAGCGAGCAGCAAGATGGCGAAGAGACCAGAGTCGAAGCGATACGGGCAGGGTGCGTCGAGCGATGCCGTCCATCCCCGGACGTTCCCCGCCATATCGAGACATCCCCAGCAGGCGCAGGAGGAATTGGAGCAAGTCGAAGCGGCAGCTCTCACCAGATTACCGGTACCAGGCCAGCGCGTATGATGTCCTGATCACAGGTGAGCACACTGTCCACCGGGGTGACGTGGGTCAGCGCTGCACCGACAATCAGGGCATCGTGAATATCGAGTTCCATCGGCATAGCCCTGATGATTTCCAGGTCAATGGTCCGGATTACACATCGTCCATCAGCCTCGATCACGGTGAGAACACGCTCACGTGTTGCGTCCTGTGCACCGAGCCGGCGATCATTCGTCAGGCGCCAGACCAGTGCATGCGTGTCGAGAACATACGTTTTCACGGCACGTCCTCAGAAATCCGGTACCTGCCTGCCTGGATCTCCTCAAGGCTGATGTCGAGATCGCCCCACATGCCTTTCAAATCCTTCAACGTGAGGGCGCGGTCCTCAGGCGCAGCAGGCTCTGGCGCCAGAAACGTCACCAGGATCCTGGAGCGATTCCGCACAGGCGGTTTCTCCAACAGCCTGATCTGGATCACGACGTCGTACTGAACGCCAGGCGAAATCCGAGGAATTCGTTGCGCACGGTTGGCGCGAGGCGGAAACGGCAGGCGCAGCGCGCGAAGCCGCGTGGGTTGGCGAACGATCCGCCGCGCAGGATGCGTCGTCCGGGGGCGTTCGGATCTTCGCGCCCATCGTCGAAGCGATACGGGTAGGGTGCGTCGAGCGATGCCGTCCATTCCCAGACGTTCCCTGCCATGTCCAGGCATCCCCAGGGGCTTATGCCAGACGGATAGGCGCCAACCGGCGTGACGACGCCCGGACCACCGTCGCGGGTGTTGGCGCGGGTTGGATCCCATTCATCGCCCCACGGAAAGCGCCGCCCATCGCTGCCGCGTGCGGCATACTCCCACTCGGCTTCGGTTGGCAGGCGGTAGGGTGTTGCCATCAGGTTGCTGAGCCAGCGGCAGAAATGTTGCGCGTCTTCCCAACTCACATCGGTCACCGGGCAGTCGCGCAGGTGGTCGGGGGGTGTTGCGCCGCGCCAGATGAGTGGCGGACAGGCGCCTGCGTCGGCGACGTAGATGGCGTAGAGTGCGTTGGTGACCGGCGTACCCGCAATGGCGAACGGCGGGAGGCGGAGGCGATGCTGCGGCGACTCTTCGCGGTACGACTCGCGAGTTCCGCCATAGGTTTTCGCCAGTGCGCCGAGTTCGCGCTCCGGCGTTCCCATCAGGAATGGCTGCGATGGCGGGAAGACAAAATCGGGCAAGAGATCGGAGAGTTTCATAGGCGGCGATGGTGAGCGCCTGGGATGCCATAGTGCACAGGGCGCAACGGCAGATCGATCACACGATGTTCCAGACGCTGCCGTTTGGTGTTTTGACGATTTCGATCTGCACCGGAAACATATCCTTCAATTCCTGGATGTGGGTGATCACCAGAACGCGGCGGAAATCGTGCTGCACCGAGATGATCGCCTCGACCAGGCGCTCACGCCCGCGAGCGTCCTGCGATCCGAACCCCTCGTCGATGATCAGGGTTTCCAGGCGCGCGCCAGCGCGCCGTGCCAGCAACTTCGAGAGCGCGATCCGGATGGCGAAGTCGAGGCGAAACGCCTCGCCGCCGCTGTAGGCGTCGTACACGCGGGTGCCGAGCGCATCCGCGATTTTGATGTCGAGCGTCTCGGCGACCTCCCCTTTCTTCGTGTCGCGTTGTGTTTCAAAGGTCAGGTGGAGTTGATTGTCGGTCATACGGCTGAGCAGGCGGTTGGCTTCGCGTTCCAGTTCAGGAAGCGCGGTTTCGATCAGCATCGCCTGGATGCCTTTCTTGCCGAACGCCTGCGTCAGTTCATCGAACAACCCCTTGCGTTCGAGCAGCGCCTGGCGGTGCGCTTCGGCTTCGGCGAGTGCGCTGGTCGCTTCCTGTGCGCGGCGCAGATCCGCCTGGCGTTCGCCCAGGTCTTTCTGGCGCGCCATCACCTCATGGTTGAGTTCGTCGAGCCGGGCGGCAGCCTCGGCGCGTGCGCGCGCGGCTGGCGCCAGGTCGCACAGGCGTTCGTCGAGGGAACGCACCTCTTCCTCGTCGGCGGCGATCTGGGCGTCGAGTTGCCGGAGGCGCTCAGCCGCGCGCGCGAGTTCGTCGCGGTTTTCGGCAAGCCACTCTTCGGCGCGTTGCAGGCGTATGAGGTCTTCTTCCCAGTGAACCAGAGCCTGGACATCAGCCTGCGCCTGGTCATACCGCTCGCGGCTGTATCCCAGCGCTGCAATCTGCCGGTCGATGTCCGCAAGCGCGGCGCGCTCGGTGTGCGCGAAATCGCCCTGTGCGAGTTGGGCGCTCAACGCCGCGACGATCTGCTCCTGTTCGTGCAGCGCAGGGTCTTCGCTGTCGATCTGCTGAATCTCGCGCTGCAACCCGTCAATCTTCGCCTGCACGCTTGCCTGTTCTCGACTGCGGTCTTCGAGCGCGGCAACCTGGCGTTCGACTGCGGCAATCTCGCGTTCGAGCGCATCGACCGATCCCAGTGCGTTGATCTCGGCGTCGATGCGCTTCAGTTCCTCGCGCGCCGCCGGTTCGTAATCGTTCTTCAACAGGCGCAGCGCCACATCGTCGTGCAGGCGTTGCGCCTCGATCTGCTGCTGGCGGCAGACGTCACATTTTGCCAGTTCGCTTTCAAGGCGCGCAATGCGTCCCTGCACGTCGGGGAGGGTGTTGACACGCGCCTCGATGGTGCGAATGTCGTTGCGCAGACGTTTGAGGTGCGCTTCCAGGTGATCGGCTTCGCGTTTTGCAGCCGCATACTGCTGGCGCAGCGCCTGACGTTCGCGTTCGTACTCCGCCTGGATGTGCGCAATGCCATCGTGTCCCAGTTCGCTCTTGCAGAGCGGGCAAACTTTGAGATCGGGACCGAGCAGGCGCAGTTTCTCGTTGATCTGATCGCCCTGCTTTTTGACCGTTTCGCATTCGGCGCGGATGGCGCCGATCTTTTCGGCAAGGGCGCGCTCGTCGTCGCGCAGAGTATCGAGGTGGGCGGCTTCCTGTTCGAGGCGTGCCCGTTCCGCAGTCGCTTCGGCGAGTTCGGTGCGCCAGCGCGCTTCGTGCTTCAGTTGCTCCGCCAGCGTGCGGAGTGTGCGCTTCTGCTCTTCGCGCGTGGCGACCAGCGAGTCGTGTTTCAGTTTGATGTCGCTCTCCAGTTCGGTGCGGCGCCGCAACAGTTCGTTGACGCGCCGCAGACGTTCGGTCAGCGTGGCGCGACGGGTGCGGGCAGCGGAGAGCGCTTCTGCAATCGGGGGATGTTCTGCAAGTTGGGCAGCGAGGCGCTGAAGTTCCGCTGCCAGTTTCGGGCGACGGGCGGCGCGTTCGCGGAGGGTCTGAACCTGCGTTTCGGCAACGCGCAGATCGGAGCGGATGGCGTGTTCTGCATTGGCGAGCGCCTGCGCAAGCGCCGCGCGACGGCTCTGCAGATGGTCATACTCGTCGCGCAGGGCGGCGAGGCGATCACACTCCGCTTTGGCGGCGCGTAGCAGGCGAATGCCCTCCTCGATCTCGGCGCGACGCGCAATCCAGGACTCGGCGCGCTTTTGGGTTTCCATCTGCCGATCCAGCCATTGCGCCTGATCCTCGCGTTCCCTGCGGCGTCGCTGAGTCTGGGTGTGGAGATTGTCACGGATGGTACGGACCTGTTCGAGTTTCTGCACGCTGGCAGTCGCCTCTTCGAGCGCCAGTCGCGCCGCTTCGACACGCTTCATCGCATCGGCGACACGCTCTTCAGCAGTGTGCACCTCTTCCACCAGCAGGTCATAGCGTTCCGCCTGCCGGCGCAGTTCACCGATCTGTCCTTCGAGACCGCGAATCTGTCCTTCAGTGCTGCGCGCACGCTCTTTCGCCCGACCTTCCAGTTCCTCGTAGATGCTCAAACCGAGAATGTCCGCCAGCACCTGCTTGCGCTTTGCCGGCTCTTTGCGGGTAAACTCATCGGCGCGCCCCTGACGGAGGTAGGCGGAGTTGGCGAACATCTCGTAATCCATCCGCAACGTGCGGATGATCAACTGCTGCGTTTCACGAATGCCGCCGGGAGTGAGCGAGCGCCATTCGTTCCCATCGCGCACCTGGAAATCGAGCTGGCTCTGACCGCCGCGCTTCCCGCGAATGCGACGCCGGATGACCCGGTAATCCTGCCCATCGAGGGTGAACTCCAGTTCCACCATCATCTCAGTAGCGCCAAGCGCCACCAGGTCATCATCGCTCTTCAGGCGCGCCTCGCCCCACAGCGCCCATGTGATGGCGTCGAGCAGCGCCGATTTGCCGGCGCCATTTTCGCCTGCCAGGCACGCAATCGACATGCCATCGAACTCGAGCGGCGGCAGTCCTTCGCGGTAACACATAAAGTTTTGCAGTGCCAGTTTGCGCGGGATCATAGCCGTTTCACCCTGTTGTCGAACAGATGCGCGTACCAGTGTAGCCGAGGTCGGCGGTTGATGCAAGAGTGCATCGCGATCAGACGTTCAGTCGCTGAATCTGCCGGGCAATGGCAAGCACTTCCTGACGGTCGGGTGATCGGATGAGGTATGCATACGCGCCCATTGCTCGATGAAAGAGGTCGGGCATCGGTTGATGATGGACGATGCGATCACCGAACCGCGCCATGATCTCGGCGTGCGTGAGCGCATACGGTCGCAGGGGTTTGCGTCCGGCGTAGCACACGTGGTATGGGCGCTCCGGCGGCGCCTGCCAGGGTTGATGGAGCGCCACGTGCGCCCAGGCGTCGTAGAGGTCAATGTTGCTGGCATAGTTGAACATATCGATGCTCAGACCACCCGGCGGTCGCAGGTTGACCTCGAGCGCCACCAGTCGCCCTTCGGGAGTGCGGAAGAACTCAAAGTGAAAGAAACGTTCGCGCACGTCGAAGAGCGCCAGGATGCGCCGACCAGCCTGCTCGAGATCGGGAGGGATGTGCCGTTCGGTGAGGTAGAAAATGTCATCATCGTTGATGACGATCTCCATCACACCGTCGCTATACTGCATCGACGTGAAGAAGACCGGTTCGCCATACCGATCCGTCAGTCCGTCGAATGTCTGAATGACGCCGTGGACATACTCTTCGAGCAGATACCCCTCCGGCTTGCTCATCAGAAACGCCTCGAGTTCGGCGTCGTTGACGATTTTGAAGGTATGGTTCGCCCCAACGCCGATGTCCGGTTTGGCAACGACCGGATACCCCACCGAGGCGACGAAGGCGCGCGCACGGGCTGGCGAGTCGACCAGAATCCCGCGCGCGACATCCACCTGGGCGCGGGTAAAGAGGCGTTTCATCTCCGATTTACGCTTCATACGCGGTAGATCGGCGATCTTCGGTCCTTCGATATTGAAATCGGTGCGCAGGTGCGCCTCGGTTTCCAGCCAGTATTCGTTGAGCGAGTCGATGCGCTGGATTTTGCCGTAGCGGTGGGTAAAATAGCCGAGGGCGCGCAGCACTTCATCGTAGTTGTGCAGATCCGATACGCGGTAATACTCGGTCAGGGCTGCGCGCAGATCGGGGTGCAACAGTTCGTATGGCTCGTCGGCAATGCCGAGTACATTCGCTCCCAGGTTGCGCAGGCGGACGCAGAACAGACGCCAGTTTGGCGGAAAGTGCGGCGAGAGAAAGACAACGTTCATGGTTCACTTCAGAAATGCTGACACAGGTACTGCCCGCCTGTGAAGGCGCCGCAGTGAAGACATCGCGCTGCCAGAGCGGCGGCGCCAGAAACATCGCTACAGAGAGACACGTCTCGAAGCAGGGTGCATGATAGCAGAAGATCGGCGATGCGGGTACGGCTCCTGCAACTATGAGAGACCCAAAAGAGTGGCTGCGAGATGTTCTGACGGCTATCGCAGCCAGCGCTACAAGACCTACCACCCCAGACAGGCGCTGATCGTTTCAACGGCGCGCGTCACGCCCTGTTCGGCGCGGATCAGGCGCCCAAGCGCGGCGGCGCGCACCCGGATCGCGTCGTCTGTTGCGGCGACAAGCGCTGATGCCAGGCGGTCTGGCGTTGCGCGGCGACGTGGCAGCGGTGGCGGTCCTGCTCCCAGTGCGGCGACACGCCTCCCCCAGAAAAACTGGTCGATGCCGACCGGTATCGTTACGGTTGGGACACCGGCGCGCAAACTGGCGGCGGTCGCGCCAGCGCCGCCGTGGTGGACGGCGACGGCGACGTGCGGGAAGAGCAGATGGTGCGGCACATACGGCACAACCAGGATGTCGCGGCGACCGGTTACCAGGCGCACTGCTTCTGGTGCGCCAATCAGAATGCCACGCCGTTGTGCCAGGGTCAGCGCCGTTATCGCCAGAACAGCGTCGTCATGCGGTCGCCGCCCGCTCATGCTGCCAAAACCGATAGCAACTGGCGGATCGCCATTCGTCAGGAAGTCGGCAATTTCAGACGACAGGCGTTCGTTGGGATCGTCGAGAAACCAGTAGCCGGCAACGGTATGGTGCGGTGACCAGTCATCGGGCGTCGGCACAACGTTGGGACTGAAGCCGTAGATGAACGGTGCGCGCGACTGCCGCGCCTGCGCGAAGGGGTCGAGCGGCGCGTGGCGCGGACCGGGCGCGCGCAATTGCCATCGGCGCAGCACAGTGCGCCACGGGAGCCACGTGGTCAGTTCGACGATGGAATAACTCAGGCGCGCCAGACGATGGTGTATGGGCAACAGTGGCGACGAAAAGCGTGCAGTGGACGTGATCGGTTGCAGCGGCGCCCAGATGCACGGCAGTTCGAGTGCGGTGGCGATCAGTTGCCCCCAGCAACTTGCCAGCGACACGATCAACGCATCACTTTCGCGGCACGCTTCGGTTGCCGAATCGATCATGCGCGCATACACTGCCTGTGCCCGGCAAATGTACCGCAGCGTCGCAGCAGCGCCGCGCAGCGCCCCCCGATCGAGAGTCAGCGCCGCATCGTCGGAGCGGAGCAGATCGCTGGGATTGCCTTCGACGCACCTCCACAGCAGACCGTGCGCCTGAGCGAGTGGCGCATAGTGCGCGTGAGTCGCCACTCGAACGACATAACCGGCGTTACGCAACCCGACGCCGAGCGCAACCAGCGGTCGGACATCGCCCAGCGTCCCGCTCACCAGGAGCGTGATCGTCCGGCGCATATCGCGCCCTTATTCCTCATTCGTCGGTTCAGGCGTCCAGCCTTCGGGTTTCGCTTCGCCTTCGCCAAAGAAGAAGATTTCCGCCTGCTGCATCATCAACTCAGTTGCACGGGGATCGACCATGCTCAACCCATAGTGGTTGATAATCAACAATGCCTGATCCATCCACATATTCCATGCCTGTTGCGACACATTTTCGTAAATGCGCTTTCCCAGCTCACCGGGATAGGGAGGGCGGGGCAAACCTGGCAGTTCACGCCCGAGTTTGACGCATTTGACCATTCGTGGTGCGCTCATGATTGTCTCCAGTTGGCAAATCGTTACGACGCGTAATTCACCTTTCTCTGCGGTAGTATACTACCACATGGTATGCTCACCCACACGGTGGTGAAATCCGGGTGAAGGAGCGGTTGGAGAGAACATCATGGATATTGCTATTCCACGGTCCCACGCACCCGACGAACACCGGGTCGCGCTGACGCCGGCTGGCGTTCACTCGCTGATCGTCGCCGGGCACACTGTGTTTGTCGAAAGCGGCGCTGGCGATAGCGCAGGATTCACCGACGCATCGTACAGTGCAGTTGGAGCGCATATCGCCTACGGTCCCGAAGAGATCTATGCGCGCGGCGATCTGTTGTTGACCGTTGATGGCGTGCCTGATCATGCCCTGCCGATGGTGCGTTCCGGGCAGATCGTGTGCGGTTTCCTGCATCTATCGGTCATGCCGCGCCGGATTATCGACAGTCTGGCGGCGGCTGGCGCTTCAACGCTGAGTTACGAGGCGATCCGGCGCGACGATGGCATTGCACCGGTACTCCTGCCGATGAGCGAGATATGCGGGCGCCTGATGCCGCAACTGGCGGCGCATCTGCTGGAAACGCCGAGCGGCGGGCGCGGCACGCTGCTGGCGCCGGTCCCCGGCGTGCCGTCAGCGGAGGTGGTCATTCTGGGCGCCGGTCGGGTTGGCGGTAATGCCGCATACGGTTTCAGTTCGTGGGGTGTGCAGACGACAGTGCTCGACCAGGATATGGAACGGCTGCGCGCGGTCGAGCAGATCTGTCGCGGGCACGTCACGACGCGGCTGGCGACCGAGAGCGCGCTGGCGCATGTGTTGCCTTTTGCCGATGTGGTTGTTGGAGCCGTGAAGACGCCGTATGGTCGTGCGCCAAAACTGGTGAGCGCCGCGATGGTGGCGACGATGAAGCCACGCAGCGTCATTATCGACGTGGCGATTGATGAAGGTGGATGTATCGAGACCAGCCGCCCAACCACGCATAGCAACCCCACCTATCTGGCGTCGGGAGTTTTGCACTATGCCGTGCCGAACATTCCGAGCGCCGTGGCGCGCACCGCATCACACGCTCTGAATAATGCGTTGCTGCCCTTCGTGCTGCGCATTGCAGCGCAGGGGCTGGAACAGGCGGCAGAGCAGGAGCGTTCAATCGCGCGCGGTATCGGTCTTTACCACGGGCAGCCGTATACCACGCGCATCGAGCAGGCGCTTGAGCATTCGTAAAAATCCGTAGTTTGTCGAGCGTTGCCAGCGCTGAAAGGTTTGTTGTGTTTATTGACCGGGTACAATTTCGAGGGGGCGCCAGCAGACGGCGATCAGTGCGTGACGTGCGCAGGCATTCCTGGCGTTCTGGCAATTGCGACGTTCTATGAGATATTGTCAACGCCACGAGGCGTAACTCTCCCATCTATCATGAGCGGGAGGGTTGTTCTTTGCCGGGTATGCAACCAGAATGCGGAGATTGTGTTATGCCACGCACGCTGACGACAGGAACACGTGAAATGACCGCCGAAGAGGCAGTGGAGTTGATAGAATCGAACCATCGCGTCTACATTGGCGGGGGATGCGGCGTCCCTCTGCCGCTGCTCCAGGCGCTCGTTGCGCGCGCTTCCGAGTTGCGCAATGTCGAGATCATTCACATGCTGACAGCGGGGGAGGACCCGACGACGGCGCCGGATCTGGCGGCGTCATTTCGCCATAATGCGCTCTTCATCGGGCACAACACCCGGCGCGCTGTGAACGAAGGGCGCGCCGATTTTACGCCGATATTCCTGAGCGAGATCCCGAAGTTGTTTCGGAAAGGCATTCTGCCGCTCGATGTCGCCATGATCCAGGTATCGCCGCCTGATCGCCACGGTTTTTGCTCGCTGGGAGTGGAGGTGGGATGCACCCTGCCGGCGGCGCGAACGGCACGGATCGTGATTGCAGAAGTCAATGCCCGTATGCCGCGCACCCTTGGCGATAGTTTCATTCACGTCTCGCGTCTGACGGCGATGGTCGAGAGCGATCGCCCGCTGCTGGAACTGCCGCAGGGTGAGACGAACGGCGTTGCGCAGGCGATTGGTCGCCATATTGCGGAACTGATCCCGGATGGCGCAACGCTGCAACTTGGCATCGGCGCCATTCCAGACGCCGTGCTTTCGAACCTGCGCGGCAAACGGCACCTGGGCATTCACACCGAACTGTTCTCTGACGGAGTGATCGACCTGGTCGAATCTGGAGTCATCGATGGTGAACTGAAAACCATTCACCAGGGAAAGGTGGTCGCTGGCTTCATCCTCGGCAGTCAACGCTGTTTCGACTGGGCGCACAACAACGCAATGGTGGAAATGCACCCGACGGACTATGTGAACGATCCATTCGTCATTGCGCAGCACAAGAACATGGTTGCCGTGAATTCGGCGTTGCAGGTCGATCTGACCGGTCAGGTCTGCGCTGACAGCATCGGGACGCGCCTGTACAGCGGGGTTGGCGGGCAACTCGACTTTATTCGCGGCGCGTCACGCTCGGAAGGTGGCATCCCGATCATTGCCATTTCATCAACGGCGCGTGATGGCACGATTTCGCGCATTGTGCCGACGCTCGATCCTGGCGCTGGCGTGGTCACCACGCGCTATGATGTGCACTTTGTGGTGACCGAGTATGGTGTGGCGGACCTGTACGGGCGCACCCTGGCGCAACGCGCACGCGCGCTGATCAATGTTGCCCATCCTGCATTTCGTGATCAATTGACCGAAGCAGCGAAGAAACTGCACTATATCTGACGTCTACTCGCTTGCACGCACCAGAATGAGCGGCGTGGTCGTCGCGTGCAGCACTTTATCCGCCACGCTGCCGAGCGCCCAGCGGCGCAGCCCGCTGTACCCGTGCGTTGCCATCACAATCAGGTCAACGTCCATCTCACGCGCTTCATCAATAATAACTTCAGCAGGATAGCCGATAATGGCGCGGGTGAGAACGCGCGGCGCCTCGGCGCGCAGGGATGCCGCTTCGGCTTTCAACTCATCCAGAGCGTACTCGTGGAGGGCGTTCAGGGTTTCACTGTTCTCGACAAGTGGACGCCCCAGCACCGGCGCGCCGATATACGCCTCGATCATGGGCACAACGGCGCGAAGCAGGATAAGTTCGGCGTGCGCGGCACGTGCAATTTTGCTTGCGAGCGGCAGCGCCTGCCGCGACAGCCCGGAGCCGTCGAGCGGTGTGAGAATGCGGCGCGGCGGTTGCACAACTGGCTGCGCCTGACCGCGCACCAGGAGCACCGGCGCATCGGTGGCGTGAATAACTTTATCGGCGACACTGCCGAGCGCCCAGCGGCGCAAACCGCTGTACCCGTGGGTTGCCATCGCAATCAGTGCGCCGGGCATGTGCGCGGCTGCAACTTCGACGATCGTTTCCGCCGGTGAACCGGTACGTACTTCGCTGGTGACCTCAATCCCAGCGCTGCGCAGCGTCTGCGCCTGAGCATCGAGATATGCCTGCGCCTGCTGGTGCAGTTCCTCCATCACTGCGTCGTGATCAGCACGACGCACCGCTTCGCTCTCCGGAACGCCATACACCGCGATCAACACCTGCGCCCACGACTCGCTGCCGCCAGCGGGAGTCTCCGGAACGATGCGCAACAGATGAACGTGCGCGTCCAGAAGCGGCGCCAGCGTGCGTACATATGGCATCACCTGAGCAGCCAGTTCGGAACCATCGAGTGGTACAACTATGGTATGCATTGTCTTCCTCCTCCTTGAGGCGCACCTGTATGCAGCATAGCATATCACATACCGCTCATCGGAATGGAATATTTACCCCACGTGGCGTCCTTACAACGCGGTGATACGATGTTGTGATACCTTTACGCATTGTACTGGCATCTTTCCTGCACCTATCCGTTAAGATCGCGTATAGTGAAGATGTACGTATCAGCCCTGATCGCACTCAATGGAGAGGTGATCGCAATGTTCCGCAACATTCTTGTCGCTGTTGACGGCTCACCCTTGTCGTCGCGGGCAATCGACGTAGCAGTCGATATTGCAAGGCATTACAACGCAAAACTGTGTCTGCTCCATGCATTCCCGCACGTTTCCGATCTTCTTGGGACACCCGAATACGAACGCCTGCTCGAAACGCGCATGCTGATCGGTCAGTCGCTGATCGAGGCTGCGCGCACCCAGGTGGGCGATCAGGTGGAGGTTGATGTGCAGTTGCTGGAAGGACCGCCCGCACAGGCGATCCTGCGCGTCGCGGAGGAGGAGAACTTCGATCTTATCGTGATGGGATCACGCGGGCACAGTCCGCTCGTTGGTCTGCTCCTGGGCAGCGTGAGCAGCACCGTCGCGCAGCGGGCGCGCTGTCCGGTCTTGATTGTTCACTAGATGTTGATACCATTACAGCACATGCGGTATCATTGAGTGAGGAGGCGCGCATGTGCCGATCGATCCTTGTGCCGCTCGACGGTTCGGCGTTCAGTGAGCATGCGCTGCCACTTGCGCTCTCCGTCGCGCGGCGATCGGGCGCGCAACTCTATCTTGCCCACGTACTATCCGGGCGTGGCGGTCTGAGCAATGGGACGGATCGCGCCACAGCAGCAAGTCGAACGGTGTATCTCGAACGTCTGGCGCAGCAGATCGAGAATCAATCGGTACGCGCGCCGATTACGTCGATCCTTACTGGACCCGTCGCCGATACGCTGCTGGATTACGCCCGCTCAATCCGGTGCGACCTGATCGTTCTGACAACCCATGGTCGGGGGGCGCTGTCGCGTCTCTGGCTTGGGAGCGTTGCCGATGTCATTGTGCGACGTTCACCGGCGCCGGTGATGCTTGTGCGCCCCCATCAACCGACATCCAACGCGAAGGTCGAGCGTCCCCTGCGGCGGGTGCTGGTTCCTCTCGACGGTTCGCCGCTGGCCGAAGCGATTATTGAGCATGTCGTCCATATTGGGCGCATTATGGATTTCGAGTACACGCTGCTGCGTGTCGTCGATCCTGCGGCGCTGGGGCTTTCGCCGCGCGATGAGGAAAGCGCCGACGCAGCAATGCTTCAACCACTCAGAGATCGAGCGCAAATGTATCTAGATCGACAGGTGGAGGAATTTCGTGCGCAGGGGTTGCGGGCTGAAGCCGTGGTGACGGTTGGAGAACCGGCTTCGAGCATTCTTGCCTATGCGCGGGCGCATGGGAGTGACATGATTGCGATGGCCACCCACGGACGCGGCGGGGTTTCACTGGTGCTGCTCGGCAGCATTGCAGATAAAGTGCTGCGGGGATCGTCGTTGCCGATGTTGCTGTACAGCCCGGGGGCGAAGTTCAGGCATTGATCCCTTGAAGGGATGTGTGGATCTGGTACCGTTGCAGGAGCACAGCGGCATCATCGTCGCTCAGCGGCGTTTGCCAGCCATCGACGGCTTGCGCCGCGCCGGAGGGATGCAGATCGAGCGTGACGGCATCATCGACCCAGGGCCTGACAATGCTGAGAATGGATGGATCGGCGCGTGGTGTTGCGAGAATGCACGCAACCGGATGGTAGCGTCGCAATGCCTGAAGCGCGGCTAATTGCGCCAGCCCGCTGTTCAAACCATCATCAACCAGGATAATTGGTCGCCGGATGTCGAGCGGCAGGGGACGTCCCTGGCGATAGAGCTGGATCAGGTCAGGGAGGTTCGACTGCTCGGCTCTGATAACATCCCAGACGATGGTCGGCGTTACGCCGGGTAGACGCAGGATGGCGCCGTTCAGACACAACCCGCCCGACTCGCTGATCGCACCGGCGGCAATCGCAGGATGGGCGCGCACCCGAAACTCGCGGGTGACAATGACATCCACCCCAAGACGGAGCGATCGCGCCAGTTCCCCCCCAACCGCCACTCCTCCCGGCGGAATGGCCAGCACGATTGCATGCGCGCCACGGAACCGCTTCAGCGTCGATGCGAGTCTTCGACCTGCCATTGCGCGATCTTCGTAGCGATCATCGCATCCTATCAGCGGCGCTCCGTAGACTGGCTCGATCACGGGAGGTTTCATAACCGGCTACCGCGTTTCCATTATCGTCCGACACTCTGATCCTGTGCGACCAGATAGACGAACTGCTTGCAATCACGTCCGGGGATCGGCGTGTGGCGCTCCGGTCGATCCAGCATGCAGCCGATTCCGTTGAAGTAGCGGCAGTTGTCGCAGCGGTGCAGGTGGTAGTGACAACGCCAGCACTGATCGTCACGACCGATGGTTTCGAGCGAGCGCCCGCGCAGGACGGCGCCGCAATGATGGCATACCAGCGTTGGTCGAGCGGCGTCGTGTAACTCACTGCCGGTTGCCAGCGCGATCTGCAAGCGGAACAGATCGCTCTCGGTGATGATGCCAACCACCCGCCCCTCGTCATCGACAACGGGTAATCCGCCGATTTTGTGCTTCAACATCAACCTGGCAGCATCAAGGGTCGATGCGTCTGGTGTGATGGTAATAACATGACGGGTCATACACTCGGCGACAGTCACCCGATCCAGCAGGGCGCGCCATTCATAATAACTGAGCGTCGTATCGACAGGTTGGGCGCTGCGCAGGTCGCCGCGCGTGATAATACCCGCCAGTTTGCCGTTTTCGACGATCGGCAACCGTCGGATGCGCCGCTGCTCCATCAGGCGTTGCGCTTCGGCGAGCGTGGCGGTTGGGGCGATGACAATTGCGGGGGTGCTCATCCAGTCAGCCACTCGTTGATCTTTCATGTGATTCCTCCAACGCGCGGCAGGTCTACGATGTCTGGATGTACTGTACCATGCTGCATTGCAGCAAAAAGAAAAGAAACCATTACGTATGGAGAGTATGCGTTTACATGCGTGCTGGTATTCGACGCATCCAGGTGGGGTGTTGGGTGGCGAATCTGTTACCGCAGGTGATAACCTGTTACGCCACACACGATGTATGGCGGGCTACAATTTTGTTAAGCGTTCGAATCATGCATCGGTTGCTGTGCTGCCTGGACCGTGCGTTCTGACGGTCATCGCGCATGGCAATGATCCAGAAAGGAGAACTTCAATGGCGAAGACATCTTCATCTTCCGGGCGACGCGCTTCAGTGCCTGCCGAGGAGGAGATCCGCTTCTGGATGCGCGCTCCGGCAGTCACAGTCAACCTGGCGGCGCCGGTGAGCGAGGCGCTGGCGCTGATGCGCGAGCATAACATTCGCCGATTGCCGGTGGTTATTGATACTGGTGAACTGCGGGGCATCATTACGCAGGGCGATATTCGCGGGGCGGATCTGCTGCGGGTCGCGGGGATGGATCCGTTCGATATTGCCGATGCACTGCGACGGATCAAGGTGTATGAGGTGATGTCGGAGGATCCGATTACGGTGACGCCGGAAACCAGCCTGCGCGAGGCGGCGATGCTGATGATTGAGAACAAGATCGGCGGGTTGCCGGTGGTGGACGAGAATCGTATGGTGGTCGGCATCATTACCGAAAGTGACCTGTTCGAGGCGCTGGTGCATGTGCTGGAAAGCCGGGACAGGGAAGAAACTGCGTGATGCGTCTGTTCCGTCAGGGATGACGTGAAAGGGGAAGGCGTCAGGCAGGCGCGTTCGGAATATGCTGCTATGCGCCGATGTGATCAGGCGGGCGAAGATTATGTTTCGCCCGCCTGTTTGTCTGTTCGTCGCCTGGAAGGTGCGTGGCGAGCATAGCCTGAGTGAGACGCCTGTGCTACAATGTCGGTGTCGATCCGGACACGCAGGCAGAGGTGGAACCTATGAGCGCGACGTTGACCGATCAGGCGAATGCCGTCAGGCCGACGGATACTGAACCCTTCTACGGCTGGCGGTTCATCCGTCGGGAACTGCCGGATGGAACCATTGAGTGGGATCAGGTTCCGTTAACGTATGAAGATGTGCTGCACCCGGAAGAGGGGGATCAGGTGACCCACAGCAGTATCCATCAGCGACGCTGGCATTACCTGCGTGAGGTGTTCGAGCGCCAGGTCGCCGATGACCCGTCGGCGGTCGTGCTGGACGATGTGCGGATCGAATGGGATGTGCCCGATCTCAGGCCGCACGGTCCCGATCTGATGGTTATTTTTGGGGTGCGCGAGCGCAAGAACTGGAGCACCTTTCGCGTTGCTGAAGAGGGGGTGCGTCCGGCGCTGATTGTCGAAATTACGTCCCCAGAGACGCGTGGGCATGACGTGATGACGAAGGTCGATCACTACGAACTGGCAGGAGTTCCGCTCTATGTTATTGTTGATGCGGTCGAGCGGCGTGGACAGCCTGGGGTGCGGTTGATCGGGTATACGCTGACGCCGGAAGGGTATCGGGTGCTGGCGCCGGACGATCAGGGGCGATTGTGGCTGGCGCCGGTGCGAGTCTGGTTGGGGGTGCGCGACGGAGAAATCATCTGCTATGACGAGTCTGGTCGTCCGTTAGGGGATCACCTGGCGCTGGCGCGTGCGTTGCAGGAGGAGGAGCAGGCGCGGCGCGAGGCGGAAGCCCGCGCAATGGAAGCGGAAACACGCGCAACCGCTGAACAACGTGCGCGCGCGGCTGCCGAAGCGCGGGTGCGGGAACTTGAGGAAGCGCTCCGGCGGACGCAGCAGAACCTATAGCCTGGATCTCATCGCCAGGGAAATATGGTCTTTGAGTAATTATTCCGCTCTAGCCCGCGCAGGCGGGCTTCGCCTTGCATAGCCGAGGGCTTCAGCCCGACGGCACGAGGCGCATACCGGATTATAGTTGTTCTCAGATACGTTGAACCCTTGACTGGATTTCTAGAGCGTTCCATCTTCGTCTCTGGCGGGCTGAAGCCCTGGCTGAGGTCGGGCAAGCCCTGCGGGCTGGATCAACCCCAGTCTCCCCGAAATATGGCAAGGGTAACCGAAACGCCAGCCCCGCAGGGGCTTCCATGTGCTCAGGGAGGGCTTTAGCCCGCACGTGCCGCGGTCGTCCGAGGAGGTTCAACCTCTTTGAGAACTGCTATAAATGCTCAATCCCCATATCAGCGCGTAGTCTCACCTGTTCTCAGAAATAGCAACCCTCATCCCCAAAAGCAGAACACCCATCGACTCACGATATCCACGACTGCAACGCCTCTGCTTCGTCAGTCGCTTCCCACGGCAGATCGAGGTCTGAGCGACCGACATGACCATACACTGCCAGTCGGCGGTAGAGATCGCCGTGACACATCGTTGCCAGTTGTCGCAGGCGTAAACGACGGATAATCCCTCCAGGGCGAAAGTCGAAATGCCTGGCAACCCTATCGGTCAGCGTATCGTCATCAAGGCGACCGGTGCCATATGTTTCAACACGCACGCTGACCGGTTCGGCGATACCAATTGAGTAACTCAGTTGTACTTCGCACTGCTCCGCGAGACCGGCGGCAACGATATTCTTTGCGGCATGACGCGCCGCATATGCACCAATCCGGTCGATGCGAGTCGGGTCTTTTCCGCTCAGCGCTGCGCTACTCTGTCGTGAAAAGCCGCCATACGTATCGACGCCATTCTTGCGTCCGGTCAACCCGGCGTGCAGTGCGGGTCCCCCCTCGAATACCGCACCTTCAGGATTGATCTGAATTCTGGTGCGCTCGTCCGGCGCAAATGGTTGATCCGCAAACGCGGGTCGGATGACCTGTTCGATCAGGTCGGTGTGCAGGGTTGCCAGTGATACCCGTGAGTCCTGCTGACTGGCGAGCAGCGTGATACTATCGATGCGACGCGGCATGCGACCGGAGAAGGCAATGCCGACCTGACACTTCGCGTCGGGCGCCAGATAACGAAGTGTTTTTCGACGCACACCGTCATACTGACGCATCAGACGGTGAGCGCACCAGAGCGGCAGCGGCGCCAGGTCCGGCGTATGCATGCAGGCGTAACCGAACAGGGTGACGTTCTCCTGCGCCGTCAGTTGGGAAAGACCCTCTTCATCAAGCGTGGTTTCGTCGAAACGTGGACGGAGACCGTTCATTTCACTCAGACTGGTCATAACTGTGCAGGTACGTCCGTTGAAAGCGCCCTGGTCGTAGCCGACATCGAGGATGATTTCGCGTGCTGTGTTGGGAATATCAACCACTGCGTCAGCGGCGACCTTGACCGACACGAACAGGATGCCGGTCGAAACGGCGCACTCGGCGACAACTGATGCGAACGGGTCCTGACGCAGGTAGTGCCCGACAAGTGCGTCACTGATCTGGTCGCATAGTTTGTCCGGATGCCCCGCACTGACCGACTCGGATGTGAAAATGTAGTGCGACGCCATCTCCTCACCTCTCCTCTTGTTGTATCTCCCTCCTGTTTTGCGTATACATGAGTTCTTTTACGATCTCGTTGATCAGCAAGGGCGTTGTAGAAACGCCGGCAACGATTGCCCAGTCGAGCAATCCAAGCGGCGTTACACCCAGGATGCCACGCAATCCTGGAAGAATCGTTGCCATCACCTGCAGACCAATACCACCGCCGACAGCCAGTGGCATATATCGATTGGGTGGGCATGCACCTGGCTCAAAAATACTGTGGCGTTCCGAACGGCAACTGAGTGCGTGGAGTAATTGCGCGACCGTGATCGTCATGAAGGCCAGTGTGCTGGCGCGCGGTCCGACACCATAACGGGTCAACCCAATCCCATAAGCGGTCAGTGTGGCAGCGGTCAGAAGTGCACCTTCAACCCCGATGCGTTGCAGGTCGGTGCGCGAAAACATCGGCGCCTGCGGGTCGCGGGGTGGACGTGACATAACGTCCGCTTCCGGCAGTTCGACACTCAGCGCCAGTTCGGGGAAGATATCGGTAACCAGATTGATCCAGAGCAACTGGATCGGGTTCAGCGGTTCGCCTGCGCCAATGGCAGTCGCCAGCAGCGTTACGGCGATCTCGCTGGTATTGCTCGCCAGGATGAAATGCACCGCCTTCTTGATATCGTCGTAGATGGCGCGCCCCTGCTCGACCGCGATGATAATCGTTTGCAGGTTGTCGTCACGGACGACGATATCAGCGACTTCCTGCGCCAGTTGACTGCCATCGCGCCCCATGGCGATGCCGATATCGGCGGCGCGCAGCGCAGGACCGTCATTAATGCCGTCGCCGGTCATGGCAACGACACGTCCGGCGCGCTGAAGCGCCTGCACGATGCGCAGTTTGTGCGCCGGACTGACGCGCGAAAAGATGTCAATGCGTTGTGCCAGTGACCGCAGCACATCGGGTGGCACGTGTTCGAGCTGGGCGGCGTCGATCCCTTCCAGATGCCCATCGCGGCGCAGCCCGATCTGGCGGGCAATTGCGTGAGCAGTGGCGCTCTGATCGCCGGTGACCATAATCGGGTGCAGACCGGCAGCGCGAAAACGTGCGATTAACTCGCGCATCCCGGGTCGTGGCGGGTCGGCGATGCCTGCCAGACCGACCCAGATCAGATCGCGCCGTTCGTCTGGCAGATCGTTGCCATACGTGTACGCAACGCCAAGCACCCGCAGCGCCTGACCGGCCATCCGTTCATTTTCGGTCACAATGCGCGTCCGATCACGGTCGCTGAGCGGCTGCACAATTCCCTGGCACAGGTGATGGCTACACATTGCCAGCACCTGATCCGGCGCTCCTTTGATCGCCATCAGTTCATCACCGCCGGTGGCGTGCCAGGTGACCATGTAGTTGCGCTGGGTGCTCCGCAATTGCACACGCAGGAGCGGATATTGCTGCCGCAATGCAATGACATCAATGCCGGCATCGAGCGCTGCGCGTACCAGAGCGATTTCGGTTGGCGTTCCCCGCAACTGGGGCGCACCATTGTTCATCTCAATACGCACGTCGCTGCAGAGTGCAGTGAGTCGCAACAGGTCGATCAGTTCACCTGCGCTCACATTGGTTGTTCCGTCGTCCTCGGGCTGGAACGTGGCCGCTTCGTGACGGAAGCGGGTCATTCCGGCGAATACCGTGACCAGCGTCATCTGATTCAGGGTGATCGTCCCGGTCTTGTCCAGGCACACATCCTGCACTGCGCCAAGCGTCTCAACCGCGACCAGGCGACGAACCAGAATGTTCTGTCGCTCCAGGCGACGCAGACCGAGTGCCAGCGTTGTTGTGGCGACGGTGGGCAACCCTTCAGGAATGGCGGCAACCGCCAGGGACACCGCAGTTTTGAGCATAACCAGGAAGCCATACCCGCGCAACAGTCCAATGACAAACACACCGCCACAGATCGCGAGCGACAGAAGCGCCAGCTGACTGCCAAGCACGCGGAGTTGTCGCTGGAGCGGCGTTTCGGGTTGTTCCGTCTCGGCGAGCATCCGCTGGATATGCCCCACTTCGGTTGCCGCACCGGTGGCGACGACGATCGCGCGCGCGCTGCCGCCGGTGACAATTGCGCCGCGGTAGACCATGTTGATGCGACTTCCGAGTGGGGTATCCGGTGCAAGGATGACATCGGCGCGTTTGGCAACCGGGACGCTTTCGCCGGTGAGCGCCGACTCATCGACAGTTAGATCATCAGTTTCAATCAGGCGCGCATCGGCAGGCGCCGGCATGCCGCGTTGCAGAACAATGACATCGCCAGGGACGAGTTCTTCGCCTGGCAGGTTATATTCAGCGCCCGCACGAACCACGCGCGCAACCGGTTTTGCGCCACGGCTGAGACCGGCGATGGTTTTCTCCGCCCGGTTTTCGGTAAAAAAACCTATTCCAGCGTTGATCAGCACGACGCTAAGAATAACCACGCCATCGGCAACGCCGCCGGTTGCAATCGACAGAATGGCTGAAACTCCGAGCAACGCCACCGGTAGACTGCTGAACTGCGCGATCAGCATACCGAACGTCGATCGACGGCGAATCTCGGGAAGTACGTTTGCCCCTGCTTCGTTCAAGCGTCGTCGGGCAACCGCCGGATCCAGTCCCTGACCCGGTGAGGTGTCGAGGATCTGTGCGACGTCTTCAATCGACATGGTATGCCAGGGACGCTGTACCTGCGCCTGACCCGGTTCGTCAACACCGGCGAGAATCCGAACCACCCGCGCCTGCACCTCTTCGACACCGATCGCCGGGTCGCACTGGATGAGAACGGTTCCGGTCAGAATATTCGCCGAGACCGCGCGAATTCCGGGTTGACGCACGATGTGCCGCTCGATACGCTCTTTCTGCGCCGGGTTGCGATACAGTCCGGCGACGCGCAAACGTACACGCCCTGGCAGGCGGTGAAGCACTGTGATAACCACTGCTGTCGGCGGAGGGGCAGGCGCCGCCGGTGCAGCGACCTCACGGATCGGTGCGGCACGCAGAGTCAGCACGGAGAGCGGTGTCGTCTGGCTCAGGATATTGCCTGCGGAGACCTGCACCACATCCTGCGCGCCCTGAGGACCTTCGATGCGACGCAGGCGCACCAGCAGATTTTCGCTCACACCCAGCCAGCGCACCCGCATATCGCCGGGTTTCAGTGTCGCGTCGCCGCGCTCATCGACGATCAATGTCAGCGTCCGCCCAATATGGATGGTCACCGTGCCAAAGGGCGTATTTTGGGGAAGCGCGTGTGGCTGAGCGAAGTGCAGGGCAATTTCTGGTCGGTCGCCGCTACGGGTGACATACACCTCATCGAGCGACTCAACCACCTGCGGGTAGGGCAGGAACTCATCGAGCGCCTGACGGATCTGGCAGGCATCGAGCGCCTCACGCAACGCGGCGCCAGAAATGAGACAGGGACCCTCGCTACTCAACGCAACCAGCAGATCGCGGAAGGTGCCGCCTTTCCCAAACGCTGTTTCAAGAACAGGCTGGAGGTCAGCGACGTCCCAGACTGGCAGAGCGGATGACTTTATCGAAAGGTCTGTCGTCATGCGGATACGATGACTTCCCTTCCACACACGTCCCAATCCATGGAAGGGTTAACGTCCGACGCGGCGCGAGCGATACAGGGCAAGAATAGCAAGCGCGTGCGCCAGAAGCGTGCTTGCCGGACCCAGCGCCTGACCACGCAGCACCTGGACGATGCTGGCGCCGATCAACCCGACGAACGCCACTTCGAGCAGGTCGAACGAGCCATTCGATGATCGTTGCAGGAAGCGATCCAGTTGATCGATCCGCTCGGTTGCCGCCGTCAGCGCCGGATTGACTGGCGGCGGCGGCTCCTCGACGGCGAACAGCCCTAGATTGATCGCATCGCGCCGCAGGTCATCGTTTGTGCCGTGGTAACGCAGCAAAATACTTGCTGTCAGCGGGTTGGCTTCGACATACATCACCCGTTCACACGCTGACAGATCACGTTCAACACGCATGAAGTAGGCAGCATCACCCTTGCGCTCCGGGATGCGCACACGCACACGGTCGCCAATACGATGCGCAATGTAGCCAGCAGGAAGCATACAATGCCTTCAACTCAGGATTCGACGCGCCCATCGGCGCCTGCTGCGTTCTGCGCGTGCATTTCGACCTGAACTTCCGCAACGATGTCGCTGAGGGTCTCGACAAGCAGCGCCGCCATTTCGCGTCCGCGCTCGTACCCGATCAACGCGGCCTTAACGCTCTGTTTGACTGCGGGCCGGGCAAGCGGCGCCAGCAGTGGCAGGGCGTTGCGTGCCGCAAGAGTCGCGCCGACGCCAAGTGCGATGCCGGTAATGAGGCTTCGGGTATCAGCCACGCCATACACCTCGGATTGTCTGATAACCAGGACATCGGTATTATAAAACGCAGAGCGGTTTCAGACAATTCGTATCGCCGGATCATCAGCCAGACAACCGATCAATAACCCCCCGGTAGCACTCGTAACACACCATGTTCGCCACTTGCGGCGGCGGGGCATTATCGGGCAGATGAAGACGCTCGATCGCTTCCTCGACCTCGAACCACCCCTCACCCGGCACATAGACCTTTTTGCACCAGCTGCAAACTGACACGACATCGGGTGAGCGCTCGCACCGGGCATCCAGCAGCGCGACATACGCGCGCGCCTCTTCATGGGTTATCCGGCTGTCGAAGGCGATGCTGCCATCGGGAAGCGGCGCGATCTGTAACTCGACAACCCGTCGCGCTGTTGGTGAGTCGCAGCGCATATGCACGGTGATTGTTTTCCCGCTCCGCACCCGGCTCAGGATCAGGCGGTAGAGGTGGCGCGTTTCCGGGTCGCTGATGAATTTCCAGATCGGGCGACTCCAGACGTTGGACGGCGTGAGGTGCGCGCCATCGTTTTCGCGGGCGAATTCGAGCCAATCTTCGTTGAAGAACGTAATGCGATCATGGTCGTCGATACGGTAGGCGAATGTGCGGGGTGCTGGAAGGAGTTCCATTGAAAGCCTCTACCGTTTGCGTCATCATGCGCGGCGGAGGCTCACGCGATGTGCGCCTCCATGGCGCGTCTTAAGATGACCACATGATATCGTGTCAGTGCAATCATACCACAGGTCGTTACATTTTCGCAGTATCGGGCGGTCAGTAAGTGTTCACATGTCTCCTGGGCGCGAGGGCATCTTGCCCTCGTAGACGCGACGAGGGCGGGACGCCCTCGCTCCCAGGCACGTGTGTTACCCCAGGTGTGAACAGTTACGGCGGTTGCAACAATTGAATTGGTCTTCTGGTATCATATTCTGGATCATGTCTGACAACCAGGGAGCCATCCATGTCCGCTGTTTCCATCTCCGCGCTGAGCAACCTGTACGCCACGCGGGCAAAAACACTCGCCCCCGCTCAGATCTGGCCCGAACACGAAGGTGATCTGATCTCGCTGGCGTATGGTTTTGCGGCGCCAGAGTTGTTTCCCACCGATGACCTGCTCTCCGCCACTGCCGAAGTTCTGGCGGAGGATGCTGCCGAGGCGTTGAATTATGGTCCGACCTATCCCGGTCTGGTGCAGTTTGTTGTGAATCGTCTGCGTGCGCAGGGAACCCCTGCCGAAGCCGACAATGTGCTGATTTCGTATGGGTCGAGTCAGGTGCTGGCGCTGCTGCCGCAGGTTTTCATCGATCCCGGCGATGTAGTGATCGTCGAAGGTCCGACGTTCATGGGCGCAGTGCGACATTTTGCGCTGGCTGGCGCCCGCCTGATAACAGTGAACGTCGATGATGAGGGTCTGGATATCGATGCCCTGGAAGCGACGCTGCGCGATCTGGCGAAGCGAGGGCAGCGCCCGAAGTTCATCTATACGATCCCGACGTTCCACAATCCGAGCGGTACGCTTATGCCGCTGGAGCGTCGCCGCCGACTGGTGGCGCTGGCGAAGGAGTATGGCGTGCTGGTCGTCGAAGATGACGCCTACGGCGATCTCTACTTCGAGAATCCGCCGCCGCCGCGTCTCTCTGCGCTTGATCACGAGGGGTGGGTGGTGCAGGTCGGCACTTTCTCGAAAATCCTGGCGCCAGGACTGCGCATGGGATGGGCTTGTGGGAACCGCGATATTATTCAGCGCCTGGCAAGTTTCAAACTCGAAGGATCGAGCGGTCCGTTCCTGACCCGTATGGTCGAGCGGTACTGCGCCGATGGGCGTCTGGAGCGGCATATTGCTGATCTGCGCGCTGCCTACCGTGTGCGGCGCGACCTGATGCTGGCGGCAATTGCGCGTGAATGGCCCCCAGATGTGCGTGTGGCGAAGCCTGAAGGAGGATTCTTCGTTTGGGCGCGGTTGCCGCAGGGTCTAAGCGCAACCGCGTTGCTCGCCGAAGCGGAAAAGCACGGGGTGACGTTCGTTCCGGGCACGCATTTTTATGCCGATGGTCGGGGTGACAATGCGTTCCGCCTGTCGTTCAGTTTCGTGCCGCCTGCACATATCGCGGATGGCATCGCACGGATCGGAGCGGCGTTTCGGACGCTTGGATAGGCGATGGGCGATGGGCGATAGGCGATAGGCGATAGGGTCACTGTTGGAGTTCGCGTGACGCGCAGGCGGGCTTCGCCCTGGCTAGCCGAGGGCGTATGGTCTTTGAATACATAATCCGTCATAGCCCGCGCAGGCGGGCTTCGCCCTGGCTAGCCGAGGGCGTATGGTCTTTGAATACATAATCCGTCATAGCCCGTGCAGGCGGGCTTCGCCCTGGCTAGCCGAGGGCGTATGGTCTTTGAATACATAATCCGTCATAGCCCGCGCAGGCGGGCTTCGCCCTGGCTAGCCGAGGGCTTCAGCCCCACGGCTCGCGCGGTAGAGCGGATTAAGTTCTCAATCTCCATTAGCCCCACGGCTCACGCGGTAGAGCGGAATATAGCAGTTCTCAGATACATTGACCCCTGGTTGGGTCTGCCGTGTCGCGCGAGACGCCACTTCCAGCGACGGGTGTGGGGGCACGGCATGCCGTGCCCCCTACGGCGCCGCCTCGAGTGTGGGGGCACGGCATGCCGTGCCCCCTACGGCGCCGCCTCGAGGTGGCACGTGAAGCGCTCGTTTCCAGCGACGGGTGCAGCCCCGTCTGACAGACCTTGCAAGACCTGCGCGCGCTCTCCGCGCCTCCGCGCCTCCGCGTGAGCCGGTCTGATGCACACAGAGACGCGGAGTAACTGTGTTGCTTGTCAAGGGGCGCTCGTATGCACAGCCGGATCCCAGGGCTTTTGCTGACGCAATATTGCGCCGAGAATAGTCAGCAGCTTGCGCATCGCAGCGACGATGGCGACCTTGCGCGGCTTGCCAGCTTGACACAGGCGCTGATCGAAGGCGCGCCTGACCAGACGGCGCCGCGTGGCCGCCAGGGTCGCCATGTACAACACGCTGCGCACATCCCTCCTGCCGCCGGAGATATGCCGGGGTTTGTGCTGTGCGCCGCTCTGATTGGCATACGGCGCAACGCCCACAAAGGCCGCCGCTTCCGTGCGATTGATGGTCCCCAGTTCGGGCAGGCGGAGCAGCAGGTTCCGTGCGGTGATCGCGCCGATGCCGGGCACGCTGTCGCGCAGCTCCCGTTTCCGGCGCACCTCGTCGGTGCGCTCCGCCTCGTTGTCGCGTTCCTGCTCAAGCGCACGGATCTCCTGATCCAGCCAATCAATATGCTTCTGGATGCCCGGGCGGAGGTTCGGCGCGGCAGCCGTCAACCGATTGATCTCAGCCGTCCGCATCGGAATCACCTGCTCCCGCCGGACCAGCAGGTCGCGCAAGGATGCGCGCTGCTCGTCCGTCGCTTGGTGGTGCGGCGGGCGCACCCGTTCGGCAAAGCGGGCGAGCAACCGGGCATCCAGGCGGTCGGTCTTCGCCTGGCGTCCTTCCGCGTGCGCCAGGGCGCGCACGCGGCGTGGCTGCACCCGCGCCGTCGGCAAGCCAGCCTGGAGCAGTTGGGCGAACACCATGCGCTCCAGCCCGCCGGTCGCCTCCAGCACAATCAGGGTCGGCTGCAGGCGCTGGAGTCGCGTGACCAGGAGCTGGACACCTTCGTCGGTATACGGTATCGTCTCGAGTGGCGCGTGCGGGTCGGCGCCAAACGCCACATCCAGCGTCTGTTTGGAGACATCAATGCCGATAAAGAGCGACTCACGGGAAGCCATACACAGAACCTCCTGAGGAAAACGGCGCCAGCCTTGCTAGCATATGCGGGTTTGAGGGCCCAGATAACTGTTCGGCTTGGTCGCGTTGAAGGACACGGCTACCCAACACTCCGCGGCGATCTCGTGAACCTGGCGCAGAACGGTATACCGTGTCCCGTTAGATTATACTAGCACGCGGAGGGATGGCGCACACGGCGTCCGCTTTCGATGGCGGGTGCAACCCTGCCCGACAAGACCAATCTTTGTGAGAACTGCTATACATGCTCAATCTCCATCAGCCCGACGGCTAGCGCGGGATAGCGGATTTATTTCTCAATCTTCATGAGCCCGACGGCACAAGGCGCATACCGGATTTATTTCTCAATCTCCATTAGCCCCACGGCTCGTGCGGCAGAGCGGATTTAATGCTCAATCTCCATCAGCCCCACGGCAAGAGGGCGAACTCTGGTTTATATGTTCATCATGCACTCTCGCAGGAGTGCTGTCCGTGAGCGTGGGCAGGAATCGCCGGAATCACCGGGCAGTATGCACTGAGTGCAGCAGCGTTTGCGTTAATATGCTCAGGGGATCTGTCGCCTGGGTGCACCTCCCCTGAGTATGACTAATGAGATCGTCAGGAGCAACAGTGGAACCAACTATCAGCGATCCCTGGGGCGACCGCTTCAGTGAGGCGGAACGCGCCCTGCTGGCGCCGTTCGTGACCGACGTCGATGCGCCGGTGTTTGGCTTGCGCAACCTTCCCGATGTCGTGCGCGGCGCCCTTTTCTCGCGCTATAGCCGTTCCGATAAGAGCCTGCGCCGTATTCTGCTCGATGAGTTCATTCAGGCGCCGGAAGCCGATTTTCACGCGATTGTGGCGCTCAGCGCCGATGCCGCAGCACATCAAATCGTTGCTGTTCATCGGGCAGAGGCGTTTTATGAGCGCGTCCTGATCGGGTATGGCGATGATTCGGTGGCAGAGTTGGGCGGCGCCCACGTCGCCTGTGAAGGGGTCAGCAATATCGCAGCCAAGGCGCTCGAAGACAGTCGCATCGGCATCAGTCCGCTCGAAAAATCGACCCGTTACGTCGCCTTCAACCGCAAGGTCGAAGGACGCTACCGCTATCTGCGTGAGGCGGCGATCATGGCGTCACGTCACGCCCGTGCTTACGAAACAGCGATGGACTTCCTGTTCGATACCTATTCGGCGTTAATCGAGCCGACGCTTGCCGCCGTTCGCGCTCATACACCCCGCGAACCAGGGGTCTCTGAACGCGCCTATGCGAGTGCCACGCGCGCCAGGACCTTCGACCTGCTGCGCGGGTTGCTGCCAATGGCGACATTGACCAATGTCGGGTTGTTTGGCAATGGTCGCGCATTTGAGTACCTTCTGACGAAACTGTATGCCTCGCCGCTGGCGGAATTGCAGGCGCTGGCGACGGCGTTGCAGCGCGCGCTGGACGACCAGATCCCTTCGTTTGTCAAGCGCGCAAAGAGCGAACGCGGCAGAGCGTACCAGGCGTATCTGCGCGAAACGCGCCAGGAGGTGCAAACGCTTGCGGCAGCGGTGGCGCATCGGCTGGCAGAGGTTGCTTCGGCTTCACCCGATGTGACGCTCGTGGCATTCGATCTCGACGCTGATGTGCGGGTTGTTGCCGCAATTCTCTACCCGCACCTTGACTCATCTCTGGCAGACGCGCGTGCGCTGGCAGAGGCAATGACCGCCGATGAACGGATGCGCCTGATCCGCGCTTATGCGGGCAGGCGCGCCAGTCGCTTTCACCGACCGGGGCGGGCATTCGAGGAGGCGCGCTACACGTTTGACCTGCTGGCGGACATCGGGGCGTACCGCGATCTTCAGCGTCACCGGATGCTTACCCAGGAGCGGCAGCGGTTCGGCGTGCAGCATGGGTATGTGGTTCCGCCGGAGATCGACGAGTACGGACTGGGTGCGCCGTTTCGCGCTGCCCTGGATCAGGCGGGCGAGGTTGTCTCCGCCATCGCCGCCGACCTGCCGGAGGAGGCGCAGTATGCGGTCCCGTTCGCATATCGGGTGCGCTGGCGTGTGACCCTCAATCTGCGCGAAGCGTATCATCTGTGCGAATTGCGGAGCGCACCACAGGGGCATCCCGGCTACCGGCGCATTGCCCAGGAGATGTATCGCCAGATTGCCGCCGTGCATCCGTTGCTGGCGGAGGGAATGCGCTTTGTTGATATGAACGATTACGCTCTTGAACGACTCGATGCCGAACGTCGCCTGGACGAAAAACGACGCAAACTGAGCAAAGAACAGCAGGTAAACGAATAATGTCGAACGTGCTTCCCTCTTCGCACACCCCGGCAAACCGGGGTGGCGCCGGTTGTCTGCTGGCAGCGGTGGTTGGACTGGTCATGTCGATATGTGGCGTGGTGGCGCTGGTTCAGATCGTCGCGCCGGTTGCAGGTGCGCGTCATGCCGGTCTCATCGCCGTTCTCATTTCCTCGCTGATCTTTGGTCTGCTTTTTGGGGGAGGGCTGACGATTGCCCGTGCGCCGCGGATGCGCGCTGCACTGCACGCCTGGCTGCTCGCACTCCCGCTGACGTGGATCATGGTTCCGGCAGCCACGTTCCCCTCGGCGGAAGCACAGATTGCAGCCGTGGCGCGTGTGGCGCTGCTCAGCATCTACCTGGGTGCGCTCTGGATCATGGTGCGCTGGCGTTTTCCGGCAAGCGTCCCGGCAGGCGGGCGTGCCATACCCCTTGCCGCTGGCGCTGCGGCGTTGCTGGCGCTACCCTGGCTGGCGTGGGGAGCGCTTGGATCGCTGCTCGATATCGTGCTTGGTCTGGCTGCTGCTGTCCTGTGGGGCAGTGCTGCAGCGCTTCTGATCACGCGGGTCTATCTGCGACCACTCCCCGATGATCCGGACGGTCCAGGGCTTCTGGCAGGCGGTGCGGTCACCGGCGTGCTTTTGCTCATCCTGGGATGGAATATTGGTATTGCCGGGCAATCGTTGATCCTGCTGCCGTTGTTGCCGGCTCTGGGATGGCTGGCAGGCGCAATCGCGGGGATTGGAAGCGGGCGCGCCCCTGATGCACGGGCGTGTGCGCTGTTCGTTGCGCTCGTTATCGCCCCGCCGCTCCTGTTTGCCGACCCCGATACGCTGCACATCGAGTTGCTGGCGCAGGGACGCGAAGGGATCGCCTGGGCATTGGGATCGGTCGGCGTGAGCGTTCTGCTGGCGCTTGTTGTATCGGGCGTCGTGCCGGTACTGCGACGATTTGCGGATCGCGCGCCACGAGTAGTCGGCGCAGGGGCGTTGATGCTCTGGCTGACCGGCGCGATTGTGTACGGCAGCATCGGGCAGCCCGGCTTCTATGGCGATCGACTGTTCGTCATTCTGAAGGATCAGGCAGATCTTTCATCGGTTGCGTCCATCGCCGATTACCAGCAGCGCCGTCGCGCCGTGTACGAGACTCTGGTGCGTCACGCCGATGCAACCCAGTCCGGGTTGCGCGCCGATCTGAGCCGTCTTGGAATCTGGCATCAACCCTACTACCTGATGAATGCGCTGGAGGTCGAGGGGGGCGTGCTGCTTCGTCTCTGGCTGGCGACTCGACCGGAGGTGGATCGGGTTGTGCCCAACCCGGTGCTGCGTCCGCTCCCTGAGCCGCTGGAGGCGCAACGCGGCGCCATGCCCCCACCCGACGAGACGCCGTGGAACCTGACCATGATCAACGCTGATCGTGTCTGGCAGGAGTTGAACGTTCGCGGCGCCGGGGTTGTTATCGGCTTGATGGACAGTGGCGTTCAGTGGGATCATCCCGAACTGCGCGACAGTTACCGCGGCGTGCAATCCGATGGCGCTGTTGTTCACGAATACAACTGGTACGATCCGTGGGGCGGATCGCCAGAACCGGTGGATTACGGCGGGCACGGCACCTTCACCCTTAGCGCAGCTGTCGGTAACCGGGTGGGAGTCGCCCCCGACGCCAGCTGGATCGCATGCGTCAACCTGGCGCGCAATGTGGGGAATTCTGCGCGCTACCTGGACTGCATGCAATTCATGCTGGCGCCCTTCCCGCCGGGCGGCGATCCCCTGCGCGACGGCGATCCGGCGCGCGGCGCCGATGTGACCAACAACTCATGGGGATGCCCGCAGGACCTGGAAGGGTGCGACCCGAACACCCTGCTGCCGGCTGCGGAGGCATTACGCGCCGCAGGGATGATGACCATCGCCGCCGCTGGCAACGACGGACCGGCATGCGGCAGCCTGAACGCCCCCCTCGCTCTCTACGACGCCGTCTTTACCGTTGGCGCCGTGGCGAGCGACGGCTTCCTTGCGCGCTTTAGCAGCATCGGTCCGGTGACGGTGGACGGAAGCGGACGCATCAAGCCGGATATCGCGGCGCCGGGGGACGAGGTGCTCGCTGCGGCGCCGGGGAACGGCTATATGATCAGCAGCGGCACCTCGATTGCCGCCCCGCATGTGACCGGCGTTGTTGCACTGATGTGGTCGGCGAACCCGGCATTGATCGGCGACGTGGAGCGCACCGAAGCAATCCTGCGCGCCACAGCGCAACCTGCGCCGTCCGAAAGCCCATCAACGGTGCAATGTGCTGGCGTTGACATGTCAGCAGCGTTAGCGAGTCGGTACGGCGCAGGGATCGTTGACGCCTATCGAGCCGTGCGCGCTGCCCAGGGGGGCGAGAGTTGACGATAGGGCGCGCAACCTTTACAATTTATGCAGCGTACTAGTTAGGAGAGGAAGAGGCGGCTGTCGTCGGTATCTCCAGAGCGGCAGACGCAAAACCCTGGACGCGCGGGCGCGCGCCGCCGCTCCAGTTCCATCGCGCACACGAGGTGCCATGCGCCTGATACTTTACCTTGGCAAAGGTGGCGTCGGCAAGACGACCACCTCGGCGGCGACTGCGGTTCGATCCGCCGAACTTGGCTACCGGACGCTGGTTGTCAGCACCGACGTCGCGCACAGTCTGGCTGATGCGCTCGATCATCCACTGGGAGCGCAACCGACCCAACTGACCGATCGACTCTGGGGGCAGGAGATCAATGTGCTGGAGGAGGTGCGTCAGCACTGGGGCGAGTTGCGCAACTATCTGGCGGGGTTGCTCAAACGGCGCGGAGTCAGTGATGTGGCGTCGGAAGAACTGGCGATCATTCCCGGCATGGAAGAAGTCGTCAGCCTGCTCCACATCCGTCGTCAGGCGCGCGAGGGCAACTTCGATGTCGTCATCGTCGATGCCGCGCCAACAGGCGAAACCATTCGTCTGTTGACGATGCCGGAGACGTTTCAATGGTATGCAGCGCGGGTGATGGACTGGGATCCCGGCACCAAGAGCGTCGCCAAGCCGCTGGTGCGCGCCCTGATCCCGGCAACCAATGCGTTTGAGACGCTTGATCGCCTGACCAAAGGCGTTGAAGCCCTGCGTCAGACCCTGACCGACCCCGATGTCAGTTCGTACCGCCTGGTTGTCAATCCGGAACGTATGGTCATTAAGGAGGCGCAGCGCGCAGCAACCTATCTGGCGCTGTTTGGCTATCCGGTTGATGGTGTGGTGCTGAACCGGGTGCTGCCGCGCAACGCCGTCGCAGGCGAGTTCATGGAGCGTCTGTACGAAATGCAATCGTCGTACCGCAAGATGGTGCACGATCTGTTCGCTCCGCTGCCGATCTGGGAAGCGCCGCACTACCCGCACGATATCCGGGGAATCGGCGATCTCTCGCAGGTTGGGCGTGACATGTTCAAGGACGAAGACCCGACGAAGGTGTTCTTTCGCGGCACAACGCAAGAGATCATTCGCGATGGCGAAGAGTATGTGATGCGGTTGCCGTTGCCGCACGTCGAGATCGGCAAGGTGTCGATCACCAAACGCGGCGATGAGTTGTTCGTGACGATCGGCAATTTCAAGCGCGATATGATCCTGCCGCTGACCCTTGCGGAGCGTCCGGCGAAGCGCGCCGTATTCCGCGAGGGAGTGCTCGAAGTGCGCTTCGGCGCACCGGAAACGATTGAGCCGACGGCGGCATCCGCCGGTTGATTGCAGACAACGGTGGTATTGTTGATCTGGCGAAGCGGCATCCGCCTGCATAGCGCCAGAGGTGGATCTGGCGTCGGATGAAAAGGAGACCCATTCCATGCTGACTGAAGAACTGGTGCGCAGTGCGCTGAAAAATGTCTACGACCCGGAAATCGGGATGGATATCGTTAATCTCGGTCTGGTGTACAACGTTGATATTCAGGAGAACGGTCGTCGGGTGGTGGTTGATATGACCCTGACGACACCCGCCTGCCCTGCCGGTCCGCAGATTCTGACGCAGGCGAAACGCGAGATCGAGACTCTCCGCGAGGTGTACAGCAATCTGGAAGATGTGCAGATCAACCTGGTGTGGACGCCGTTCTGGAATCCTTCGATGATGAGCGAAGAGGCGCGTGAGGAGTTAGGGTTCTTCTAACGGCGCTTTCAGCGAGCAAGCGCTTCCTCTTCTATGTTCGGAACCGGAGAGGTTCTACCGGATTGCGGCACAGGTGGCATCCTGTGCCGCAGTTGTTTTTGTGGAGCGGCGCTGCGATCAGCATCGGTCAGGCTTCTCCTTGACCCTTGTCATTTCCTATGCTATACTATTTGTACAATTGTACGAGTATAGAGGCTGGTATGCTCGTGGTCGTTGATACCTCAGTCATCCTTGCGGTTGTGCTCAATGAGCCAACCAAAACTGAGCTTGTCCGTCTCACAGCTGGCGCGGAGCTGGTTGCGCCTCTTTCGCTCCACTGGGAAATCGGCAATGCGCTCTCCGCTATGCTCAAGCGGAAGCGCATTACCCTGTCTGAAGCGCTCCAGGCGCTGCTGGAGTATCACAAGATACCGATCCGTTTTCTTGATATTCCGCTTGATGATACGGTTCGTGTCGTTGAGCAACTCCAGATTTACGCATATGATGCGTATTTCATTGTCTGCGCTCGCCAGCAGTCCTGCCCGCTCATTAGCCTTGATGGCGGATTGCAAACTGCTGCCCGCGCCGCCCAGATCAACCTTGTGGAGGTGACACCGTGAAGAGCTATACTTTTTCTGAAGCTCGTCAAAACTTCGCTGCTCTTCTTGAGCAGGCCCGTCGTGATGGAGCGGTACGCATTCAGCGTCGTGATGGACAGAGTTTTGTGTTGATGCCTGAGGCTCAAAAAACATCACCACTTGATATTCCTGGTGTCCAGTTAAGCCGTCCATTGACCCGAAAAGAGCTTCTCGAAAGCATTCAGGAAAGCCGCCGGAACGACGAGTAAGCGCGTCTCAATGGGCTGCAGCCCCTGCGTTCCTTCGCTCGTTTTGGGGTCCTGACGCCCAAACTCTGAGGGGATGCGGGGCACAGGCGCACGGGAACGCACAAAACCGCTTATCTCTTCCAGGAACGCTACCCCTGAGCGGTCATTCTCTCCCCCTGGCGCCTCACTGTCCCGCGTCTTGCCCGGTCATGCGGAGATGCTTGCAGAGAGGCATCGCCCGGAAGTAAACGCCCCATAACCAGATGTTGCGGGTTTATAACTCCGCAGAACGTGTTGCCGCACTATACTCTGCACGAACTTTGTGCCACGATGCACGAAGAATGTCGGTCGCTCTCTTCACGTTTGTCGAGGCGCACCATGCATGCTCCTTCGCCACGAACCGGCGCCGCATCCCTGCAGGGGAGCGTTCACCCTGTTGCTGTTCCTCGCCGAACATCCGCAGCGTGGATCAAATGGGTGTTGTATGGTGTGGCGGCGTTCTTTGCGGCGCTGGTCGTCCTGGTCCTCTGGTTCGTCATCGCCCGTCCGGTTCAGGTGTTGCCCCGCATCGAACCCGCCCCCGCTTTTATGCTCACCGATCAGGATGGTCGCTGGGTGAGTGATACTGATCTGCGCGGTCGTGTGCTGATCATCAATTTCGCCCATACGCGCTGCGGGGAACGATGTGCCGCAATGGAGCGCAGCATGCGCGCAATCTACGATACCCTGCGTGCCGATGGTCGCCTGGGAACACAGGTGCGTCTGGTGACGATCACGGTGGATGCACAAAGCGATACTCCGCCGGTGTTGCGCGCCTATGCCGTGCGTCTGGGTGTCGAAACGCCAGAGTGGACCTTCCTGACCGGCTCAGACCGCGAACTCAAGCAACTGATCGGTGGCGGGTATGGCGTCTATTACCGGATCGAGGGCAGTGATGTTGAGCTCGATCAGCGCGCCGTGCTGGTTGATGGAACCGGTCTGTTGCGTGCCGAATACAATGGCGCCCGTCTCGATCCTGCGATTGTGATGCGGGATATTGGGCTGGTCGAGCAGGAGGCGAACAGCAGCCAAGCGGCGCGGCCGATCTACGAGATGGCGCACCTGTTCGTCTGTTATCCCAGGTAGGGACGTGTTGAACGTGAAAGAGGCATCAAGCGACGCTCCATTCACTAGAAGGGAAACACAGTATGACTGAACAACCGGTAACGGAGCAACGCGAGGAAGCGGAAGAGCACGAAAACCACGAACTGCCGCGGGGTGCGTTGCTGATCACGCTGACGTACCTGGCGATCCTTGCGGGGCTGTGGATCCAGGTGTATTTGCAGTTGCTGGCAAACGGCGGAGTGAGGGGATCATGAACCGCAAATATCTGGGCTACCTGTTTGAAGTCGCGTGGATCCTTCCGAGCGTTGCAGTGCCGATTGCATTCCTGGTGGCGATTGTGATCACCGCCTTTGTTGTCGGCATTGCGGTGCCCGGTAATGTGGGGCGTGTCGATCCGAAGGCGCTCAGCACAACCCCGCCGTTCGACAAGCCCGGTCTGCGCGAACTGGCGCCGGGACGCTACGAAGCCGTCGTCACGGCGCAGTTGTTCAACTTTACGCCGGGAGAACTGGAGATACCCGCCGGTTCGAAGGTGACGTTCATCGTCACCAGCCGTGATGTCATTCACGGCTACAAGATTGAGAATACGCCAATCAATATGATGGTCATTCCGGGGCAGATTTCGCGGATGACGACCACCTTCGACACGCCTGGAGAGTATTACATCTTCTGCCACGAATACTGCGGCGGCGGGCACCATTTGATGGTGGGCAAGCTTATTGTGACCCCGGCAAAGACGGCTTCGACGAATCGCTAGTTGTGTGTCTGCCGTTCGCTGCACGTGCAGCGCGGCAGCCTGGAATGGGAGATAGTATGGCTACAGCGCGTGTTTCCGGTGTCTCCATTGCTGCTGAGCGCGCCGGGGTCGGCGTGTTTGCCACCGAGTATCGGTTGACGGGTCTGAACCTGCTGATCGCATTCATCGCACTGGCGATCGGCGGTCTGTTCGGCGTGATGCAGGCGTTGCAGTACAACGGGATCGATCTGTACAAGCCGATTGCGCCACTCCTGCGCGGCGGTTACTATCAGGGGCTGGCGTTGCACGGCGTGCTCAATGTGCTGGTGTTCACCACCTTTTTCATCATCGGCTGGCTGACATTTGTCACATCGCGATCACTCGGCATTCCGCTGGCGAGTCGTGCGCTGGGGTGGACGACGTTCGGCGTGATGACCGCTGGCTTGCTGATTGCGGCGTTGCCGTTGTTGCTCAACAATGCGACGGTTCTGTTCACGTTCTACCCGCCGCTCAAGGCGGATCCGCTGTTCTACATCGGTCTGACGCTGGTGGTTGTCGGCACCTGGTTATTGTTGATCAACCAGGTGATGATGCTCCGGCAGTGGCGTGCCGCCAATCCTGCGGCGCGCATTCCGCTGCCGGCGTTCATGGCGATTGTTACGATGACCATGTGGGTGATCTGCACCTTCGGCGTCGCTGCCGAGATGCTTTTCCTGTTGATCCCCTGGTCGCTGGGGCTGGTGCCGGGAACTGACCCGGTGCTGGCGCGCACCCTCTTCTGGTTCACCGGTCATCCGATCGTGTACTTCTGGCTGCTGCCAGCGTACATTTCGTGGTACAACTTCGTGCCGCAGCAGGCAGGCGGCAGGTTGTTCAGCGATCCGATGGCGCGGGTGTCGTTCATTCTGTTCCTGATCCTTTCGACGCCGATCGGGATGCATCACCAGTACACCGATCCGGGCATCAGCGAGATCTGGAAACTGGTGCACGCAATCTTTACCTTTGGCGTCTTTTTCCCCAGCCTGTTGACCTTCTTCAACGTTGTGGCGTCGCTTGAGAACGGCGGGCGGGCGCGCGGCGGCAAGGGGTGGCTGGTGTGGGTCTTCAATCTGCCGTGGCGCGAGCCGAGTTTTACGACGCAGGTGCTGGCGATGATCCTGTTCGCCTTCGGCGGCGCAGGCGGGCTGATCAATGCGTCGTACAACATCAACCTGGTGGTGCATAACACCTCGTGGATTTCGGGACACTTCCACTTGACGGTTGGCACCGCTGTGACGCTCAGTTTCATGGGGATTACCTACTGGCTGGTTCCGCACCTCACCGGGCGCCGGCTGTGGAGCCCGACGATGGCGCTGGTGCAGGCATGGACGTGGTTTGTCGGCATGGGGATCTTCTCGCACTGGATGCATATGCTGGGGCTGTTGAGCATGCCGCGACGCACGGCGATTGGCGCGATGCGGCAGATTCAGCCTGAATGGGAACCGCTCTTGCCGGTGATTGCAGTTGGCGCGATCATCATGTTCGTCAGCGCCCTTCTGTATTATCTCAACATGATCCTGACGATTACCGCCGGGAAGAAAGATACAGTTCCTATGGTTCCGTTCGCGCGGGCAGTTTCTGGTCCGGAGGATGGTCCGCGGGTGCTGGATAACTTCAAGCCCTGGCTGGCAATCGCCTTCGCACTGATCGTGATCAACTACACGCCGACCCTGATCAGGCTGGTGTCGGAGATGCAGTTCATTCCGGGCATGCGTTCCTGGTGAGTACGCACGGCGGTCGGGGGACGAACGACGTCGTTCGTCCCCCAGGTTTTTCCTTGACACACGTTTTCCGTATGCTATAATCGCGGTAGTTCCCCATGCCGCGTCTTCGCTCGTGTATCAAGGAAAACGCTGTGACACGCCTGCACCTTCGGTCACTGTCATTCGCGGCGCTTTTGCTGATGTTGACGATTGTTGCCCCTGCGCCACTTGTCGCTGCACCGCAAGATTTTCGCTGGGATCCCGCCTCGCGCGCGTACACCGTCACCAATCAGACGCCAAACAATACTGTGCTGGTCGTGAGCGATTTTCGCCTGCGCAACGACGATACGACCGCAGCAACGTTCGTTATTTCCTTCCCGGAGGTTCCGGGCGGATGGCAGGCGAGTACGACGATTGCGCAACCGATTGCGGTCAACCAGGCGACGACGTCGGCAGTTATTCCTATTCGTATCATCATTCCGCCGAATACGCCCAACGGCGTGCGTACAGTGACCGTCCGCGCAACACGCACCGATGTGACGCCAAATCAGACGGCGGAAGCGGTGATTCAGGTGACGCTGGTTGCCCCGGCGCCAGGGACGCCGCCGCCTTCCGCCTGCCCCGAATTGTCCGATCCGGGGAACGACTTCGACAGCGCTGCGCTGATCCTGGTGGATCGCGCTGAACGCCACGGTATCTGCGCCATCGGCGATGAGGACTGGTTTAAGTTTGGCGCCGTCGCCGGCAAGTACTATTCGATCGATATTCCAGACATGGATGCCGGTCTCGATCTCTCGCTCGAACTCTACGACTCGAACCGGCGTCTCGTTGATTCGAACGATGATTTTCCATTTCGCGGCGGCACGCAAACGCTCACCGATACGCGACCGCTGATCCAGTCGTTCCGCGCGCCGACCAACGGGTTCTTCTATGTGCGTGTGCGTGATACCCTGGGGATCGGCGGCAGTAACCTCAGTTACACGATCATCGTGCGCGGCGAGAGTTATGGTCCTTTCCCACCCTTCGTTTCATCGCTCTGTAACGATATCTACGAGCAGGACGGGTTGCCGGAACTGGCGCGGCAGATCAATCAGAATGAGACGCAGCGCGGGCGCCTGCTCTGCCCCAATGGTGACGCGGATTGGGTGAAGTTCTTTGCGCTTGCCGGGTATACGTACTATCTGTACACCAACACGCGACCATACGCGCCGCCAGATGCGAATGGCGTTCTGCCCGGCGCCGATACGCTCCTCTTCCTGTTTGGGCGTGATGCGATCACGCTGATCGATTCGAACAATAATATCGAAGGCGGTACAACCCTCGACTCGCTGGTGCGGTTTACTCCCTCAGCCGATGGCATTTACTATGCGCAGGTCAAGAATGTTGGCGATATTGGCGGGATGTTCATTCGCTACGATCTGACCCTGAAGGCATGTCCAGTCGAGCAGCCAGCATGCGGACCCCCGCCGGATATTCTTCCGGCGCCGCCACCGCAGGCGACAGGTAATGTTGTTCCTCTGGCGCAGGAGGTCGAGCCGCTGATCGAGGCGAGCGTAGCGCCACAAGCGGTTCCTGCCCTGGGCGGAGATGCCAGCGGCGAGATGATTGTGGCGCTCGCTGGCGCTCAACCAATTGCGCGCCAGATCGATCCGTCGTTCATCGGAATCTGGCAACGGGTCGATCTGCCGGTGACAACCGGGCGCGCGAAACGCGCGTGGGTGTGGGGTCCGGCGCCACGCCTGGCGCGCAGTGAGCCATACATCCAATCAAGTACTGGACTGCGGCAGGTGCTCTATTTCGACAAGGGACGCCTCGAGATCAATAACCCTGCGGGAGATCGCAGCGCTGCTTCGTTCGTCACCGCTGGCTTGCTGGTGTCGGAGATGGTTATGGGGCAGGTGCAGATCGGTGATGGTGAGTATATGGCGCACCAACCGGCAATGCTTCCGGTCGTCGGCGATCTTGATGGCGCGAATGCGCCCACCTATGCAATGTTTTCCGCTCTTGCGTCACCGGTTGCCGATCGCACGGGTCTGCCGGTGTCCGAGGCGCTGCTGTCGGACGGAAGTGTGCGCCCCATGGTTGGACCGGCGCGTCCAGAGACGCGCATTGCCCATTTTGTCGCAGCCACGGGGCATAATATCCCGCGCATTTTCTGGGAGTATTTGACAGCATCAGGTGTTGTGTACGACAATGGTACCTACCGTGCCGGTCGGGTCCTGGATTGGGTGATGGTTGTCGGGTATCCGATCAGCGAAGCGTACTGGGTGCGTGTGCGGGTCGGCGGCGTCGAACGTGATGTTCTGGTGCAGTTGTTCGAGCGTCGCGTGCTGACCTATACCCCCGATGAGCAACCAATGTGGCGGGTGCAGATGGGGAATGTCGGGCAGCACTACTATATCTGGCGCTACGGCAGTTCGTTGCCCTAACACGCCTGCCACGAGCGGCGTCGTGGGTTGAGGGCTGAGACGCTGGTGATCGTGCCCTGTTTCTGGTTTGCTTCTGTCACGCAATGTTCCGGGCGCTCCTATGCCGTCATTCAACGAACGTGTCGGTGAAGTGATCAAACGCAAACGCCAGCGCGACCGGTTGACTCAGGCGGAACTGGGGAGTCGCATTGGCGTGAGCGGCAGTTATATCAGCAGCATCGAAAACGGGCAGAGTAGCGCGCGGATCGCTGAGATCGAAGCGCTGGCGACGGTTTTTCGCACCACTGCTTTCGAACTGCTCAGCGAGGCAGCAGCGGCGGATGGCTACAAGTTTTCGGCAGCGCACCGCGACCGCGAGGCATTCCTGAACCTGTACGATTCCCTTTCTCCTGAACATCAACAGATGGCGCGCACGTTCCTGTTGTTCCTGCGCGATCAGCAGAATCTTCCCCGTGAATAAGTCATCGTCGTCAATCCATACCCCTCGTTCTCTCAGACAGTTGTTCCAGTTGCTCAGCGCCAGCGTCTGGGTCGCTGCGACGATACTTGTGCTGCTTGCAGCTTGCGGCGCGCCAGACCAGCCGGTTGCGACCGGTGAAGCCTCGCCTACTTCTGCGCCCACATCAGCGCCCCCGACTCCTACCGCGCTGCCGCGTGGCGGAAATCTCACCATCCGTCTGTCCGACGATAGTGGCACATTGCAACCCTGGCATCCGCGCACACGCGGCGAAGAGCAGATCATCGGGTTGATCTACAGTGGTCTGATGCGCCTGGACGCAACCCTGGCGCCGCAACCGGACCTGGCGACGGGTTGGGTAGCCTCAGCCGATGGACGGGTCATCACGTTCACCCTGCGCAGCGATGCCGTCTGGCACGATGGGCGTCCGGTCACGGTTGATGATGTTGTCTTTACGCTCGATGCATTGCGCGCACTGCCGCCGTCTACAGCGTTGCTCGCCGGGTTGCGGCGAATTGTCGAAGTGACGGCGCCGGAGAGCGATACGATTGTCATCCGCCTCGATGAACGCTACGCACCCATCTTCAGCCTGCTTACAACGCCGGTGCTGCCGCGTCACCTGCTGATCGGCAGAAACCTGGCAGAATTCAACGCCTGGGATGTGCCGTTTGGCAGCGGTCCCTTCCGTTTTGAGCAGCGCGAGCCGGGCGTGGCAATCACACTGGCGGCGAATCAGGCATTCTACCGGGGTGCGCCGCTCCTTGATCGGGTGGTGTTCGTCATTGCGCCCGATGCACAGGTGGCAGCGTCGGCGTTACAGGATGAACGTTTGCTGCTGGCTGAACTTCCCTGGAGCGTCGGCAGCGTCATAACCGAAACATCGCCGATGCTGCAATGGGGCGCATATGCTGAGAACGGGTATTATTTTCTCGCCTTCAACCTGCGTTCCGACCGAATCTTCAGCGATCCGAGGCTGCGCGAGGCGCTGGCAGCGACGATCGATCTGCCGCGCATTGTGCAGGAGGTGACCGATGGGCAGGGGATGCTCATCGGCAGCAGCGCCGCGCCGGGTTCCTGGGCAGATCTGACGCCGCCGCCAGCCGGAACGGTCGATCTGGATCGCGCGCGGGCGCTGCTGGACGAAGCCGGATGGCGTCTGCCGCCGGAAGGCGCCATTCGCCAGCGCGACGGCGTGCCGCTGACGGTGCAACTCTTCGTGCGCGCCGACGATCCGCGTCGGGTGCGCGCCGCCGAGTTGATTGCCAGCGCTGCCGAACAGATCGGGATGGATATTGTGGTGCAGCCTGCCGATTTTGCCACCGTCATTCGCTCGAAATATGCGCCGCCCTACGACTTCGATCTGCTGATCGGCAGTTGGGTCAATGGCGTCGCCGATCCGGATTTCGCCGACTACGCTTTCTACGACCCGGACGATTTTGCGCTCTTTCATTCGAGTCAGATCAACCAGGGGCTGGCGGATACACGTCCGACGCTCAACTTTGTCGGGTTCAGCGATCCGATCTACGATAATCAGGCGGGTGCGGCACGGCAGTTATACGATCTGAGCGAACGGGCGCAGGCGATCCAGCGTGCCCAGGAACGGGTGGCGCTTCTACGCCCATATCTGTTTCTCTGGGCGGATCGAATAGCGGTAGTGTGCAATCCGCGGGTAAAAACGCCGGACGGACCGGTCACCCTGATGACGCCCAACTATATGTGGAATATCGAGCGCTGGTATGTCGAGGTGGAAGGTTGAACGGAATGCGTGGAGACGGGGTGGTGTGAACGTTCGACGTGGAACGTTCCGTACTCAACTCATGATGATCGCTTGTCACCCACTGCGTGGCTATGATGTCCATCGTACCCCATGCGGATCCATCCCCGCTGGATCGCATAAATAACCGCCATCGTTCGATCATTGACCTGCAGTTTCGACAGAATAGATGTGATATGGTTTTTGACCGTCTGCCCACTGATCGAAAGTTGAGAAGCGATCTCTTTGTTCGACAACCCTCGAGCGATGCAGTCGAGTATCTCGATTTCGCGCGACGTCAGCGGCGCAAACAAGGCGCTGGTGCGCTCATCTTCGGTGGCGGCAAGCTCGCGAAACTGATGCAGCACGCGGGTGGCAACGTGCGGCTTGGCAATAACACTATCGTTGATCAGGTACTTTCCACGCGCGACCTCGCGAATCATGCGCACCAGGTCGCGCGGATGCACATCTTTCGATGAATAAGCCGCCGCGCCGACTTTGATAGCCTGGAAGAGTTGATCATCGTCCTCGTAGACACTGATGACAATCAAACCAATGCGAGGTTCCCGTCGCTTGATCACGCGGGCAACTTCCAGACCGTTCAGTCCAGGCAGATTGATATCGACCAGGACGACATCCGGGACGAGACGTTCCGCCAGTTTGATCGCTTCCTGCCCATTTTCCGCCTCACCGACCACTTCCATATCGCCGGCTTCTTCCAGGCTCCAGCGAATACCCTGGCGGAAAAGCGGGTGATCATCGATAATCAGTACACGAATACGTTGTTCCATCATCTTCACCCTGGCTATTCCAGTGGGAGTATAACCGTGACTTCAGTTCCATGCCCTGGACGCGACGCAACTGTCAGGCGTGCACCGATCAATTCCGCTCGCTCACGCATACTCGTCAGCCCCCAGTTGCTTTTGCCGGTTCGTCGGGCCACTTCGCGGGGGTCAAATCCTGGTCCCTCATCGCGTACCGACAGGATCAGCGTGTTTGCCTGCTGCACAAGACGCACCGTGATCGGCGCGCCACGTGCATATTTGTGTGCGTTTTGAAGCGCCTCCTGGACAATCCGATAGAGAACGATCTCGACTTCGTCCGCCTGTCGCGGCACGGCATCGGCTTCGAACGTCACCTGCACATTGTAGGTATTGCCATAGGTGCGCAAATAGTCGCGCAATGCTTCAACCAGACCGCGTTCGGCGACCTGCCCCGGTCGCAGGTTGGCGATAAAGCGGCGAACTTCGCTCAATCCGTCGCGGGTCGCACTGCGCAGGCGATCAAGCATCTGCGCCAGTTTTTCAGCCTGTTCACCGGTTTGCTGTTGCGCCAGCGTGTAACAGGTTTCGAGCAACATCAGCGAATTCGCCAACACCTGCGCTGGTCCGTCGTGAACCTCGCGCGCCAGGCGCACCCGTTCCTCTTCGCGCCCATGAATGACCTGCGAACGCAGCGCCAGCGCCCATGGATCGGATGTCGCACTTGTTCCGGTATTTGTCAATGCGCTACTACTCATCTCGATCTGACGAATCAGCAGTTCTATCTGTCTTAAACCGCTGCGCCGCATATCAACGTTGCGGGTCAATTCGTCGCAACGCGCCCGCAGTTTTGCCATCTGCTGGCCAAGCGCTTCGGCGCTTGAGCGTCGCCGCTGAAGCGCCGTGCGGTACTGAAGGGTCACCTCATCGAGTTCGCGTTCAGCCTGACGGAGCGCGGCATTGAGCGCATGCGCCTCCTGGCGCTCGCGTTCCGCCAGCGCGCGCAACCGCTCCAGTTGCTCCGCCACAATGTCACGCGCTTCGCGGAGAGCGACCGGTATTGCTGGCTCTTCCTGCGAACTCATAGCGCTGTGCCCGCCGGTCATACGAATTAATCGTGTAGCACAAATATACATCAGATTGGGAAACAATTCCAGTCAGTTCGTCATAAATTCTTATTCAAAATAGAGTCGAATTGGTTGCAATTCATCTGCCAGCGCCGTCGTCACCCCGACGCCGGACAACGGTTCACGCGCATCCCGGCGAAGAACGACGATCGGTCCGCCGCCGGAATAGCCGGTTGTCTATCGAATGCCCGCGTACATCCCCTGCACAATTGCTCGACAAAATTGCCCGGTTGCAACCTGGTTAAGAAAGCGCAACGAACGATTGATGAACCATTTCGGTACACCCCGCCTGCTGGCAGTATAGTGCGGTCAATTCCCATGAATGATTGTGGCGAGGGCAGGATGACGACAGCAGCTCGTGGCACGGGCAAAATAGGTCCCAATGCGATTATCCAGACCGTTGCAGCGCTGCGGGAAATGTTCGGCGATGAAGGAGCGCGTGCCGTGCTGGTGCGCGGCGGGGCGGGCGATCTTCCGGATCATCTGCCCCACGAGTTGATCGACGAGCGTGAGTTTCATGCGCTGGTCGAACTGCTCATCGAACAGATTGGCGAGGAACGAACAAATGTGGTCATGGAGCGCTCCGGGCAGTTGACCTCGGAGTATGTGTTTGCCAACCGTATCCCGCCGGTTGCGCGCATTGCGCTTCGCCTGTTGCCGCCACGGATGCGGTTGCGTCTGCTGTTGCCGGCAATGCGACGCCATACCTGGACCTTCGCCGGCAGCGGTGTGTTTGCCTACGATCTCACACCGACGCCATCCCTGTCGATTGCCAATGGGACGCTGTTCGATACGTCGGCGATGGCTGCGGCAATGTGCGCCTACTATCGTGGCGCATTCGAGCACATGTTTCGGAAACTGGTCTGCCCACATGCGACGCTGCGCGAGCTTGAGTGTCAGGCGCGGGGTGATCGCCGCTGTCGGTATGCCATCCAGTGTTGACCATCGATTGGGGTGAAGGCGCGTTCCGTGCGCCTGTTTTCTGGCAGAGGTAGTTCTCAGTTTTCACTACATGGAGGTGTACGAGTGACGGCTCCACCACAACCGGTTCGCCCCATGCGTCATGCGCCGCGCAATTTTGCGCTGACGCCGCTCAATATCTACTGGGAAATGACGCAGGCGTGTGCGCTCGCCTGTCGCCACTGCCGCGCTGAAGCGATGCCGCACCCGCATCCGCTGCAACTCTCGTTCGAGGAAAGCGTTCGCTTTTTGCGGCAGATCCCCGATTTTGGCGATCCGATGCCGCAGTTGATCCTGACCGGCGGTGATCCGCTCGCCCGACCAGATTTGCTCGATCTGATCGATGCAGCGCGTGCGTTGGGCGTGCCGGTCTCGATCACGCCGAGCGCCACACCCAACCTGACGCGCACCATGCTCGCGGCGCTCAAGGCGCACGGTGTCGAGGCGCTTGGATTGAGCCTCGATGGCTCGAATGCTGCCCGCCACGATGCTATTCGCGGCGTCGGAGGCACATTTGATCGCACCATTGAGGCGATGGAGTGGGCAGCGGAACTCGATATGCCGCTTCAGATCAACACGCTCGTCGCAGCGGAGACAGCCGATGATCTGCCGTCGATCTACGCCCTTCTGAAGACAAAGCAGGTTGCCCGCTGGAGTCTCTTCTTTCTGATCTCCGTCGGGCGTGGGCGGGTGTTGCAGTCGCTGACACCCGCCGAAGCCGAGCAGTTGATGGTCTGGATCTATCGCATCGCTCAGGAAGCGCCATTTGCCGTCGCCACAACAGAGGCGCCATCGTACCGGCGGGTTGCACTTGGTGAAATGCGCGCCGCCGGCATGAGCAGCGAACAGATCCGTCAGACGCCTGTCGGGCGAGGGTTTGGCATTCGGGACGGCAACGGCATTGTGTTCGTCTCGAATACCGGCGAGATCTGTCCAGCCGGTTTCCTGCCGCTGGCTGCCGGCAATGTGCGCACCGACCATATTGTGCAGGTCTACCGCGAGTCGCTGCTGTTCAGTGCACTGCACGATCCATCGCAGTTCGGCGGGCGCTGCGGACGGTGCGAGTACCGCGCAATCTGCGGCGGATCACGCGCGCGCGCCTTTGCCGCCACTGGCGATCCGCTGGCGGAAGACCCGCTCTGCACGTATCAACCGGGGCAAACCATGTGAGGCAGGTTGCAACGTTGTCCGGGTCGTCGTGAGCACACGTATCACGAGCAGGTGTGTGAAGGAGTCGATCATGCGTATTCTGATGATCCAGCCGAACTATCACGCAGGTGGAGCGGAAATTGCCGGCAACTGGCCGCCGAGTTGGGTTGCATACATCGGCGGCGCATTGCGGAAAGCGGGATACTCCAACCTGCGCTTTGTCGATGCGATGACCAACAATCTGCCGGACAGCACCGTCGCACAGATCATCCGCGCCAATCGTCCGGATGTCGTGATGGCGACAGCGATCACGCCGATGATCTACAAGGCGCAGGAAACGTTGCGCCTGGCGCGTGAAGCCAACCCTGGCTGCAAGACGATCCTGGGCGGTGTGCACCCGACTTTTATGTATGCGCAGGTATTGACCGAAGCGCCCTGGATCGACTACATCGTGCGCGGCGAAGGGGAAGAGATCATCGTCAACCTGATGCGCGCGATCGAGAATGGCAGTGATGAACGTGATCGCCATCAGATTCAGGGAATTGCGTTCCTGGATGAGGATCGGGTTGTGGCGACGCCAGCGCATCCGCCGATTGCCGACCTTTCGACCCTGACCCCCGACTGGAGTCTGCTGGAGTGGGAGAAGTACATCTACATTCCGCTGAATGTGCGGGTTGCAGTGCCGAACTTTGCGCGCGGATGTCCGTTCACGTGCCGTTTCTGCTCACAATGGAAATTCTGGCGCAAATATCGCGTGCGTGATCCGATTGCGTTCGTTGATGAAATCGAACTGCTGGTGCGCGAATATAAGATCGGCTTCTTTATTCTGGCAGACGAGGAGCCGACCATCTACCGCAAGAAATTCATTGCGATGTGCGAAGAGTTGGAGCGGCGCAAACTCGGCGTTCACTGGGGCATCAACACTCGCGTCACCGACATTCTGCGCGATGAGAAGTACCTGCCGCTCTACCGTCGCGCCGGGTTGGTGCACGTCTCGCTGGGCACCGAAGCCGCGGCGCAAATGAACCTCGACCGTTTCCGCAAGGAGACGACCATCGAGCAGAACAAGCGCGCCATCAGGCTGCTCCAGGATCAGGGGATCGTTGCTGAAGCACAGTTCATCATGGGTCTGGAGAACGAGACCCCTGAAACCATCGAAGAGACGTACCGATTTGCGCTCGACTGGAATGCGGACATGGCGAACTGGAATATGTACACGCCATGGCCGTTTGCCGAGTTGTTCGAGGAACTCGGCGATCGGGTCGAAGTGCGCGACTTCTCGAAGTACAACTTCGTTACGCCGATCATCCAGCCGGATGCAATGACGCGCGAGCAGGTGCTCAAGGGCGTGCTGCGCAATTATGCACGTTTCTACATGCGCAAGGCATTCCTGAGTTATCCCTGGATCAAAGACCCATTCAAGCGGCGCTATATGCTCGGCTGTTTGAAGGCGTTCGCCAAAACAACCTTCACCAAGCGGTTCTACGATCTGGAGCGGGTGCATCTCGACGGTTCGATTGACCTGGGGTTCGACGAGACGAAGGTGCTGACGCGCGAACAGATCGCAGAGTTGAAGCAGAAGCGCCCCGAAATGTCCGCCGATGTCGATTTTCGTGGTACGATGACGGTCTGCGGCGCGCCGAAGGATGTGCCGGAGTACGTGGAACACGAGGGATAAATCCTTTTCCCACCATACCAGGTTCGTCAGGGCGCGGCATGCCGCGCCCCTTGTGCGTTGGAGGTCACAGGTGAGCACCGTTATCGTCATTGGGGCCGGTTTTGGCGGCCTTGCAGCCGCCGTGCGCCTGGCAGCGCGCGGCCACGACGTGCACATTTTCGAGAAGCAGGATAAGCCGGGCGGTAAGGCGTATGTTCTGGAGGTGGACGGCTTCCGCTTCGATACCGGTCCGACGGTCATCACGGCGCCGTTCATGTTTGATGACCTGTGGCGAGCGGCGGGTCGTCGGCGCGAGGAGTATGTCGAATTCCGCCCGTGCCACCCGTTCTACCGCATCTATGACCATACCGGTCGTCGGTTCGATCACAGCGCCGATGAAGCGGCAGTACTGCGCGAGATTGAACGCATCAACCCCGCCGATGTCGAGGGGTATCGGCGTTTTCTGGCGAGCACGCGCTCCATCTTCGAGAAAGGATTCGTTGAACTTGCGGACAAGCCATTCCTGCACTTCCGCGATATGCTGCGCGTGACGCCCGATCTCATCCGCCTGCGATCATTCGAGAGCGTCTACCGCTATGTGTCGCGCTATATCAAGGACGACTTTCTGCGGCGCTGTTTTTCGTTCCATCCGCTGTTCATCGGCGGCAACCCGTTCTATGCTTCGTCGATCTACTCTATGGTGCATTACCTGGAGCGTGAATGGGGGGTGTACTACGCCGTCGGCGGCACCGGCGCAATCGTGGATGCTCTGGTGCGCCTCCTGCGTGAACTCGGCGTTGCCATCCATCTCAACGCTGAGGTGCGCGAGCTGATCGTCGAAGGGCGTCGCATCCGCAGTGTGGCGCTTGCCGACGGCAGCGAGTATCGCGCCGATATTGTTGTGTCGAATGCCGATGTCGCCCATACCTACGCCGACCTGATCGCGCCACGCTACCGCCGTCGCTATACCGACCGTCGCCTGCGCTCGTTGAAGTACAGTATGTCACTGGTTGTGATCTATCTTGGAACACGGCGCACCTACCACGATGCTCCACTGGTGCGTCACAATATCATCTTTGGTCCACGTTACCGTGAACTGCTTGATGATATTTTCATCCACAAACGTGTTGCAGAAGATTTCTCGCTTTACCTGCACATGCCGTCGCGCGATGAGCCGGATGTGGCGCCGCCCGGTTGTGATGCATTCTACGTCCTGTCGCCGGTGCCCAACCTGGCGTCGCAGGCGGATTGGGCGTCGCTGGCGCGTCCATATCGTGATGCCATCATCGCATTCCTGGAGGAGCGTTTTCTCCCCGATTTGAGCAAGAACATCGTCGTGGAGCGTATAGCCGACCCGCGCTACTTTCAGCGGCGTCAGAACAACTACTTTGGCGCGGCGTTCGCGTTCGAGCCGACGTTGCTGCAATCCGCCTGGTTCCGCCCGCATAATCGCTCTGAAGAGTTCGACAACCTGTACTTCGTGGGCGCCGGAACCCACCCTGGCGCAGGATTGCCAGGCGTGTTATCATCGGCGCTGATCGTCGAGCGTCTGGTGCAGCAAGAGTGTGTCGGGAGGTGAAGGTTAGAACGTTCAACCTTCAACCTTCAACGTGCAACCTTCAACGTGCAACCTTTGAAGTATTCGCTGGAGGAACCCATGACACTTGTGCGTGATGCAGCGTTGATCGCGCAGATCGACAGACTGACCGTGCCGCATGGTCAGGTGGCTCTCTGGTCGCTGGGGCAGGCGGGATGTGTGGTGAAGGGCGGCAACACAATCGCCTACATCGATCCATACCTGTCCAACTCGGTCGAGGCGCTTGGCGGTCCGCCGCGACGGTTTCCCATACCGCTCGATCCGGCGCTGGTCACCCACGCACAGGTGGTGCTGACGACGCACGAGCATCTCGATCATACCGATGCTGCAACCCTGGCGCCGCTTATGTCGGCATCACCCCAGGCTACGCTGGTGACATCGCTTCAAGGACGGCAGATCGCGCGCGATGCTGGCATCCCGGACGAACGGATCATCACGCCGCGTCTGGGTGAACGGGTCGAACTTGCCGGGCTTGCGTTCACCGCAATGCCGGCTGCCCATTATGCGTATGAAGTCGATGCCGATGGACACTCACGCTGGATGGGGTTCATCATCGAGTGCAACGGTGTGACCGTCTATCACAGTGGTGATACGATCATCTTCCCGGAACTGCTGGCGGCGCTTGTCGGGCGCGTGATCGACATTGCGCTCCTGCCGATCAATGGGCGTGATTTCTTTCGTGAGCACGAGGGGATCATCGGCAACCTGTGGCCCGGAGAGGCGGTCGAACTGGCGAAAGCCATCGATGCACGGGTGCTGATCGGCATTCACAACGATCTTTTTGCCGGGAATCGTGTTTCGCCCGGTATGTTGTTCGATGAACTGGATCGGCGCGCTCCGTTTATGCGCTGTCATCTGTTGCAACCGGGTGAATTGTACCTGTATGCCGGTTGAAGACAGGTCGGCGGACGGCAGTAACGCGCGTTTGGAAGCAGGTGCAGCACACATGGGCGAAGGCAGCGCCTTCGCCTGTTTCAGCCGTTCATCTGTGCGTCGTCACCTCCACATCACAGTTGCAACCCGATCTCGAACGTCGCTGCATACCCCTGGTCAGTCGGGGTGAGCGCCAGGACGAGTTGTTCGCCGTTTCTGCGGAAAATGCCGTCGTTCTGGTTGCGCGTCGTGCGATTTCCCCGAGCGGCATAGGGCGCCTGCGCGAAGACGGCATCACTCACGGCATCATCGAAGTAGAGTTGTGAGGTGAAGTCGTACACCTGACCGGCGGCGGCGGTGCGAATCTTGAAATGGATATGCACCGCGCGTCCGGGATACCAGCCGGGATAAATCGTCGTAAATGCGGCGATGCCGCTGGCATCGGTCATCTGATACCCGCGCAGCCACTGCTCCCCGGTTGTATCACGGCGTGGGTCGCGCACGTCGGAATAGAAGCCCTGCGCATCACAGTGCCAGATGTCCACCATCGCGTCACGTAGCGGCGCGCATCCATCGTTCCCAATCCGGCTGACAACGAACGTCAGGGTTAATGGCAACCCCTCTTTGACGATGCCGCTGATGGGATCAGAGCGAATATCGGTGCGGTTCAGTCGGGTGTCCACAAAATACGGTCCTTCTGTCTGCTCCGGGCGCACAATGCATGCCGGAACGGGGATGCGTACCGGTGTGGTCACCGGCGCTGACGTAGCAGGCAATGCTAATGCCCCCTGCGTGGCGGTCGCCGCAGGAGATGGTGAGGGTTGAGGCATGGCGGGCGGAGACGGCGCTGCTGACGGAACACTTCCCGTAGACGTTTCCGGCGTCGCGCCTGAACCCATCGAACCGCAGCCCATCAGCAGGGTTGCAGCAGATGCACCAATCAGCATCAGCACTTCGCGCCGGCTGAGGATTCGTCCTATCTGACGATCATCATGGTCCATCGTTCGCTCCAGATGTTGTGTTTCAGGTTTTCTGAGCCTTCCATGCTCAGGTGGGGACAGGCTCTTCTACCATCATAGCAGGATGGTCTTCAACGAATATGAAGGGACGATAAGAATTGCAAAAGCCCTGGATCACTATCAGAATGGGAACATTCAGCGCCGACAGCGCGTGCCGTCCATGCTGCGCTGGTATAATCTCACCGTGTGTTTGAACTGAGCGCCCACGGATCATGCCCATGATGACACCTGCATCCCCTGATCGTCCACGTATCTGGACTGATGTTCGCCTGGAAGCGGAGGCGGTTGCGTTGCTCGAACCGCATGCCACGCTGGTCGCAGGCGGTGACGCTGCGCTGTTGCCCGGTTGCACTGTTGCCATTATCACCGCGCTGATCGACGCCAATGGCGCATGGATGGACGCAGCTGGCGACGCACTGCGGGCAATCTGTCGTCCCGGCATTGGCGTCGATAACATCGATATCGCTGCCGCCACAAAGCGTGGCATTCTGGTCATCAACACGCCCGATGGTCCTACCGAGAGCACCGCTGAACATGCCGTCGCATTGCTCTTAGCGCTGGCGAAGCAGGTCGTTGCGTCCGACCGCGTTCTGCGCACTGAAGGGTGGCGCGCCGCCCGGTTACGGGGCATCGAGGTGCGCGGTAAAACGCTGGGCATTGTCGGGTTGGGGCGCATCGGGCGGCGCGTGGCGCAGATCTGTCGCCAGGGGCTGGGGATGCATGTTGTGGCGTATGACCCGCCTGTTCCCGACGAAACCTTCGCTACCCTGGATGTGGCGCGCGCCGCAACCCTCGACGACCTGCTGCCGCATGCGCAGTTCCTCTCACTTCACTGCGCGCTGACGCCGGAAACCCGCCACCTGATCGGTGCACGTGAACTTGGATTGCTGCCGCCGGGCGCGCTGCTGATCAACGTCAGCCGTGGGGCGGTCGTCGATCAGGCGGCGCTGATCGCAGCGCTGAGCGATGGACGTCTGGCGGGCGCCGGTCTCGATGTCTTCGACCCGGAGCCGCTACCGGACGATCATCCGCTGCTGCGACTGCCGAACGTCATTCTGACGCCGCATATCGCTTCGTACACTGCTGATGGCGCGCGCGCCATGCATATTGGGGTGGCGCAGCAGGTTGTTCAACTGCTGCGCGGCGAACGCCCGCCGCATATCGTCAACCCGGAAGCATGGTAGGGGCACAGAGGGCGCAGCAGCGCTGTGGGGGCACAGCGCCGCTGTGGGGCACAGGGGGCACAGGGGCGCAGCGCCGCTGTGGGGCACAGCACGCTGTGCCCCTACAGGCGAATGATCATCTCGAATAATCGCCTGCGATAGGTGACGCTATCGACTTTGGACCACAGGCGCGGGAAGCCAGCAAGCAACTGGTCATGCTCTGCATCGAGCGCTGCCAGATATTCCTGCGCCCCGGCATCGTCGGTAAGTCCAAGCGCGCGAATGTGATCGCGAGCGACCACAGCATCCTGGAGTCTGCCGAGCGTTTCCTGCAGATCCATCAGCGGTTCGAGCGCCTGGTTGACGTTGGGACCGAGCGCATCGGCGAAGAATTCGAGCGTGTAACGCAACCGTTTGCCAGCGATGCGCGCCATGTGACGCACCTCATCGGGTGCACCATCGAGCACGGCATCGAAGGCGCGCCACTGTTCGTACCGTCGCCAGATAGCGCTGCCGGCAAAGTCGCGCACCCGTGTCGGCGCGCCGGTTTCACTCTGATCGACGACGCCAGCGCCGGGAGTGGTCAGAAAGACAGCAAACTGGCACAGAAAACGCTCGAACCGTTTCGATGTCAGATCGGCAAGCATGCGTTCCCGCGCTGGCGCGCGTGCTGCACCGATGGCGTCAATCAGCGGCGTCATGATCGTCCGACGCTCTTCGGGCAACCGATCGCGGAACGCACACACCGACTCCAGGAAGACATCGTAGTCGCGCACAGCGCCAAGGGATCGCGCGATCTGGCGCAGCCCGCGCCGCAGTTTGCGGAGCAGGTCGGGGTCGAAAACGCCTTCAACGACCTGGAGCGATGCGCGCAAACGGCGGGTCGCCACGCGCGCGTCGTGCACATCTTCCGGGTCTTCATCTTTTTCGACGGCATCGAGCCGGGCGAGTAAACGCTCAAAGGTGCGGCGCAGGATACGGCGCGCCCCTTCCGCAAGCGGTTCACCTCCCTGCAACCCATCGGTCAGGATGAGCGTGGCATATGCCGGATCAAGCGGCTCAATCGGCAACGGGGGAAGCGTGTGATGTTCCTGGCAGGCGAAGGTGATGGGTCCGATATGTTCGCGCCAGAGATCGCCGCGGGCAGCAACCTCTTCCAGTACATTGTCGTTTTCGGTCGCAAGCGTCAACGCCACCGACCCATTGGCGTGAGCGACCGTCAGGTTGGTAACGCCGTGTTCTGCCAGCGCAACTGCCAGGCGCAGGATCGCACCCAGGCGCAGCGCCACGTTCTGATCACCGACGCTCAGACGGATGAACGCCGGATCGCGCTGCGGACGCACCCTGGGGCGCGTCATACCCGCCAGTGCAGCGGCAAGCGCCTGCTGGTCGGCATCCAGATCGTCAATGCGCACCGAGAGAAGCATATCGCGCGCAGCACGTTCGCGCCCTTCCACGCCCGATGACCATGCAGCGTCATAGCACGCTGCTGCTAACCCGAGCAACCGGCGATGCACCGGTTCGGTCGCTGGCGCTGCGCGATCCAGGATCGTCAGCGCCAGCGGACGGACAAGCGCCCGTTCAGTCGCTACCGTCATAGCAGCACTCCCCTTCACTTGCTGTATTGTTTCGTCCACATCTGGAGTCGCCTCATCGAGCAACGCCAGACCACGCGCCAGTTTGCTGAGGTTATCGGGATGCAGAGCGAATTGCTGGCGCAGGAGTGCGCCAAGTTCATCAAGGTCGTCACGTGTGCCTTCGGGCAACAGTTCGATTTCCAGTTCGTGGAAGAGATGTTCACGCCCGCCAGCGTAGATCACCCCTTCATCGAGCGCCATATCGGCGACGCAGCGCGAACCGCGCCAGACACGCACCGTGCGACGCAGGGTTTCGATGGTGAGCACAGGTTGCAGCGGAGCGCCGCCTGCCAGGGCAAACGCCCGATCACGCACGTCGCCGGGAGACCAGCGCTGCGGATCATCGCTATCGACCGGCATTTCCCATTCAGGACGCTGATGAAGCCCGTCTTCCGTCAGCGTTTCGCCTTTCAGGGTTGCAATCAGGCTGTGCCCGACAGTGCGCACGCGCAGACCGTACCGCTGAGCGCGCAGACGAAAATCAGGGGTGTCGTAGTAGACATTGTGCTGATGTTCGCCATCCCCCACCGGCTTCAACAGAAAATCGCCAAGCGTCATCGGACGCGACAACGCCGCGAAGATGGCGGGATCATCGACACGAAACTTCAGTTCGACTTCGAGGGGTGCAGTGCGTTTTTGTTTCATAGGGCAACGTTTCGCGAAACGAACTACCAGGGCGTTTATATGTCCAAGTATACCATGGTCGCTGATGCGCATGCGCAATGGCGTATCTTGTGGTATACTTATGTTCGACCTGGAACCTGGGAACGACAGGCTACGCCGGCCTGTTCGCGATTCATGCTGCAAGGAGTTGCTTCGTGGCGCTGGAAAAAGACGAGAAGACGGCGATCATCGCCGACTATCAGATGCACAGCACCGACACCGGCTCGCCGCAGGTGCAGGTGGCGCTGCTGACAGAACGCATCAACGGGCTGATCGAGCATCTGAAAGTGCATCCGCACGACCATCATTCGCGGCGCGGATTGCTGAAACTGGTCGGTCGTCGTCGCCGATTGCTGGCGTATCTCGCAAGCCGGGACAAAGAGGCATATCGCAAGTTGATTGATACTCTGGGATTGCGTCGCTAGCATGGGGCTGATGGTGCGGGCGCCGCTCGTTCATGATGCGTGTGGATTGGGAAAGGCAGGGGTGCATTGTATCCTTGCCGGATACCTTCACCACGATGGGCATTGTTGCGCGCCTGGTTGGAATGGTGAACAGGGGAAGTCTGCGAGCCTGGGGTGCGTGCCCCAGGCTTGTGTTTGTTGGAGGTATGGTGCGGGGCTGTCGGGGATTGGAGTCTGCGGTCGAACCCGTTCGAGGGCAGACTCCAGTGCCTGACGCCCCGCGTTGGACTGGGGACAGTCCGTAGGCAAGGAAGAATTATGTCAGAACGTCAGATTCATTCAGTCAGTATGGAACTCGCAGGGCGCACGCTCACCCTGGAGGCGGGGCGCTTCGCTGAGCAGGCGAATGGCGCTGTTGTCGTGCGCTATGGCGATACGATGTTGCTGGCGACGGCGGTCGCCTCGAAGGAGCCGCGCGCCGACGCCGATTTCTTTCCGTTGACCGTCGATTACGAAGAGAAGATGTATGCTGCCGGCAAAATTCCCGGCAGTTTCTTCAAGCGCGAAGGGAAGCCGACCGATAGTGCGATCCTGACCGCGCGGCTCACCGATCGTCCGCTGCGCCCGCTCTTCCCGGAAGGCTACCGCAATGAGGTGCAGATCATCGTCACGACCTTTTCGATTGATATGGTGAACGATCCGGCGCCGCTGGCGATCATCGGCGCTTCGGCGGCGCTGGCAATCTCCGATATTCCGTTCCTGGGACCGGTCGGTGCGGTGCAGGTCGGGTACATCGATGGGAAGGTGCAGATCAACCCTGAGATGCCTGATATGCCGAACAGCGATCTCGATCTGGTGGTTGCCGGGACGAAGGATGCGGTGCTGATGGTCGAAGCGGGGGCGAAGGAACTCCCGGAAGACCTGATGCTCGAAGCGATCATTCAGGGGCATCAGGTATGCAAGCAGATCTGCGATTTGCAGAATGAACTGGTGCGCCTGGCCGGTCGCCCGAAGCGCGAGTTCGTTCCGCCGCCGGTCGATACGTCACTGGAAGAAGCGATCCAGCAGTGGTTGGGGAACCGGCTGTACGAGGCGATCACCGACCCGAACAAGATGGTGCGCGACGCGCAAACTGAGGCGCTGAAGCAGGAGGTGATCGCGCATTTCACCGCCGATGAGCCGGAGGAGGAACTCGAAGCGCGCATCGCTGCCGTTTCGACAGCGTTCGAGAATCTGCTGTACGAAGAGGTGCGGCGCATGATCCTCGAACGTGGCGAGCGCGTCGATGGACGTGGTCCAAAGGACATCCGCCCGATTTCGATTGAGGTCGGGCTGATCCCGCGTGTACACGGGTCGGGGCTGTTCACCCGCGGTCAGACGCAGGTGCTGACGCTGGCGACGCTCGGTTCGCCAGCTGAGGAGCAGCGCCTCGATGATCTGGGGATCGAGACGACCAAACGCTACATCCATCACTACAACTTCCCGCCGTTCAGCACCGGCGAGGTGCGACGCCTGGGGTCGCCGCGCCGCCGCGATATTGGTCACGGTGCACTGGCGGAGCGTTCGTTGCTTGCGGTGCTGCCGTCGAAGGAGGAGTTTCCCTACACGATGCGTCTGGTTTCGGAAACTCTCTCGTCGAACGGCTCCTCGTCGATGGCGTCGGTCTGCGGATCGTCGCTGGCGCTGATGGATGCAGGCGTGCCGATCAAGGCGCCGGTGGCCGGTGTGGCGATGGGTTTGATTACCGGCAAGGATGGGCGCTGGCGCGTGCTCACCGATATTCAGGGGATCGAGGATCATCTGGGCGATATGGATTTCAAGGTCGCCGGAACGGCAAAGGGTGTCACCGGTTTGCAGCTGGACATCAAAACCACCGGCATTACCTACGAGATTATGCGCGAGGCGTTCGCTCAGGCGCGCGAGGGTCGCCTGTACATCCTCGACAAGATGAATGCGGTGATCAGCGAGCCGCGCAAAGAACTGTCGCCATACGCGCCACGTATCATTACGTTGCAGATCAACCCGGAGAAGATCGGTGCGCTCATCGGGCCAGGCGGAAAGACGGTTCGAGGTATTACCGAAGCAACCGGCGCGCAGATCGATATCGAGGAGGATGGACGGGTCTATATTTCGACGCCCGATGCCGCAGCCGCGCAGCAGGCGGTTGCGATGGTCGAGGCGCTGACCCGCGAGATCAAGGTCGGTGATATTTTCCTTGGCAAAGTGGTGCGAATCATGCCGTTTGGTGCATTTGTGAACCTTGCGCCGGGGAAGGATGGCATGGTGCACGTCTCCGAACTCGATGTCGGGCGGGTTGAGAATGTCGAGGACGTTATCAAGATGGGGGATGAGATCAACGTCATGGTGATCGGCATCGAACCCGGCACCGGCAAGGTCAGTCTCTCACGGCGGGCGCTGCTGACCGGCGAAACGGCGGAGGATCGGCGCGCGGCTGGCGCGGGGCGCGGTCTGCGCGATGGTGGCGGACGGAGCGGCGGCAGCGACCGGGGCGGCGACCGGGGTCCGCGCGGCGATGACCGCCAGCGCCCGCGACGACGGTAGGCGGTTGATGCTGATAGTCGCCGGTTGACCCTGATTTTGTCGAAGGAGTGATGCTTATGGCATCGCTCTTTTCTTTGTGCATTTCCGGGTCCGCGTAGCAGTGAAGGAGATTCTGAATGACCTGGATGGCGTGGTTGACGGTGGCGATTGTCAGTGCCACGATTGCTGGTATCGCCATCGGGCGCTGGCCCTGGCTCCGCGCTGATCGCGCAACGATTGCGGTTGTCGGTGCGGCGGCGTTGCTCGCCTGCGGGGCATTGTCGCTGGAACAGGCGTATCAGGCGCTCGACCTCGATACGCTGCTGCTGCTCTTCAGCATGATGACGCTGAACGGGCAACTCTACACTGCTGGCTTTTTTGGCATCGTGGCACAGCGGGTTGTGCGGGTGGCGCACTCGCCGCACGGTTTGCTCGCGCTCATTATTGTAGCGTCGGGAACGCTTTCGGCGCTGTTTCTGAACGATACCATCGTGCTGATGCTCACGCCACTGGTGCTCGATACCACCCGCGCTCTGCGACGCAACCCGATCCCCTACCTGATCGGTCTGGCGACAGGCGCGAATGTCGGTTCGACGGCGACGATCACCGGCAACCCGCAGAACATGATCATCGGCAGCGCATCAGGTCTGTCGTACACGACGTTTGTCGCTGCACTCGCACCAACTGCCCTGATCGGGCTGGCGATCTGCTGGCTGGTGATCGTGCTTGTGTATCCGCAGGAGTTCCGGCGCGGACGCTTTGAAACGCCAGAGGTTGGACGTATGCGGGTCTATCGTCCGTTGTTGCGGAAGGTTGCAGTGGTTGTGCCGATCATGCTGGCGCTGATGATCCTGGGGGCGCCGGTGGCGCTGGCTGCATTTCTGGCAGCGGCTGCACTGCTCGCTACACGACGCCTGCGCCCGGATCGGATCTGGAAAACAATCGACTGGCCCCTGCTGGTGTTTTTTGCGGGTCTCTTTGTGGTGACCGGCAGCCTTCAGGTGCAGGGAGTGACTGGTGAACTCTTTGCGGTAGCTGCGCCGCTCATCGGTGAGAGGCTTGTGGTATTCGGCATTGTTACGGCGGTGCTGTCCAACCTGATCAGCAACGTTCCAGCCGTGCTGGTTTTGCAGAGTCTCATTCCGGCGCTGGCGCAACCCGAACGCGGGTGGTTGATGCTGGCGGCGGCTTCGACACTGGCAGGCAACCTGACGCTGCTCGGTTCGGTTGCCAATCTGATCGTCGCCGAACTCGCGGCGCGCTGGGGGGTGCAGTTGACGTTCGGAGCGTATCTGCGCGCAGGTGTGCCGATCACCATCCTGACGCTGATGGTCGCGTTTGTGCTGGTGTAAGTTGTATGCCCGTGAGGGGAAGGCTGGTTGCCACAACAAATTGCACCGGTGCGTTTATGGATTTATACGAGGCGCGGTATCACGAAAATATCGACGATCATCGAGATCATGGTCAAACCGTGGAGCGCGACCGCAGCCCACACATTGCGGGTTTTCAGCGCCAGGTAACCGCCAGCGATGCCGATTGGCAGTCCCATAGCCGCCATCATCGCACGCTCGACCATATCCACCGGGGCGACAGCGAAGTGGTTCAGGGCGTAGGCTGCGGTGGTGAGCAGCACCGCCAGGTGGCGATTGATCCCGGCATCGTGCAAACCCGAAAGGAGTACGCCCCGCCACAGGAACTCTTCCGCCAGCACAAGCAGCGGAAAGAAAAAAACCAGGCGCATACCGATCAGGATCTCTTCCATCTGCGCCATCGGCGCACCACCTGAGCGGTAGTACATGTACGTATTGATATTATCGATCACCAGCAGCGCCAGACCGATGCCGCCGCCCCACGCCAGCGCCCGCTTCAACCCGCGCCTTGTGATCCACATGGTATCCCACAGTCTCTCGCGTATCCCCAGCGCCAGAGCAACGCTGAGTGAGCCGATCACATAGAGAAAGAGTGCAGGCCATTCTGCCAGCGGGGTGAAGTGCCCGACAAGCCCGACGAGCCAGACCGATCCGGCCAGCGCGAGACCCGCCATCAGGCGGATGCGCACTGATGACTGTTCTGCCGCGAGGGATGCGTTGCTGCTCAGCATCCGTTCCATAACGCCATCCTTTCGGTTTGCATGTGGCAGTCGGAACGTCCGCTATTATACACCGCACCAGCGTTGTGTTTCACCAGATCTGCGCAATGTGCAATGAGTCTCATCTCTCCCCATCCGTCGTCCACACCCGCAGACCCATCCGGCTGAGGTAGATCGGGATAGGCTGGAAGAGCGGACTGAGGCGGCGAATGTCGCGGAGCAGCGCGCGATTGGCGCTGGCGTCAGGTCCGCAGAGGAGGGTCAGCGAGCCGCCTTCGCCGCCAGCGCCGTTGACTTTCCATCCCAGGACGCCGTGCTCGCGGGCAAGCGCGATCACTGCATCGGCATCGGCATTGACGAGCGCAGGATGGAGGGCGCGCTGGGCGTCAGTGTTGTCGATCATCGCCCGACCAAGCGCAACGAAGTCGCCGGCGTAGAGCGCATCGCGAGCGCAGATGGCGCGGCGGCGCAGCGCTTCGAGCCGGGGAGAAGCGTCACCCTCGCGTTCCAGCGCTGCAATCACCTGCTCATGCATCGCCGACGAACTATGGGTGCGACCGAGGAAGATCAGCGCCAGACGGCGTTCCAGTTCCCACCAGATAGTATCAGGAATGCGTATTTGCGAAACAGTCGCATAGGGATAGTGAAACATCTCGATGAAATTGATCCCGCCGTATGCCGAGCAGAGTTGATCCTGGATGCCGCTCTGCAATCCCAATCGTTGCGTCTCGACCCGGTGCGCGGCGTAGGCGATTTCGTGCGGGGTCATCCTGCCGGGGGTCAGTGCATCGAGCGCACCCAGCGCAACCGTGACGGCGGCTGATGTGCCGGTCGACGCGCCGGCAGGCACATCAGAGAAGATCGTGATCTCCAGCGCCACATTGTCGGGTAACGGAACTTCGTTGATTGCGGCTTCGAGCAGCGGGTGACGCACGTGTTCGGCGCTGCCCGGCAGAACAACGTAGCGCTCGCCGTAATTCTCGGCATGCAGCGTGATCTGATGCTCACGCATGTGGCGTGGAAATACTGCGACCTGTACTTCGACATACGGATAGACGCCAATGTTGAAAATAGTCCCATGCCCGGCAAACCAGGTGTCGGTCCACCCACCGAGGTCGCAGATACGGATGGGCGCAATCCCGTTGATGATACGATCAGGCTTTGCGGAAGAGGAAGATGTACTCATGTTTGAAGACATAGAAGCCTCCGACCAGCGCGCGATAGCGCCAGAGTTCTTTCTGACTGCGCTTGCCAGCGGTCTGCTCGAAGTTTTTGACGACAATGCTTTTGAGGGTGAACCCATGGCGCAGCGTTTCCTGCATTCCGAGGAAACCGAGCGGGATCCACTCGCCATCGGCGTATTTGTCGCCGAGCACCAGCGCCAGATAGCGCCCCCTATCGAGAACAGGCGCAACCCGCGCAACAACGTCGCCGAGCATCGCCAGAAACGTCTCGACCGATGGCGCATTCGCCAGGTCGCGCGGATCATCACTGAAGCGGATAATATCGTGGTAGGGCGGATGCAGGATGACAAGTTGCGCAGAACGACGCCCGTACTGCTCCAGGAGCGCCGTCCAGTCGAGGGTTGTGCTGTCGCCGACTTCGAGGGCGCACACAACGCCGTGCCGGTCGGGTTCGTGCATCAGCGTGGCGCGCGTCTGCTCAACCACTGCCGGGTTGAGTTCAACGCCGATGGTGTGGCGTCCAAGGCGACGCCCTTCGATCAGCGTGGTGCCGGAACCGGCAAACGGGTCGATCACCAGGTCACCGCGACGGGTGTAGCGTCGCATCAACTGATAGGGAATCTGCGGCACAAAGTTGCCCCAGAAGCCAGCGTGGTGCGCGCCGCTTGCGTCGCGTCGGTCGAACAGCCATAAACTGTCGGTCAGAATATCGTCGTACTCTTTCCAGCGGTTGAGGTCGATGTCGTTGATCCGCCCGGTGCGCGTCTCCTGGGCGGCGCGCGCCAATCGATCGAGATAGTAACGGGCGCGTTCGAGGGTGAATGCCGATCCGATCTGATCCAGAGCGTCGCGCAATCGTCGTTTGCTGAAGGTCGTGACATCCGCTTCGCCGACCGGTGTGCGCAGGCTGCTCGACGGATCGGTGATCTGCTGCCAGAGCATGGGGAGCGCGTCGCGCAATGTCGCCACCGACTCGGACTCGCGCAGTCGCGTCAGCGCATCGGTGAAGGACGTGCGCGCCAGGTGGAGCAGATCGTCTGGATCGGCGCTCTCAGCGGGTGGGCGTGTCGGAAGAAGCGGGCGCGCCATGAATATTGACACTCGCCAGACAGAAAACGGTTTCAAAAGCAGTATAGCACGTCGGCAGCGTAAAATGCAAGGGGTTGCATGATTCTTGCCCCAGAATCATGCAACGTTCAACGTTTCAACCTTCAACCCCCAACCTTCAACCTTCAACCTTCAACCTTCAACCTTCACATAGACAAGGATCCCTTACGAAAATCGGTTGTACCGATCAATACATTGACGAGGACCGGTTTGCCGCGAGCGGCGGATTGCTGTGCCTGTTGCAGAGTCTCCTCCACCAGTTCCGGATCGTCGATGCGGCGCCCGACAGCGCCAAACCCGGCTGCCACCTGATCATAGTCGCTATGCGCCAGCCTGGTTGCAACATCATCGTGCAACAGTTCCACCTGCTCACGGGCGATCTGCGTCCACCCGGCATCATTCCCAACGACAGCGATCACCGGGATGTTGTGACGGGTAAACGTGTCGAACTCAGCGATACTGTAGCCAACGGAGCCATCACCGTAGAGCAGCCAGACATCCGCATCAGGGCGGCAGAGTTTCGCGCCAAGCGCAAATCCTGCGCCGACCCCCAGCGTGCCGAATGGTCCCGGATCGAGCCAGCTCAACGGACGGCGCGGTCGAACAATGTACGACGCCGTCGCCACAAAATCGCCGCCATCGGCGACAATGACACTGTTGTCGCTCAGTGCGTCGTTGATCATTCGACAGAGGTAGAGCGGATTGACATACGCTGTTTGTTGATTGGACAGGCGGATAATCTCTGCCTCGCGCCCGGCGTCACGCTGACGCAATGTTTCCTGCCATCTCTCCAGGTTGTGGTTGGATGCCGCGTTCGACAGGCGGTGGATGAAATGCGCCGGATCGCCCAGGACGGCAATCTGTGGACGGCGGTTCAGCGTCAGATCGGTGCGACTCCGATTGGCGGCGATGATCCTGGTGTGGCGCGGAATATGATTGCCATAGTCGAGGCGGAAGTCGCATGGGACGCCGGCGAGAATGACCAGATCCGCCTCGCGGAGCGCTTCGCGCCGCCGATGACGCATCTGCAACGGATGGTTTGCTCCCAGCAACCCACGCGCCATGCCTGAAAGATAGACCGGTATGCCGGTTGCGGTGATAGCGCGCGCCAGTGCATCGACAGACGCGGGATCAAGGACAGCCTGGCTTCCTGCCAGAAGCAACGGACGCTCTGCCGTCGCCAGGGCGAGACTGGCTGCGTGTATGTCGCGCTGGTCTGGTTCGCGTTGTGGCACAGGGCGCGGCTTTACCACCGCTTGTTGCTGAGCGCCGGCGAACAGGTGGTGAACCCATACGCTGCGGGAGACCCAGGTAGCCCATTGCGCCGGGGATCGACCGATGCGCTTGAGACCATACCACTGGCGCACCACCTGCTCATCGTACAGCAGATCGATGGGCAGTTCGACGAACACCGGTCCGGGAACGCCGTCACGAGCGCGGAAGAACGCCTCTTCCAGCGTCGGGATGAGATCACGCACACGGCGCACCGACCGACGCCATTTCGTGAGCGACTTCATCAGCGTCATCTGGTCGATATCCTGGAGTGCGCCGCGCCCACGCAGCGCTGTTGCCGTGGCGCCACCGATCAGCACCAGCGGCGATTGCGCCATCTGCGCATTTTTGATTGCGGTGATGGTATTCGTCACCCCTGGGCCGGCAGTGACCACGGCGACACCGGGAATGCCGGTCAGGCGCGCAACAGCATCGGCAGCAAAGACGGCGGTCGCCTCGTGGCGGGTGTCGATCACCCGAATGCCGCGTTGGTGACAGCCAACCAGAACAGGAGCGATATGCCCGCCGGTCAACGTAAAGACGAAGCGCACGCCATGCGCCTGGAGCGCCTGAGCCACCAGATCTCCGCCATGCATACGGTCACCTGCGACTGCACATAGAATGCACAAACTCTGCCGTAACCGACCATAGTATACTGCATGTCACACCGCGTCATACGTGCGGTGGAGCGGCAACACCCGACAACAACAAGAGGCAGGAGGAATTCCATGACAGCGCAGTCGTCAACCGAAACCATCACTGTCGATGGAGGCGCTATGGTCGAGCAACTCCGACGACGCATCACCGGGAGCAATGTGCAACGAGTCGTAGTCAAGCAGGGGCTTCAGCCCGTCGCAGCCTTTCCGGCGATTGGCGGCATGCTTTCGGCAGCGGTCCAGTCCGCCATCGGCGCGCTGGCGGTTGCGCTTGCCGATTGCACAATCGAGATCGAGCGGGTGGCGTCGGAAGAGACCACACGCGACTCCGAACTCGATATGACCGGTATCCGCTGGATTGGCGTTGCACCGGTTCCTGAAGGCGTCCACTGAGCCGGATGCACGTCCTCCCTGTCGGGTAGAGCGTCCGTCTAAGCACCCCTTGTGGGCTGCAAGACCCGTAGTGCGTTTCGATGGTTCGACGGGCGCGTATCCCGGCAGTATCTATACCCAGGGGACATCCTATGGATGTCCCCTGGAGTGTTTTCCGGTAAAACCTGCACCCACGACATTCCCCTTTGCCGTGCGAGATCAAATCTGGTAGATGGATGTGACCCTAAAACGGAGAGTTGTCAATTCTCCTTTGTTTTCCGGCGGAACATTGTTAATATGGGTACGAAACATCGATCATCTCCGCCCTTCCTGTGGTTCTGGCGTGAGGCGCGCAGGCGTCGTTGAGAAAGAGTGTGGCAGTGCTATGCATGCAGTCGTTGCAATCAAACAGGTGCCCGACACCTCAAATGTGCGGATCGATCCTGAAACAGGCACCCTGATCCGCGAGGGTGTCCCTGCGATTGTCAATCCCTACGATCTTCACGCGGTCGAGGCGGCGGTGCAGCTCAAAGAGCGGGTTGGCGGCGGTCAGGTGACGGTGATCACGATGGGTCCGCCGAAGGCTGCCGAGGCGCTGATCGAGTGCATCGAGCAGGGTGCGGATCGCGCGATCCTGATCAGTGATCGGAAGTTTGGCGGCGCCGATACCCTGGCGACGTCGTATGTGCTGGCGCGCGCCATCGAAACGATCAATGCTGAACTGCCGGTGGACATCATCCTGTTTGGCAAGCAGGCAATCGATGGCGATACGGCGCAGGTCGGTCCTGGCGTGGCAACCCGGTTGAACATTCCGTTGATCACCTATGCGATTGCCATCGAGGAGTTCGATCTGGAATCTCGTACCGCAATCGTGCATCGTCGGATCGAGCAGGGGGTCGAAGTGTTGCAAACCAGCCTCCCTGTTCTGCTCACCGTCGAGAAAGAGATTGCGCCGGTGCGACACGCGCCGCTCCCGCGTCTGATCGCTGCCGCTCGCTATCAGCCCGAGGTGTGGAGTGCGACAGCGCCGGTCGTCTTCGATCCGCAGCAGATCGGTTTGAAAGGTTCACCGACGGTGGTCGGCAAGGCGTTTACCCCGGAGCAGCGCTCTGGCGGTGAGGTGATCTCAGTCGCCGATCTTGGTCTGAATGCAGTGGTGGCGCGTGCACTGGCGGTGATTGAACAGGCGCATGTGCGGAACCTGCAACCTGAAACGGGGGTCGTGTCATGAATGCAGAACAGCCAGTCGTTCCGCGCATCTGGGTGTTCGTCGAGCAACAAGAGCGTCAGGTGCATCCGGTTTCGTGGGAGTTGCTCGGCGCTGCAAAGCGGTTATCGGCGGATCTGCCGGGCAGCGTGGTCGAAGCAGTGCTGCCGGGGCATCAGATCGCGGATCTGGCGCCGCAGGCGTTTCACTATGGCGCGTCGCGTGTCTATGTGATCGACAGTCCGGTGCTGGAGATCTACCGCAATCTGCCGTATGCCGTGGCGGTGAGTCAACTGGTAATGCAGTATCGCCCGGAGATCTTCCTTATTGGTGCGACAACGCTTGGACGCGATCTTGCCGGTTCGATCGCTACACGTGTCGGCACCGGTCTGACCGCCGATTGCACCGAACTGGCGATTGATCCGGCTCAACACATTCTGGCGGCCACCCGTCCAACATTCGGCGGCAACCTGATGGCGACAATCCTCTGTCGCCGCCACCGACCGCAGATGGCAACGGTTCGTCCGCGGGTGTTGCCGATGCCAGACCCGATGCCGGATGCAACCGGTGAGGTGATCACCGTTCCCTTCGACATGCGCGAAGAGGACGTGCCGGTCAAGCGGCTGCGCCTGATCCGCGCCGAAGAACAACCCAACATCGAGTATGCCGATGTTCTCGTCGCTGGCGGGCGCGGCGTCGGCGGACCGGAAGGATTCGCGTTGCTGGAAGAACTGGCGAACGCGCTTGGCGGTATGGTTGCCGCCAGTCGCCCGGTGGTCGATGCCGGATGGATGGATGCCGGTCGGCAGGTCGGGCAGACGGGCAAGACGGTGCGACCCAAACTGTACATCGCGGCGGGTATCTCCGGCGCCGTCCAGCATCGAGTCGGCATGAGCGGCGCCGATGTCATTCTGGCGATCAACACCGATCCAAACGCGCCAATCTTCCAGATCGCCACCCTGGGGATCGTCGGTGATCTGTACGAGGTGATCCCCGCGTTGATACGTCAGGTGAAAGGACAGGCGCAAGATGGGCAGGCTCACCTTTGATGCAATTGTCGTCGGCGCCGGACCGGCAGGTGTTGCGGCGGCGCTGACAATGGCGCGCGGCGGGTTGAAGGTGATCATCATCGAACGCGGGCGATTTGCCGGCGCCAAGAACCTTTTCGGCGGCGTCTTCTACACCCACGCGCTGGCGGATGTTCTGCCGGATTACTGGGAACGCAAGCCGCCGTTCGAGCGCCCGGTCACCGAGCAGGGATACTGGATGCTCTCGCCAGATAGTGTGATCCGGGTGATGCACAAGAGCGAACGTTACCGGAAGGAACCGGCTGATGCCTATACTGTTCTGCGCGCGCGTTTTGATCCCTGGTTTGCCGAACAGGCGGTGCAGGCGGGTGCGCTGCTCATCACGCGCACAACCGTCACCCGGTTGTTGAAAGACGAGCGGGGGCGGGTTATCGGCGTCGATACCGACCGCCCTGAAGGAAGCGTCTACGCACCGGTCGTGATCATCGCCGAAGGGGTCAACAATCTGCTGACCCGACAGGCGGGACTGATCGCGTCGGATCTGCCGCCGACGCATGTTGCGCTGGCAGTCAAGGAATACGTCAACCTGCCGGCAAAAGAACTTCAGGCGCGCTTCGGGTTGAGCGGTCCGCGCGAAGGGGTGGCGATCGATGTGTTTGGCGATGTCACCCTGGGGCTGCCGGGAACCGGTTTTATCTACACCGATCAATCCGGCATTTCGATCGGGGTTGGCATGCTGCTCGATGAATTCATCACGCACCGCTTGCGCCCCTACCAGGTTCTGGAGCGCTTCAAGAATCACCCGGTCGTTCGTCCCTACCTGGAAGGGGGAGAGGTGCGCGAATATGGAGCGCACCTGATCCCGGAGATGGGGTACGACCGTATGCCAAAACTGGCGGGTGACGGCGTGATGGTGGCAGGGGACGCCGCCGGGATGGTCGATGCGCTGCACCGCGAAGGGACGAACCTGGCGATCACGGCTGGCAAAGCAGCCGGGGAAACCGCACTGGCAGCGCATCAGCAGGGCGATTTCTCGGCGGCTTTCCTGAACCGGTACCGGCGCACGCTGGAAGACAGTTTCGTGTTGAAAGACATGAAGCAGTACCGGCGCATGACCGATTTTCTCGAGAGTTCGCCGCAGTTCATGGGCACCTACGTCAATCTGCTCAATGAGGCGGCGCTGCGCTATTTTACGGCTCATGGCATTCCCAAGCGGGAAATGGAACACGACATTCTCAAGATGGTTCGTGAACGCCGCTCGTTCACCGGCGTCGCGTGGGATATGCTGAAATTGATGCGTGCAATGCGAGGTTAGCGATGAACAACAATAACCACAAGACGGCGCCGGTCGCCGAAGTCAGCCTGCCGCACGTCAATCTTGACGATCTGATCGTCTGCCTGAAATACTATGTGGACGAAGAAGTCGCCCACATTCGTGTCAAGGATCAGGCGATCTGCGCCACGTGCGATCCGAAGCCATGCCTGGCGTTCTGTCCGGCGCATGTCTTCGAGACGGATCGCCAGGGGCGGGTAATGGTCAGTTATCAGGCGTGTGTCGAGTGCGGCAGTTGCCGGGTCGCCTGCCCGTTCCGCAATGTGGACTGGCGCCTGCCGCGTGGCGGGTATGGCGTGGCGTATAAGTATGGGTGAGGGGTAACGGGTGGAACGAGGTCGAACGGGTTGAAACCGTGCTTCGCTTCCTGCTGCTGCAGGCGATGACCTCCAGCACGGGTGGGCAGCGGCGCTGCCTGCGCCCACCCGTGCGGTTTGCCTCGGTCGAAATGGCATCGCCTCCTACCGCCGCTGTGTCGGGTTTTGTCCCAGCAGCGCAGCGATCTCCTCAGCCAGGCGTCGCAGACGCACCGGTTTGCTCAGATACACATCGGCGCCCGCTTCCAGACTGCGTTCACGGTCGCCCGGCATCGCCAGCGCGGTAAGCGCAATGATCGGCAGGGTGCTGGCTGCGACGTCGGCGCGCAGTCGCCGGATGACATCCAATCCATCCAGACCACGCAATCGCAGATCGACGATTACAATGTCCGGCGGTTCGTGATGTGCCAGCGCCAATCCCTCTTCACCCGAAACGACGTGCGTGACGCAATAGCCGCAACGCTGGAGATAATCACCGATCACCGCGCTCCCTTTTCCATCGTCATCAATCAACAGGATATGATCATTGCTGTATGACTGTGGGAGTGGTTCTTCGTCCAACTCAGAACGGGAGGTTTCACCAGCGTCGAGCGACTCCGGGCGCCACATCTGATGGTGACGAGTCCACGGCAGCGTGATAGTAAAGCGGCTGCCTTTCCCCGGTTCGCTGACGAGAGTGACGCCGCCGCCATGAAGTTCCGCCAGGCGCGCAACGATGACCAGCCCCAGGCCGCTCCCCGCCTGATCACGTTGATACACATTGTCGATCTGTGAAAATGGCTGAAACAGGCGCGGCATATCCTCAGCCGCGATGCCAATGCCGGTGTCCCATACGCTGATCCGCACCACCTCGTTGTCCGGGTCGCCTTCGAGATCGATGCCGATCTGACCTTCGGGCGGGGTAAACTTGGCGGCGTTCACTGGTGGACGTTTCTCGAGGCGCTGGCGATGCAGGCGGCAATTGCTATCGAAACATCCGTGCTTTTTGAGCAGTTACGACGCACCCATGCAGAATTGAAGCAGTCCTATGATGCAACCATCGAGGGTTGGTCACGCGCGCTCGATCTGCGTGATCGTGAAACGGAAGGGCATAGTGAGCGTGTAACGGAACTGACGCTGCGGCTGGCGCGCTGGATGGGGTTGCCCGATGAGCAGATGGAACACATCCGGCGTGGCGCTTTGCTCCACGATATCGGGAAGATGGGCGTTCCCGACGCGATACTGCTGAAACCAGGACCGTTGAGCGTCGATGAGTGGGCAATTATGCGTCAGCATCCAGCCTATGCATTTCGCTGGCTTTCGGCTATTCCTTTTCTGCAACCGGCGCTCGATATCCCGTATGCCCATCACGAACGCTGGGACGGAAGCGGGTATCCGCGTGGTCTGCGGGGTGAGCAGATTCCGATAGCAGCGCGGATCTTTACCGTTGTCGATGTGTGGGACGCCCTGCGCTCTGATCGTCCATACCGTGCTGCCTGGACAGAGGAGCAGACCGTTGCCTATCTCCGGTCGCTGGCGGGAACGCACTTCGATCCGCAGGTGGTACGGGCGTTTCTGGAGATGTTTGGCTACGACCGGGGAGACTGAGAGGGACGCAGCAGCGCTGCGCCCATGCACTCCGGCGGGGGCTTTCCACCATCACCCCATCCGCCGGGCGATGGTCAGCATGACCTCGCTGTTGGTCACAAAGGGGTCAAGGTCATACGATCCGTACACGATCTCAACCGTAAAACCGGCGCGTTCCAGCAGGTGTTCGAGTTCGTAGCGGTAGAACCAGCGGAGCGTCATGGTGTGCAGGGTGCGTCGCACGCCGCCCCCGTCGTCAATCTCGTCGTACACGAAGGTGACGTGGTTGAGTTGCTGTGCCATATCCGCCCGCTGCGCAACGAATTTACAGACGCGGACGCCATCTTCCAGGCGAAACGTGCGATCCAGCGTCAGTTCGCCGTCGCAACCGGCGAGATTGCGCGCATGCGGGTTGAACACGTCGATTGCCAGCAGCCCGTCGGGATTGAGCGCTTTGTGAATACGGGCGAGTGCAGCCAGTTGATCGTCAATCGTGGTCAGATGCATGAAACTGTTCAGCGCCACAATTGCCAGGTCGTGATGATCGGGAGGAAGGTCGGATCGCACGTCGCCGTGATGGAGGGTGACCCGCGCAGCAACGCCGGCAGCGGCAACGCGCTCGCGCGCCCGCGCAATCATTGCCGCCGATGAGTCGATGCCGGTCACACGGATGCCGCTCTGTGCCAGCGGGACGACTAACCGCCCGCTGCCGCACATCACATCGATCACGCGCCCACCGGTGCGGCGCGCCAGTTCACGGTAGAAGGGGAGATCATCGGCAAAACCGCTGTGATCGGCGTCGTAAAAGCGGGCAATGGCGTCGTAGTCGCTCATAACGCTATGGTGTAACGCCGAAGATGTAGAGCGCCATCCCGACCAGAAGAACCAGCCCGATAACACCGACAGCAACCCCCAGCGGACTGATGACCGGGTCGAACCGTGGCGCAGGCGGAAGCATGGATTGATCAGGCAGCGACATACGACGCGCCTGTGCCTGGATCCATTCCATATCGGGCGCTGACGATGGGAATGGCGAGCGTACCGACTGCGGCTGGTAGGGAGTGTCGCGGTACGTCGATGGTTGATAGGACGATGGGAATGGCGAGCGCACCGACTGCGGCAGACTCCGATCATCGTCGTAGGTCGAGGGTTGGTAGGACGATGGGAATGGTGAACGCGCCGATTGAGGTTGGGATGTTGAGCGATCAGCGGTAGGGAAGCTTTCGCTTCGGCGGGTGATCCCGCGAATGACCGATATCAGCGCCCCCAGAATGACCAACCCCAGAATGATGAACGGCAACAGCCCCGCCGGAATGCGGACCGTGCCGCCGAGCGCGTTTTGCAGCGTATTCAGCAGCGGGCCGCCAGCGATCACCGCAAAGAAGATCAGCCAGCCGATGATCGATCCCCAATTGATCCCTGGTTGTCGCCTTTGTTCTTCCATATATCTGTATTGTACACCACCCTGGGCATTGCTGCGCACGCTTGCCCTGCATCTGTGAGATCGAGGAGAGACTCATCGTCGCACTGTCCTGGCATCAACAATGCTGCAACTGGTGTCAATCCTCGTTTGCTGATAGTTACAATTGCCCCGTATCATTCCAGGTATCGAGCAGAGCACGATAGGCAGGATCGTCGTAGCGTGCGGGGTGAAACGCCGCTGCCCAGGCAGGCAGCGCTTCACCGCTGAGATACGCTGCCAGTACGTCTGCTGCACCACAGGCAGCCATGATACCATACCCCGAAAAGGCGCCCATCACAAATGAACCGCGTGGACCTGCCGGACCGATCAGCGGACGGTTTTCGCGCGTTTTGGTGTAATAGCCGCCGTCGATGGTCGGACGCGGGGGGCGGTGGATGTAGGCTTCGAGCGCCGGAATGATGCGTGTAAGACCCCGCAGCGTCACATCGAAGAAATAGGGCGCGGCTGGCAACGGAAAAGTTTCTTCGACCGGCGCGGCATCGTATGCCCACAGCGCAATAACCCACGTGCTGCCGGTCCCTCCTTCTGGACGACAGTGCGCCCCAGCCGGAAGAACGTCCAGGAGCGACTGCGCTTCTGGATCGTCAGCAAGCATCGCGCGTTCGTCGTCAGTCCAGGCAATCGCCTGGGGATCGGCGCAAATGAGCAATGGTGCGTCGCGCGGAATGATGCCCAGATGATCTTCAAACGCAACCTTCAGATGACGCTCCGAGAAGACCGGCAGATCGACGCCAACCATGCGTCCCACCCGGCGCAGGAATGGTCCTGCGGCGTTGACGAACGCGCCGGTGGCAATACGTTGATTGTCGATCCACACAGCGGAGACCCGCCCGTCTGTCACCTCAACCGCCTCGACGCGCGCACGCAGGAGTCGGGCGCTGCGGCTGCATGCCCGTTCCAACAGGATCATGCCAAGTTGTTGTGCGCTCAACCATCCGCAGCGTCGCACGTGCAGCGCAGCAACGGCGGCATCTGCAAGGCAGGGAAAGAACCGGCGGAGCGTCGCCCGGTCAAGGATCAGGTCCGCGCCATCAGGCTGACCATCAAACCCATGTGCAATGGAGGGTGTATATGTGTCAGGGCGAACGTGCGTGCGCAGCGGTCCTGCACCCAGCGCCGCCGCCGTCTCGCCCGCATGTTGGAGTTGCGCCGTCTGCGCCGGATCGGTCGTGACATAGAGATAGCCGCGCCGGTTGAGCGCAATGGCATTCTGCGTTTCGTGCGCCAGTGCGTCGATCAGATCGATGCTACGGTTCATCAGCGCGACCATCGCGTTATCGGGACCGGGCCACCAGTTGCGATAGCACTCGCTCGACTTGTCGCTGGTGAGCGAGAGTGGCGGGCGCTCATCGACGAGCAGCACTGACGCGCCGCGTGCCGTCAACGCATCGGCAGCGGCAACGCCAGCAATGCCCGCACCACAGATCACGACATCGTAACTGCTCACAGCGCCTCCAGCACATTCACCATTCAATGGGCAATCGCATGTCTGTTCATGATGCTGCCGAACAGCGAAATGGTCAAGGCGCTTTCGGGCGCGCTATTGTCAAAGAGCGCGTGGTATACTCATACCTGTGATGGAACGCGGATGACTGGCGGAGTGCATGCAGCGCGTTTGCCGTCAACGTCGCAGAGTAGTTGATCCGACAGCATGCACGCAGCATTTGCCGGCGCATCTACCAGAAGTTAGTGGAGAGCAAAACCTATGAGCGCCGATGATATGCTCATCTTCCCCGGCTCAGGGAGTCCGAAGTTGACGAAAAACATTTGCGCATACCTGGGAGTGACGCCGGGGCAATGTGAAGTGTTGCGATTTTCGGAGGGAAATCTGTTCGTGCGTATTCTGGAAAATGTACGTGGGCGGCACGTGTACATTGTGCAATCGACCGCGTACCCCGCCAACGACAATTTCATGGAACTGCTCTTCTGGATCGATGCGTTCAAACGCGCCAGCGCTGCATCAGTGACGGCAGTGGTTCCCTTCTTCAGTTATGCCAAAGGAGACAAAAAAGACGAACCGCGCGTTTCGATCCGCGCGCGGGTCTGCGCCGACGCCATCGAAGCCGCAGGCGCCGACCGGATTGTGGTGATGGACCTGCATGCGCCGCAGATTCAGGGTTTTTTCAAAATACCGGTGGACGATCTGTACGCCCTGCCGGTGCTCTGTGATCGCGTCAGGCAGATGAATCTGGAGAACCTGATCGTTGTCGCACCGGATAGCGGCTTTGCCAAGAAAGCGCGCAAGTACGCACGCTATCTCGGCGTCTCGATGGCGGTTGGCGACAAAGAGCGCGTTGCGCACGATGAGCACGCGCATATCGTCGAAATTATCGGCGATGTACAGGGCAAAACGGCGCTGATCGTCGATGATTTCACCATTTCGGCGGGCACACTGGTCGAGGTCGCCGAACAACTGCTGGTACGCGGGGCAAAAGAAGTGTACGCCGCTGTGACGCATGGCGTTTTTGCTCGTGGATCAATGGAGCGACTGGCTGACAGCCCGATCCGGCGGTTGTTCATCACCGACACGGTCGAGACGCAACCGATCACCCTGACGCCGCAGATCGAAGTGGTGTCGGTAGCGCCGCTGTTCGGTGAAGCGATACGCCGGATCCATTACCGCGAAAGTATCAGCGTGCTGTTTCCGCGATAGTCATCATCGACCATGCCCGGCACTCAAGACATTTCTCGTGCAACGCTCGCAGTCACCTCGCTGGCTTCCGGGAGCAGCGGCAATGCATTGCTGGTGCGGTCCCGCAATGCGGCGATCCTGGTCGATTGCGGCGTTCCGTTGCGCACCATCGAGCGGGCGCTGATGCGGAGCGGTCTTTCCCCCGATCAGTTGAGCGCCATCCTGATCACGCATGAACATGGCGATCACACGATGTCGGCGGGTCCGCTGGCGCGGCGCTACGGCGTTCCGCTGATCGCCAATCAGGCGACGCTGGCGGCAATGGAGCATGATCTGACGGGCGCCACGGTGCGGGAACTGGCAACCGGCACCGCGACCATGATCGCCGATATTCACGTGGGCAGCTTTCCTGTCTCGCACGATGCTGCCGAGCCGGTGGGGTACACGATGAGCGTTGACGGATGGTGCGTCGGTATTGCAACCGACCTGGGGCGATGGGATGACGTGGTTGTGAACGGGTTGACGCCTGCCGATCTGGTGGTGATTGAAGCGAACCACGATCAGGAGCGCCTGTGGCGCGCACCCTACGCCGGGGTGGTCAAGCAACGCATCTATAGTCCTACCGGTCATCTGGACAACGTCGCTGCTGGAAGGTTGCTCGCCCGCCTGGGGACGGATGGACGACGTCGGAGCGCATGGCTGGCGCATCTCTCGCAGGAAGCCAATTCGCCGCAGATCGCCGAGCAGGTGGTGCGCGGCGTTCTTGCGCTCGCCGGGGTGCGGTGCGTGAGCGTCACTGCCCTGCCACGCCGCACCCCGATGCACTGGTCGAGCGATATGCACGGCGAACAACTGGCGCTATTCGACTGAACCTCTCCCGATTTGGTTGTCATTTACTCTTCCCTGGTTGCGGTTTGTTAACCTGCCTGAACGTGAGTGGCTGACTATAATAAGTCTCAGTCACATCTCCGTATTATTTGTACAGCGCGTGTTTTCGTACCGACCCATACAGGCTGCCGACGTCGGCGTTGACGGGCGTGCAATCGCCAGGATGCGCGTGCATTGCAATCGGCTGCTATGATCTATGCACGAACTGTCAATCGCCCACAGCCTGGTAGAAATCGCGGAAGAGGCGGCTGCGAAGGCAGGCGTCGCACGGGTGACGGTTGTTCACCTGCGTCTGGGGACTCTTTCGGGGGTAGTTCGGGATGCCCTTCTCTTCGGCTTCGATGTCGCCAGCGCCGGCACACGACTGGAAGGTGCGCGACTCGAGATCGAAGAGGTTCCGTTGCAGGTGTACTGCGAAACGTGCGATACGGTTGTAGCGCTCCCGGATGTGCGATATTTCCGCTGCCCACAGTGCGGTGCAGCGTGCCGACGGATCGTGACAGGTCAGGAGATCGAACTGGCAGCCCTGGAGTACGAGGACGACACGCCGGAAGCCACAGCGTCGTGACTCTTCTGGCGCTCGCGGATCGCGAAAGACAATGGTGCCTGGAGCGATAGATCTGATTGCTCGACCGGTGCGGGTTAAGAACCCCCAAAGGAGGCGCTATGGCGCATCTATCGCTTCGTCCACAACCGCTTGGCATCTTTCCTCCGCCGACCGGGTATCTTGTGCTTCCACCGGTTGACGGCGCGGAGGAGATGTGCGCTTCGTTGCTGGCGGGACGCCTGCCCAAACAGATGCCGGCGTCGCTCCGCTTTTACGCACTGGCGCTGGCAAACGACCGACAGGGGGCATGGCGCGCGCTGGCGAGCGATCCGACGCCGGAAGCGCACTACAATCGATTTGTGCTGCGCAGCGACCCGGAGGCATACCCGCACCTGCGTCGGCAGTTGAACGGCGACCTGGCAGCATTGCTCGATCTCGTCGCATATATGGGCGGGCTGACCGACTCGCCGCCAGCTGTGGAGACGCTGCGCGGTGAAGTAGCGGCGTGCATTCTCCCGGCGCACGCCGCCTGCGCGCTTGCGCGCCAGCAGTACGATGCCGCTATCGCCGCATTGCAACGGGCAATCGAGGAGGTGCGCCAGGTGTCGCCATTGTTTGCGGCACAACTGCTCGATCATCTGGCAACAGTGTATCTCAATGCCAACCAGTCGCTGGCTGCACTCCGCGCCTTGCGTGATGCGGCGACATTGACTGCTGGAAGCGAACTCTTCGATCTGCGCGCGTATCTCGCGCTGCGGTTGGGAATGTTATGTCAGGATCAGGCTCATAGCCAGCGCGCGTTGCTGCTTGAAGCGAACGAGTGGTTTCAGGAGGCGCTACGCTGCTGCTCAATCGAACGCACGCCCGATCTCTATGCGCTGGCGCACTATCGGCTGGCGCTGACACTCCTTGCGCTCGCTCCATCCGGCAACGGCGACCAGGCAATCCGTGAGCGGGCGATCCAGTCGTTGCGTGAGTCGCTCAGGGTGTACACCTGCGAAACACACTACGATCAATGGCTCAATGCACAGGTCACCCTTGCCAATGCGTTGCGGATTTCCTCGGCTGCGTCGCCGACCGAACACTTAATCGAGGCGGTTCGACTGTACGATGAGGTGCTGGCACACCGCGATCAGGATCACGACCCGATCGGGTATGGGCGTGTGCTGGCGAATCAGGGAACTGCCCTCTTCTACCTTGGACGCTTCGACTGCGCCCGTGATCGCCTGATCCGCGCGCGCAGCATTTTCCTGTCCCACCGCGACTATGGCGCAGCGGCGCTCCTCGAAGAGGCGCTGATCGAGATCGATTGCCGTGTGTCGAGAACTGAGAACCAGGAACTGAGAACTGAGAACCGAGAACTGAGAACCAGGAACTGAGAACCGAGAACCAGGAACCAGGAACCAGGAACTGAGAACCAAGAACCAGGAACCAGGAACCAGGAACTATAGCAGTTCTCAGATACATTGACCCCTGGTCGGGTCTGCCGTGTCGTGCGAGGCGCCCGTTTCCGCTTGCTCCGCGCCTCCGCGCCTCCGCGTGAGCCGGTCTGATGCACACAGAGACGCGGAGCACGCGGAGGGATGGTGCACACGGCGTCTGCTTTCGATGGCGGGGACAACCCTGCCAACAAGACCAATCTTTGTGAGAACTGCTATAAACCAAAGACGACAGCGACCGCAGACCCATAGGTTTGTCTGCCCTTTGTTCTTGCGCCGTCCTTGCACCCCCGTCACTGCGCTCCGGACAGGTCTGCCATTTTGCCTTCAGCGCGCAACACGAACCTTCCACGTGCTCGCCTGCACAGCCAGCATCTACCCGCGCTGGCACATCAGCAGACCGGAAGCGCTGCCTTATTGCATCGAAGCCCTTCGAAGCAGTGCAGCGTGTTCTGCTGGTGCACTATCAACCGTCTCTCCAGCAGATGGGTATAAAAGCGGCGCATTATCCTTGACAACCACGCAAATGATATGCTTTACTTATAAGGGATGCAGCACGCCTGCCCGTTACTGGTGCAGTGCAGGCAGCATCCAGCCATAGCCAGGTCATCACAACAGAATATAAGAACCTTCGGGGCAGGGTGAGTCCGGCAGGGCTGCCGGGCAATTCCCGATCGGTGGTACAGCCCACGAGCATCGTGCCTCACGGCAATGTGCACGATCCGGTGAAACTCCGGAGCCGACCGTACAGTCGGGATGGAAGAAGGTTGACCGATCCGCGCGCAGGCGACCTGCGTCAGCGTGTCGGTTTGTGATCGTAAAGCCCCGAACAACGCGATTGTTCGGGGTTTTGTGATCCATAGACCGGCATACTGGCAGGTGGTCGGCGAGTCGCGTCGATTGTGGCATCCCGAAGGTGTGTATTGCCTTCGGGATGTTTGTTTGTCAGCGTCATAGCCGGGAATTGACGTTCTATAAGGACGCCGGATAGTGTTGCAAAGGAGGGCTCATGTTCACAGGCATTGTCGAAGAGATCGGAACTGTTGAGACACTGGCAGAAGTCGCCGGTGGCTGGTCGCTCACCGTGCAGGCAACCACTGTGCTGGAACATACCCGTCTTGGGGACAGCCTGGCTATCAATGGCGCATGTCTCACGGTGACGAACCTGACCGACCATTCCTTCACAGTCGGACTTTCGCCGGAAACCTTGCGGCGAACCAATCTGGGCGATCTGAAACCTGGCGATGGAGTGAACCTCGAACGATCGCTTGCGTTGAATGGGCGACTCGGCGGGCACTTCGTGCAGGGTCACATCGACGGCACTGGCGTGGTGCGCGCCTTTCACCCTGAGGGTGATTCGCTGTGGGTCGCCGTGGCTGCGCCAGCAGCGTTGTTGCGCTATATCGTGCCCAAGGGGTATATCGCCGTCGATGGCACGAGCCTGACCGTGGTCGATGTTCTCGATGACGCCTTCACCTTCATGCTGGTGGCATACACCCAACAGCACATTACGCTGCCGCGCAAGTCGATCGGAAGCCGGGTCAATCTGGAGGTTGATATGCTCAGCAAATATGTCGAGAAGTTCATGCATGAGGGGAACTATGGCAATCGCCAGCGTTGAAACTGCACTGGCTGACTTTCAGGCTGGCAGGTTTGTCATCATTGTCGATGATGAAGATCGGGAGAACGAAGGCGACCTGGCGATTGCCGCCGAATACGCGACCCCGCAGGCGATCAACTTCATGGCACGCGAGGGACGTGGGTTGATCTGCGTCGCCATGACCGGTGAGCGGCTCGATGCGTTACAGATTCCGCTGATAACGTCGCCGGAGACCAACACTGCCGTATTTCGCACCGCCTTTACCGTTCCGGTCGAAGCGCGCCACGGCGTGACCACCGGCATTTCAGCCTTCGACCGGGCAACAACGATTCGCACCCTGATCGATCCAGACACCCGTCCAGAAGATCTGGTGCGACCGGGACATGTCTTTCCCCTGCGGGCCACCGATGGCGGAGTTCTGAGCCGCGCCGGTCACACAGAAGCATCCGTTGATCTGGCGCGGATGGCGGGTCTGTATCCGGCGGCGGTCATCTGTGAAATCATGCGGGATGACGGCGCAATGGCACGGCGATCCGACCTGGAGCGGTTCGCTGCGCGGCATGGAATCAGGATTGTTGCGATTGCTGACCTGATCGCATACCGGCGACGCCAGGAGCGCAACGCCAATCGTTTCTGGTATCAGGCAGTGCAGATGGTTGAGCACACCGCTGCAAACGTCTGCGCTCCAGATCAACAGCCTGTCGATCAGGCTGCGCTTCCGGATGCCGGTACGTGGACAGGAGCGGCGAGCGAACCGGTGATGGCAGCCGCAAAGCAGAATGGAGTGCAATTCACCCAACAGGAGAATGCGATGGGACGAACCTTTGAAGGACATTTGGTTGGTGCGGGAATGAAGTTCGGCATTGTCATTTCCCGTTACAACGACACCATCGGCAAAGAACTGTTACGCGGCGCGCAGGATACGCTGATCCGTCACGGCGTCGCCAGGAATGACATTGATGTGGCATGGACGCCGGGCGCATTCGAGTTGCCACAGGCAGCGCGGTGGATGGCTCGCCGCACAGAGGGCGCGGTTCAGCGCGCGTACTACGACGCGATCATCTGCCTGGGCGTGGTCATTCGAGGGGCGACGCCGCACTTCGAGTATGTGGCAGGTCAGGCTGCCAGCGGGATCGCCTCAGCCGCCTTCGAGACCGACATACCGATCGCCTTCGGCGTACTCACCACCGAGAATATCGAACAGGCATTCGAGCGAGCCGGCACGAAAGCGGGCAACCGCGGTGCAGAGGCAGCCCTGGCAGCGCTTGAGATGGCAAACCTGCGTCGGGTGCTGGCAAGCACGGGAGAGGGGTGAACCCTACAGCATCAGGTTGTTCCAAAGGATGCGGCAGACCGGTCGCAGCGTCCCAAAGATCCTACCCTTGAGAAAAACCGTGATTACCGTGATTACAGCATTTCTCGGATACGCTGACCGTCGTCTGGCTCTGCCGTGTCGCACGAGGCGCGCGTTTCCGGCAGAGCGTAGACCGAAATTATGGTCTTTGAAGAAATAATCCGCCACAGCCCGCGCAGGCGGGCTTCGCCTCGCATAGCCGAGGGCTTCAGCCCCACGGCAAGAGGCGCATAGCGGATTTAATTCTCAATCTCCATCATTTCGGTCGCCGTGTGGGGAGCGCGTCTGGGAGTGTTCAACCTTGTCCATCAGGTTCAACCTTTGTGGGAACTGCTATAAATTTCTTCTAAACGGTGAAGAACCATTAACTTGTATTTTGTGCGAGTTGTCACTACAATTAACCATCACTTCTTCCGTGCGGCGCCACGCGACGATCTCATCGATAATGATGTCCTGCCGTTGATCGCCGTCGTCCCGCAGTTTACCGAACTGGTGGAGCAGATCGGTCTGTTTGTCGCCTCCGAAGAGTTTCGCATCCTGCTGACATCCGGCGTCTTCGATCCTGATACCGTCACCCTGGTGGGGCGCGCTGGCGATGCGTTTGTTGCAACCTATAATGAAGATCGTCAGGCGCAACGGCGACTCGAACCGGTTGGTCTCGTGCGCGCGCTGTACGATCCGGATGTGCAACGGGTTGCCGCGCTGCTGGTCGATTTCGCCCGGCGCTTCGGCAAGTCGTTGAACAACAATAACAATGGGAGGGTGCAGAACAATGGCAACGCCACGACTCCTTGAAATCCGCAAGGGTGTGCTCAGCAAGAATGATCGTCTGGCTGCTGGATTACGCGCTCGCTTTCTCCAATCTGGCGTCTTCGTGGTCAATCTGCTTTCCAGCCCCGGCGCCGGCAAGACTCGTCTGCTCGAAGAAACATTGCGGCGAATGCACGGCAGGCTGCGCGTGGCGGCGATTGTCGGCGATCTGGCGACCGACAACGACGCGCAGCGATTGGCGCGCAGCGGCGCCCCGGTGCGGCAGATTCAGACCGGCGACATGTGCCACCTGGAAGCGCACCTGATCGAGCAGCATCTGGAAGGCTGGAATCTCGACGAACTCGATGTGTTGTTCATCGAGAATGTCGGCAACCTGGTTTGCCCGACAGGGTACGACCTGGGAGAGGCGGCGCGCGTGGTGATCCTTTCGGTGACGGAAGGTGAGGACAAGCCGTTGAAATATCCGGGCGCGTTTATATCCGCCGATTGCATTGTGGTGACCAAGATCGATCTGGCGGAGGCGGTTGAGTTCGATATGCGCGCTGTCGAAGCGAACATTGCCGCCGTCCATCCCGGTGTTCCGGTGATCTCCACCTCGGTGCGCACCGGCGCGGGGCTGGACGACTGGATTGCCTGGCTTGATGCGCGGCGATATGAAACGATGGCGGTGGGAACTCCTTCTCCTGGCTCACGTGAAGGTCTGACGTAAACTGGTATTGGCTCGCAATCGCCGATTCGGGCAACAACCGTGTTACCGTGTTACCGTGTTACTCGAATCTTTCAGGTATGAGGGCTTGAAAAGCCGTAGATAAGGCATAGTATCGTTCGCGCTCCTTCGCCTCTTTGGAGGTGTGTCTTTGACGGTCTGACACGCCGCCTTCTCCTGCTCAGATGCGCAGGAGGGAGGACCGGAGGGCGATACACGCACAGGGGCAGGTTTTGTGGGCAAACCTTTGAGTTGCATCGTCCGTTGGGTTTATCAACCCGTCAATCTTGCATAATACGCGACCGTGTGACAGAATCGATCACCCGTGAAAGGACAACGCTATGTGTCTCGGCATCCCCGGACAGGTCAAAGAAATCTATGAGATGAACGGCATCCGCATGGGCAAAGTCGATTTCAACGGCATTGTCAAAGATGTGTGCCTGGCATACCTGCCCGATATCAACGTTGGCGACTATACGATTGTGCATGTCGGATTTGCCATCACGCGCCTCGATGAACAGTCGGCGCTGGAGACCCTGGCGTTGTTCGAGAGCATCGGCTTGCTCGACGAAGAGTTGCGCACCGATTCGGCGAAGGAGGAAGCGGCGTGAAGTATCTCGACGAATATCGTGACCCGGAACTGGCGCAGCGCCTGTTCGCCGAAATTCGTCGTATCACCACGCGCCCGTGGGCGATTATGGAAGTGTGCGGCGGGCAGACGCATTCGATCATTCGCAATGGCATCGATCAGCTTCTGCCTGAAGAGATCGAGTTGATCCACGGTCCTGGCTGCCCGGTGTGCGTCACGCCGCTGGAGATCATCGACAAGGCGCTGGCAATCGCTTCCCGCCCCAACGTCATCTTCTGCTCATTCGGCGATATGCTGCGCGTGCCGGGGAGCGCCAAAGACCTGTTTCGCGTGAAGAGCGAAGGCGGCGATGTGCGGATCGTCTACTCCCCGCTCGATGCTGTGCGCCTGGCGCAGCAACACCCCGACCGCGAGGTTGTCTTCTTCGGCATCGGGTTCGAGACGACCGCGCCTGCCAATGCGATGGCGGTGTTGCAGGCGCACCGTCTGGGACTGCGCAACTTTTCGATGCTGGTATCCCACGTTCTGGTGCCGCCAGCGATTTCAGCCATCATGGAGTCGCCGACAAACCGGGTGCAGGGGTTTCTGGCTGCCGGGCATGTGTGCAGCGTCATGGGCACCTGGCAGTACCAGCCGCTCGTTGAGCGCTACCGTGTGCCGATTGTGGTGACCGGTTTTGAACCGCTCGATGTGCTGGAAGGCATTCGCCGCGTCATTCTGCAACTCGAATCGGGGCGCGCCGAACTCGACAACGCCTACGAGCGCGCCGTGCGATCCGAGGGAAACGTTGCGGCACAGCAGGTGTTGTCTGAGGTGTTCGAGGTGACCGACCGGGCATGGCGCGGCATTGGGGTCATCCCGCAGAGCGGCTGGCGTTTGCGCGACGCATACCGCGCCTACGACGCTGAGACGCGCTTCGCCGTGAGCGACATTCAGACGCGCGAGTCGCCGATCTGTCGCAGCGGTGAGGTGCTCCAGGGCATGCTCAAGCCCAACCAGTGCGCTGCATTCGGCAAGGAATGCACACCACGCACACCACTCGGCGCGACGATGGTGTCGAGCGAAGGCGCATGCGCAGCCTACTACCAGTACGGACGCTTCATCAAAGCTGAAGAGGTGGGAGTAGCGCGATGAGCGACGGGCTGAACTTCGAGGGATGGGTCTGTCCGCTGCCGCTACGCGATCACCCGAACATCATTATGGGGCATGGCGGCGGCGGCAAACTCTCGGCGGAACTGATCGAACACCTGTTTCTGCCAGCGTTTGCAGAGGCGGGTGCAGTCGATATGGGAGACGCAGCGCTGATCACGGTCGGCGGGATGCGCCTGGCATATTCGACCGACTCGTTCGTGGTGCGGCCGCTCTTCTTTCCCGGCGGTAACATCGGTGAACTGGCAGTGAACGGCACCGTCAACGACATTGCCATGCGCGGCGCGCAGCCGCTCTTCCTGAGCGCCGGGTTCATCCTGGAAGAAGGGATGTCGCTTGATCGCCTGGCGGCAATCGCGGGCAGCATGGGAGCGGCTGCGCGCCGCGCCGGGGTGAAACTGGTCGCTGGCGACACCAAGGTCGTTGATCGTGGTCACGGCGACGGGGTCTATATCAACACCAGCGGCTTCGGCATCATCCCGGAAGGGGTCGATATCGGTCCGACGCGGGCGCAACCGGGAGACGTGATTATCGTCAGCGGAACCATCGGTGATCACGGTATCGCCATTCTCAGTGTGCGGGAGGGGCTGGAGTTCGGCGCGCCGATCGAATCCGACACGGCGCCGCTCAACGGACTGGTTGCCGATATGCTCGATGAAACCCGCACCATCCACGTGCTGCGCGATCCCACCCGCGGCGGCGTGGCGTCGGCGCTCAACGAAATCGCGCGCGCCTCACAGGTCGGCATCGTGATCGATGAGCGCAAACTGCCGGTGCAGGATGCAGTGCGCGCCGCATGTGAATTGCTCGGCATGGATCCGATCTACGTGGCGAATGAGGGGAAACTGATCGCCATCGCGCCCCCCGCCGACGCCGACCGGCTGCTGGCGCGGATGCGGGCGCATCCGCAGGGGCGACAGGCAGCCATCATCGGGCACGTGACTGCCGATCATCCGGGTATTGTGGCGGCACGCACCGGTATCGGCGGAACCCGGATTGTCGATATGATGGTGGGGGAACAATTGCCGCGGATCTGCTGATCCTTCGTCTCAGGGTGTCGTCGCTTCGAGCAGGTCGAGGTTAACGCCCCAGACGCGCAGCGGTTTGCTCTCCTGAGAGACGAGTTGGAGCGTTGTTTTGCCGGGACGAAGGTGCAGTTCAACGCTCACCGTCTGCATTCCTGCCTCAAGCGCCCATTCCGTGCGCTGGTCGCCTTCCAGATCCTGGAGCAGCAAGCGCCCTGCGCCTTCCGCCTCGAGGCGCAGGTGCAGCCGTATGCGACACGGTTCGGAACTGTAGACATGCAGGTGCGCTGCCTGCGAAAATGTCCGACTGACTGCCTCACCTTCTAACCATCCCAGTTCGTCAGCCCAGGTTGCCTGATCCAGCACTTCTCTGACCGAACGCCCGTCAACCAGTCGCGGCTCATCCCATCCTGCACCGACGCCGATAAACGGAACGGTGGTGGTCGGCGTCGATGCGCGGTAGACGAGCACGCTGCCATACGACTCCTGATTTCCAAGCCAGAAGGAGCGCCGCAAGCCTGACGCCGTGAAATTATCAGAAGCTTTCACGAATGCAACATCGCGAAGCGGAGGTTGATAGCCGGCCACCGTCTCTGCTATCCGCATCATTCTGCCGTAGCGCAACGCGCCACCAGCCGAGTAGAGCATAAGATAGCGGATATTGAAATAATGGAACACGCTTGGTGCAACGACCTCCATTTCCTGCTTAATGATGTCTGGCGCCGGTTTGGCATATGCCAGTGCGCGCAAAACAGGGAGTTCGTCCAATATGGCATACGGCAATCGTCGTGCCGTGTGTCCACCCACCAGGGGCTTTTCGTGAATGGTCTGATAGAGCATATAAAACGGACTGGTTGCTGAGTAGAGCGGCGCTTCCATCACTGCGAACGTCCCCGGTTCGCGGGCGATCTCCCAATAGTATGGAGGGATATATATACCAACCAGCGGAAACGGCAGTGTCAGATTATCCAGCGCCAGCAGCGCAATGAAACCCGCGACGATCAGACGTGTCTTGAGAGCAGCAAACTGTCGGGGTCTGGGAGGCGACAGTGCATTGTACGATGTCTGGAGTATCATCAGAATTGCACGCATTCCCAGGGCGGATAGGATGGCAAGCGCCACCATTGCAACGGCTATGAACCTTATCGGAAAGCGAAAGATGACGATAAATGGAAGTTCAAAAAGGATGGCGGCGGGCAGGGGAACACCGCTATTCCAGCCAGCAATCTGCAAACGTGGTCCCATCGCCAGCAGAGTAAACATCACAACACTCGCCGCCCAAAACGCCCGCTCACGTCCGGCGCGGATCCCCAAACCTGCCAGCGCCAGAGCGACCAAGCCAAGATAAGCTGTCTTGTTCTGAATGTATAACTCAGCTTTGTACGATTGCGCCTGCTCTGCAAATGTTCCCCAGAGCGGATGCAACTGACTGGGAATGAAGAGGTCTGCCAGATCGACCGAATGATCCAGCCGAAAGTTCGGTCCTCCCTCTGTAGCGGCAGTCGGCACATCCAGCGACGCACGCGCCGTTGCAATAATCAGTGGTGATGCCAGAGCGAGTGCGACGACGAGCGCACCGAGCAAAGGCGCGATTGCCTTCAAACGCGCCGGAAACTGCGCTCTCGCATACAGATGCCCCAGGTGTTCGGGCGCCGCAATAATCCAGCAGCTGTACCATCCGGTCCAGATGAGAATGAAGAGGAAATACTGCCAGTCTGCCAGCAGATTCAATCCCAGCGCCAGACCGGCAAGGAGCGTGTTCCGCAGGGACGGGCGGTGCACTGTGCGGCGCAGCGCCAGCATTGCCAGAGGCAAAGGCCACGCGGCAACCAAATTAGCATGTCCTCCCGCCACCTGGGAGAGAAGATAACCGCTGCACGCAAAGACCACACACCTCCAACCAGAGCCGCAGGAAGACTGCCGGTGACGTCGAGCGCCAGAAGATACGTGCATAGACCGCACAACGTAAGCGACGCCAGAATAGCGGCATTGTACGTAGCAGCCAGGTTAGGTAACAATGACAGGCAGGGTAATGAGAAATTGATGGGTAGAAGGCGGCAAAAGGGATCGCCAAGCATTTGGGTGGCAATGACAGGTAGCGTGATAAGAAAATTAATGGGGTTGAGTGTGTGCAGCAGCAGGCTGGCGCCCTGGGGGTAATAGAGCATCGGCGTAAAATAAGGATCGTCGCCGTGAATCAGCGCTCTGCGCAACCACCACAAATTCCACATATTTACCCACGAGTCAACTCCATTACCAGGAACGGCTCTGGTCAGATACAGCGCCAGCGGCAATGTCATCAAAATCGCCAGCGCGAAGTAAAGGACGAGAGGAACGAAGAAACTTCGCAGATGAGCAATCTGCCGACTGTCGCCGTATTCGCGCATAGGGTTTATAGTTTGTCTATTGATAAGTTCGCAGCAGGCGACTATTATATCACGACACCGTCACGGCACTTTCTTGTGACAGAAACTGATGCCTCGTTTCATAAGAAGAGAGCCTTCGACCGATGGAACCGGTTTCCTGGATCTGCTCGTGCTTTTATCTTCTCCCCGATCTGCCGCCTTCCCCCGCAATACCCTTACAGCGGTAGATTTTTTGGCAAGCCTCTGAGTGCCATCTCCCGTTTCAGCTATCAGGATGCCCAAACTCCCCCTTCTCCCACACGGGGTTGAAAGGGGGGGGATTTAGGGCGATTTCAGGCATTGGGACGGGTCATCGATATGCATGGTTACGCTGTCACCTATTTTGGGCAAGGGCTCCGGGCGCAACCACAAGCGGACCCAACAACGCCCTTGCGCCAGCAACCAGCGCAGGCGCCGACCTGCCCCCCGCCGGAGCAGGCTGATCACCCGCTGCGCCGTGCCGCTCCAGCGACGGCGCAGCGGTGCGCCCGTCGTCGGCGGCGCCCGCCGCAAGCGACCGGGCGGAACCCCCTGCTGTTCTGCATCTTCGATCCGCGTGCCGACGGCCACCGTCCACCGCGTGACCGTCGCCACCACCAGATACTGCCAGGCCACCGCATCCGGGTCCGTCACCTGACCGCGTTGCCAGTCCCAGCCCATCGACGTACTTTGGCGGAAGCCCGCCTCGTCCCAACTGCGCAGGGCATACCACGCGGCATCCACCCGCGCGGCTGAACGCTCGACGAGCGGCGCCCACGGTTCCGCATGGCCGGCGCCCCACGCCACCGCCAGCGTGCCCGCAATCCGCTTGGGTGCGTGCGTGAAGGCGACCCCCGCGCCCACCCATCCATGCCCCGGTCCGGGCGCCAGGCGCAGCACCGACTGGCGCACCTGACCGGTCGGCGCGAAGGTCGACGTGGGACGCACCCGCATGATGGGATGGACCTGCTGCGACCGGATGGCGTGCCACCGCCGGGGGCTCCACAACCCCTGATCCGCCAGCGTGAGGACCTCCTGGTCGAGCGGCAGCGCGCTGCGGGCCCAGCGCAGCATCCGCTCCCAGTGCGGTTCCCACGCGCCCGGTTGGTTCGCCGGGACGATCACCCAGGCGACCGGCAGGGCAGCGCCCCGATAGAGGACGCTCATGCGCAGCAGAACGACGTCAGCGCGCCGATGGGAGGCATCCAGCCCGAGCACCAGCGGTCCGCCGGTCCAGTGCGCGCGAATCCAGCGGAGCAGGTCGGCGCCGCACGCCAGCGGACTGACCACCGGTGGCGCACCCGCCGCAGGTGGGTCGGCGGTGTTTATGAGATGGGCCGGGGCGGCGATCCAGGCGTCCCAGGCGTCCGCCAGGGTGGCGGCACGGGCGATCCCGGCAGTGGCGAGCGCTGGCGCCAGCGCGGGACGATTGGCGCTCCCCGCCAAGCGGGCGCCCAAGACCCAGCGGGACAGGGCGCGGCGCCGGTGACGCGACAAGCGCGGGAAGAGGGTCTGGATCTGCTGCTGCAGCAACCGTTCCGTGGGCGTGCGGGCCATTCCATCCTCCGTGTCTCGCGATCCTTCCATGATCATGCTACCGACGGATCGGCCCGTGCGTTCGGTGGAACGGAAACGGTTGACAATCTGCCTGCGAATCCCCCCCCTTTCAACCCACAAGGGGAGAAGGGGGTTGGGGGGATGAGGGGCAAAAGCGCACGGGAATGCAGAAAACCGCTCATCTCTCCCAAGAACTCTACCTTTGAGAACCCGCAATACCCCCTGCAGTGCGACAGAACTTCAATTGACAACTCACCGCTCCTGGATTAGACTCACAGCATCCTGCTGCACTCTCCGCGATACTGCAATGGAGCAACCCGATGAACCTGAGCGATTACACGTTTCAGCCAGACCTGGCGCGCGCCACGACGATTCCGGCGCGCTGGTATATCGATCCGCAGATGCTGACGATCGAGGAAGAGCGTATTTTTGGGCGCACCTGGCAACTCGTCGGGCGGACGGAGCACGTTCGTAATCCGGGCGACTACTTTACCTGTTCGGTTATCAACGAGCCGCTGGTCGTCACCCGCGACACCGCCGGGAAATTGCACGCCTTCTACAACGTCTGCCGCCATCGCGCCGGTTCGGTCGCTGAGGGATGCGGCAATCGCAAGACACTCCAGTGCAGTTACCACGCCTGGACATACAACCTTGATGGGACGCTGCGCTCGACGCCGGAATTCGAGGGGGTGGAAGATTTTGACCGGGCGGATTATGGTTTGCGCCCCGTGCAGGTGGATACGTGGGGTCCGTTCGTCTTTGTGAACCTTGACATGCAGGCGCCGCCGTTGCGCGAGGTGCTTGGCGCTATTCCTGAAGAGACGGCGAATATGCCACTGGAGCGCATGGGGTTCTACAAGCGGGTGGATTACGAAATTGCCTGCAACTGGAAAGTGTATGTCGATAACTATCTGGAAGGGTATCACATTCCGGTTGCGCATCCGGGGTTGTTCAAGGAAATCGATTACAAACAGTACCGTGTCGAGACGTTCCGCTACTACTCGAAGCAGCACGCACCGATCCGCGAAAATCCCGATTCGCTCTACCGGCGGCACCTGGAAGAAGGCGCGCCCGCGCAGGCGCTCTACTACTGGATCTTTCCCAACCTGATGCTCAATATCTATCCGGACAATCTCCAGATCAACATCATTCTGCCGCTGGGACACGAGCGAACGCTGACGATTTTCGAGTGGTATGTTCTCGATGTTGATCGCCCCGAAGTGGCGGAAGAGTTTCACCGCTCGTTCAAGTTCAGCGACGTGGTGCAGAAGGAAGACATCGAGATCTGCGAGGCGGTGCAGAAGCGGCTGCGATCACGCTCCTACAACGTTGGGCGCTTTTCGGTGCTCCGTGAGAACGGCGTGCACCACTTCCACGGATTGCTCGCCGAATATCTGCAGCGCGCCTGATTACCCGAACAGCAGGTCGGTCGCCACGTTCCAGCCGGGGATGACCTGGCTCGGAATGACCGCCTGCCCGCGATAGACGTGTTCGGCGCGGTACGCCCCGCCGACCAGGGTGAGCAACTCAACCGCGCGATGCCCTGGATCGGCGATCCAGTATTCGCGGATTCCGGCGGCGGCGTACAGGTCGCGCTTCTCGCGCCGGTCGTAACTGGCGGTGCCGGGTGAAACCACCTCCACCACCAGGTCTGGCGGTCCCACGATCCGTTGCGTCGTGATCGTCGCGGCGCCACCGTTCAGAATGACCACAACATCTGGCTGGACGACGGTCACCGGACTGAGTTCGACATCGAGCGGCGCTGTGAAGACCCGGCCATGCCCTGCGGCTTCGATGAAGACGAAAAAGTGGTGGGCAATGCGCAACGCTGCAGCCTGATGTTCCGGGTTCGGGGCAGGCGCCATACGCAGGTCTCCCTCGATCAGTTCATAGCGCTGCCCGTCCTCCGGCAGGCGCTCATAGTCGGCCACCGTCCACCGTCCGCCGGGAGGTGGCGGCAGATGTGCAGCCGGTCCTGCCACAGGAAGAATGTCAACCGTCATAGACGCCATCCAGTCACAGGGATATGGTCTTTCCACGGGTTGCTCGCCGAATATCTGCAACGTGCGTGATTATCCGAACAGCAGGTCGGTCGCCACGTTCCAGCCGGGGATGACCTGGCTCGGAATGACCGCCTGCCCGCGATAGACGTGTTCGGCGCGGTACGCCCCGCCGACCAGGGTGAGCAACTCAACCGCGCGATGCCCCGGATCGGCGATCCAGTATTCGCGGATTCCGGCGGCGGCGTACAGGTCGCGCTTCTCGCGCCGGTCGTAACTGGCGGTGCCGGGGGATACCACTTCCACCACCAGGTCTGGCGGTCCCACGATCCGTTGCGTCGTGATCGTCGCGGCGCCGCCGTTCAGAATGACCACGATATCCGACTGGACGATGGTCACCGGACTGAGTTCGACATCGAGCGGCGCTGTGAAGACCCGGCCATGCCCTGCTAATTGCACACATTGCATCAGGTGATAGAAGATCAGCCCACTCGCAGTCTGATGTTCCGGATTCGGGGCAGGCGCCATACGCAACTCTCCCTCGATCAGTTCATAGCGCTGCCCGTCCTCCGGCAGGCGCTCATAGTCGGCCACCGTCCACCGTCCACCGGGGGGTGGCGGTAGATGCGCAACCGGTCCTGCCACAGGAAGAATATCAACCGTCATAGACGCACATCCGGTCGCATAGGGAAGCTCTGCGACCCTGAATCCACACCATCTGCCACATTGTAGCACACGAACCTGAAACGGAAGAGGAGCCACTCTCAGGCGGGTAAGGGATTGCTACCCGGCTGAGGGCGCTGCCGCCTGTTCGTCGGCAGTCCGGCGTTTGGGAACGAAACGCGCCAGGATGATTCCCAATTCGTACAACAGATACATGGGAATGGCGAGCAGCAGCAGGTTGTAGGGATCGCCGGTGGGGGTGATGAACGCGGCGATGATAAAGATAATGACGATAGCGTACCGTCGTGTCGATGCCAGGCGTGCGGCAGTGACGACGCCAAGACGCGCCATCACATACACGATTGCGGGCAACTGAAAGATCAGCCCATTCCAGAGGAGAAGCGTCGCAACGGTGCCGATGAAACTATCGACGCGCGGCTGAGTGATAATCGTCGTTCCATCGACGCCAAAACCGAGGAGAAAGCCAAGCGCCGCCGGGACGGTGAAGAACCAGCCAAACGCAACGCCTGCAATGAACAGTTCGGTGACAAACGGGAGCGCGATGAACAGCACGCGCTTTTCGTGCGGGAGCAGGCCGGGCAGAAAGAATGCCACAATCTGATAGAGCACGAAGGGCATGGCCAGCGTGATGCCGACCACCAGCGCCATACGCATATATGCAAAGAAGACTTCGCCGGTATCGATACCCTGCAACTGCGTGCCAGGCGGCGCCAGGTGGCGCACCAGAAAAACCGGCAGCGCTTCGCCCAGTAGCACCGGACTGTTCACGATCCAGAACCCGATCATCGTTCCGATAGCGATCGCAACCAGCGATTTGACCAGCCGATCGCGCAGTTCCAGCAGATGAGGCACAAACGCACGCCACACATCGCCAATACTGGTGAACTCGGTCAGGCTCGACACTGCCTCCTCGCCGTCCGCCGGAACGTCGTCCTTAATGAAGATGCGCACCAGCAGGATAACCAGCAACGGCAGGAGGATAAGGACGGTAAGGACAGTGACGATAATGATCAGTTGGGTCGATGTGAACTCCATAGGTTCGCTTGCTCAGGGCAACGCCTCGACGCCGCGCGGCGGCGCCGGGGTATCATCAGGCAGCGCCTGTTCATCGTTCGACGATACTGCACCGTTGTGCAACGTTTCAGCATCACGCGCTCCGTTGAGCGCGACGGTTTCGCCCGGTGATACAGAATCGATATGCGCCTGATGGCGTTTCTCTTCCGCCATACGTTGCAGCAGGATCACACGCAGGCGGGCAAGTTCTTCTGCGATGGACGCCACCTGGCGGCTCAGGTCATCGATCCGCGCCATATCGGCGGCAAATGGCGAGTCGTCGGTCACGACGCGCGCCGGTTGCGCAGGCGGTTCGATGCGCGCGCCGCGCGCGACCGTTTCACCACCGGCAATCGTTGGCGCTGGCGGCGGCGTTGCGGCCTGCCGCGCTTCCGCGACTTCGGCAATACGCGCGCGGCGCGCGCCGATGGGACCCGGATCGACATCGAACTCCGGCAGGACGGCGCTTGCCGGTTCCTGAACGGGCGGTGCAGATACAGGAGCGTTCACTTCGGGCGCAGGCGGCGCAATCGATGGCGTGTCGGTGGATTGCGCGGTAGTATCAGGGAGTTCGATTTTAGACACAGCGGCGGCATCCTGCGCCGATTGCTCGACCAGCTTGCCAGCGTCCGCCAGATCTGAGCGTACACTTTGCAGATCCTGCCGCACACTTTCGACTTCGCGGGTCAACTCAGCGCGGATCGCCTGCAACTCACTCTCGAGTTCCGCCCGCGCGCGCAGTACAAGCGCCGCATCCGGCGAGCGCTGGATCCAGTCGCGCACCCGTACCACGAATAGACCGGCTTGACGTGCAAACTCAGGCAGGCGCTCCGGTCCAAAGACCAGCAGCATGATCACCAGGATCAGCAGGATTTCGCCAGGACCAACTCCTAAAAGTTCCATCGTCTGCTTCCCTGCGCCACGCGCAGCCCGGTACGCACAACAACGCCACAGCAGACCGCACAACGCCAGACTGGATCATCGGACTGGAGAATGGAGCGGCCCGCTGTGGCGATATTCGACATAAGCACGCTCAGGCCGCCTGCAACTTCTGCTCGATATAGTTCAGCGCGTCCTGCACCGTCATGATCTTCTCGGCATCCTCATCGGGGATTTCGACGCCAAACGCCTCTTCGAGTTCCATGATCATCTCGACCAGATCAAGCGAATCGGCGTTGAGGTCTTCGGTAAATCGCGCCTCTGGCACGATCTTGCTTTCATCGACTCCGAGTTGTTCTGCGACGATTTTTTTGAGCCGAGACTCCATTTCGGGCGAGGGCATGCATGTTCTCCTTTCAACAGCCATGATGAGCGAATGATGTGATGAATACGAGCCTATCCTTTGCGCCGCTCGCGATAGCGACTGACGACCGTGCCGAGGACGCCGTTGACAAACCGGCTCGAATTATCGCTGCCGTACTGCTTGGCCAGCTCCACCGCCTCGTTAATGATCGCCTTCAGCGGCGTTTTTTCCTCCTCATCGATCAGCGCCTCAAAGAGCGCAATTCGCAAAATAGCTTTATCGACGCCGGGCATCTGACTGACGGGCCAGTTCGGCGCAGTTTCTTCGATAATACGGTCCAGATATGACGCATGCTCCCAGGCGCCAAAGACCAGGCGCCGCAAAAAACGCTCCCCCTCCGGCGGAAGGCGCTCCTCTTCAAGGCGACGCGCCACGACCTGATCCGGCGAATGATCGGTCGCATCCAGTTCAAACAAAATCTGTAGCGCGATTGCGCGCACCCGGCGACGTAAACTAGCCATGGTCGCGTGTCTTTTCTACCGCAGCAACATCCACAATCGAAATGTTGACCGCAGCAACGTCCACACCGGCCAGTTCCCGCAGCGCAGCGGCAACTGCAGCCTGCGCAGTCGCCGCGACCTCTGCCAGACGCTTCCCCGCAGCGGCAACCACTGTGCACTCAACCGTCACTCCTGCTGCGCCAAAAGCAATCGCCGCACCTGGACCGGCGGTGATCGTCGGTCCTTCCCGGACAGTCGGCGTACCTGCCAGTCGGACGATGCCCGGCGTTTCGCGGAGAGCGGCGCGCGCCAGCGCGAGCAGGACGGGCGCAGCGACCGTCACTTGTCCCGACGGTTGCGACACGATGCGTATTTCCTCCCCGTGCATGCGCTTCGACGCGGTATTCTACCGTCTTTCAGGTTCACCGTCAAGCACAATGCTAGTTCATGACCATACCGCCATCGACGGTCAGCGTTTGACCGGTGATGTATGCGGCCGCGTCGGATGCCAGGAAGCAGACCAGATTGGCTACGTCCTGCGGCGTACCGAGGCGCCCCAGTGGAATGGCTTCGAGAATGGCGGCGCGTACCTGTTCGCCGAGCCCGGCGGTCAACTCGGTTTCGATATAGCCAGGCGCCACTGCGTTGACCGTAATGCCGCGCGACGCCATTTCGCGTGCAACCGCGCGGGTGAAGCCGATGATCCCGGCTTTTGCGGCGGCGTAGTTGCTCTGCCCCGCATTGCCGATCAGTCCCACTACCGACGTGATGTTGATGATGCGCCCGCTGCGCGCCCTGGTCATTGGTCGCAGCGCGGCCTTCGTGCAGAGATAGACGCCGCGCAGGTTGGTGTCGATAACGGTGTCGAAATCGTCTTCTTTCATGCGCAGCAGCAGTGTGTCACGGGTGATGCCAGCATTGTTGACCAGAATATCGACCGTGCCATACTGATCGAGCACCGTCTTGAACAATCGCTCGACATCGGCGGATACGCTCACATCCGCCTGAATGCTGATCGCTGCGCCATCGGCGGCGGTAATCGCAGCGACGGTTTCGTCGGCTGCGGCGGCGTTGCGCTGATAGTTGACGACGACCGTTGCACCGGCGGCGGCCAGGGTCATCGCAATCGCTCGCCCGATCCCGCGCGATCCGCCGGTGACCACCGCGATCCTGTCTTTGAGAGAAATCTGCATCGAACTGCTCCGAATCAGTCGGTCACTTTTCGGCGATCTGATACAACGTTGCGCCGTCGATCAGCACAACAGGGCGATCCTTTGCCGCTTTGATCGCGCCGGGTGTAAACTCGGTCGAGGTGATAACCACCCCTTTGGAGCACCCTTCGCGCTTCATCTCCTGGATCAGGCTTTCGACGGCTCCAGGCGCCACTTTATCGGCGACCGACAGGCGCAAATGCCAGGGTTCTTCTTTATATTCCATCCAGATATCAAGATATTTGTCTTTGTGCAGGAAGCGGTAATCTTTGAAGGTAAACCCCTGCTTTTTGAACAGATTGTTGACGTAGTAGCCGAGTTGGGGCAATGATAGCCCGCGAATATCGTCCGGCTCACGAATCGCGCCCGGTCGTTCGAGGGCGCCGCCACGCTGCTTGATCTCTTCACGCAGTGCACGGTTGCGCTCTTCAATGCGCCCGGCTGTGCTGGCGCCGAAGGTGCAGAAGACGATCAGCGAAAAACCGAAGAAGCCGCTGAGCACCATCCAGGCGTCCCACGGCGGCGTTCCCGGTTCGACCATGCCTGCCCCATTGACGCCAAACTGGGTCTGGAAAATAAAGAACCAGAGGGTTGCGGCTGCCACCAGCGACGCCAGCGCACCGGTCAGGAACCCATGCAGTGCATAATGACCGGGAACATTCCGCGCCAGCAGCAACCCGACGCCAACCGGGACGATGCCTGCCAGGAATCCGGCAAACCCGCCCACGGTGAGTGATAACGGCATCAGTATGCCGCCAGCGATCCCGTACAGCAGCACCATGATCCAGCGGATCTCGCGCAGCCCGGCGCTCAGTTCGCCGAAAAACCGCGTGATGGGACTCGCCCGGCGTTCTTCAGGAGACGATGGTTGTGGCTGATCGGACACGTCTATGCTCATCTGTTCCGTCTCTTTCAATGTCCCTGCCCCAGCAATTCGTCAACCGCTTCGCGCAGTTTCCCAATGTCGGCAAACGAACGATAGACCGAGGCGAAACGAATATAGGCAACATCATCGATGGCGCGCAACCGGCGCATGACCATATCACCGATCAGCGATGACGGCACTTCCGGCTCGTCGCGCGCCATGAGTTCGGCTTCGATGTCGTTCGCCAGCGCTTCGAGCGCCTGTGCCGGAACGGGGCGACGGTAGCATGCGGTGCGCACGCCGCGCATCAACTTTTCACGGTCGTATGGCTCGCGCTCGCCATTCTTTTTGACGACCGTAATGCTGACCATCTCGACACGCTCGTAGGTGGTGAAACGCCGCCCGCACGCTTCACACTTGCGCCGTCGGCGGATCGTTTCGCCATTGTGGAGTTTGCGTGTGTCGATGACGTCGCTGTCGGGATGCTGACAGTAGGGGCACCGCATCGGTCTTGAACCCTGGTTGCGCTCTGTTCCTTTCCTTCGACGAGGCATTATAGCATACAACCGGCGCACGGCGCAGCGGAAGGAAACCGCCGTGGCACGTGAGCGCTGCTTGTCAGTGGTGGTGAATTGAGTAGACGGACGATGGTCGGAAGACCGTAGAGCGCAAACGGCGCGGTCACACCCATCTTCCTGGACGACGTGGTACAATCCGGTATGGAAACATGCCCATTATGTGTGCCCGGAGGAGTTGACGTGTCACGATTGCCGGATCTGGATAAGCAGCAGATTCGCGAACGCGCCGGAGCGCAATCCTGGACACGCGGGCTGGCGTACTTTGCGCAGGGAGCAGTCCGCCAGGTCGTCTGGCGGGAGGGAGTCCTTACCGCTCAGGTCGTCGGTTCTCACCACGAACTGTACCGTGTGACTGTTCGCTTTGACGCGCAGGGCGCCATCATCAACGCCGAATGCACCTGCCCGTATGACTGGGGCGGCGATTGCAAGCACATTGTGGCGACTCTGCTGTACCTGCTCAACCGACCCGAGCAGGTGGAACAGCGACCAGATCTGACCAGCCTGCTTGCCCCGTTGGACGCCGAACAACTGACCAGACTCGTGGTGCAACTGGTTGCCGTGCATCCCGACCTGATCGACGATGTTGAGGAATTGCTGGCGACGCTCGCAACCCCGTCCACGAGCGCCACTGTGTCTCTGCCGGTCGATCTGGCAGTGCTGCAACGTCGGATCAGAGCCGATATGCGTCGCCTGCTCAGAGACTACGATACCGGTGACTACTATGAGGATGTCATCGATCTGGGAGAGGCGTTGATGCCCGCAATCGAGGTCGTCGGCGATCTTTTGAGCGCCGATGATGCACGTGGCGCCCTTGCCGTTCTGGAGGCGGGAACGATTGCCTGGCTGGATGGATGCCAGTGGATCGACCACGACTCCATGGGTGACGTGATTGGGTTCGCCAGCGATACGCTGGCGACGTGGGGCGAGCTATGGGCTGAAGCGCTGCTCCGCGCCGACCTTGAGCCGCAGGAAAGCCAGCGCTGGGCAAGAACGTTGCAGACGTGGAATGATGCTCTGGGGGGCGGATATGCGCTGCTGATCGCTGCTACGGCCGCTGAACAGGGCTGGCGCTATCCGCCTCTCGTCGCGGCAATGCAGGGTCACCCTGGCGAGCACGGCATCTGGGAAGGAGATCGCCCCAGGTTCGCCGACAAACTCGTGACCATTCGCCTGCGTATCCTGCAAGCGCGCGGCCGCTATGAAGAGTATCTCAACCTGGCGCGGGCTGAGCGGCGATTCCTCGATTATCTGAAGATGCTCGTGACCCTGGGCAGACGTGAAGCAGCTGCGGCGGAAGCGCGCACGTACCTGACCGATCTCGGCGACATTCTTGCCATCGCGCAAACCCTGATCGACCACGGTGACGTCGAAAAGGCGCTCGATCTGGCAACCCATGGACTGACCCTGAATGCGCCGCACCGCCAGAGAGAAGGTCTCGCCCGGTGGTTGCGTGATGAAGCAGCCCGCCATGGACGCCGTGATCTTGCGCTTCACGCTGGCTGGATCGCACTTGGCGCGTATCCCCTGGCAGAGCATTATCGCTGGTTACGAACATGGTTGCACGACGAGTGGGATCGTCATCGTGAGCAGGCGCTGCAAACGGTCGAACTGGCATCCGCCAATATTAATAATATTGATGAGCAGGTGGAGATCTACCTTATGGAGCAGATGTTCGATAAGGCGATGGCGCTGGTTGAGAAAAATCCGTGGTCGAGCAAACTGGGTCAGGTCATCGATGCTGTCAGGGCGACCCATCCTCGTTGGGCGTTTGAACAGTGCTATCGCCAGGCGGCTGCGATCATGGACAGGGGGCTTGCCTCAGCGTATATCAACGCCATTACGTGGCTGCGGCAAGGACGGGACATCCTCCTCGTAAGCGGTCAGCACGATGTCTGGAATACCGTCTTGAACGATCTGATCCAGAAACACTACAAGAAATACAAATTGCGTCCTATGCTGGAGCAGTTGAGACGGTAACGTTGGAACGCACATTCCAACGCGCTATTATGGTCTTTGAATACATAGTCCGCTCTCTCCCGTGCAGGCGGGCTTTGTCCTGCATAGTCGAGGGCTTCTCGTAGCCGATAGCCGATGGTCGATAGCCGATGGTCGATAGTCGATAGCCGATAGCCGACAACCG